>JAHHSK010000015.1 GCA_020025255.1 Ruthenibacterium sp. | reverse complement strand
CTTGTAGATAAACCCCAATTCGGAAAAAGGGAGAAAATAAAATACGTTCTCATTCCCGGGCATGTACCGGGAATGAGAACACCCTGACAGAAAAAAGGCCCTGTTTTGTGTGCGCAGTGCGCAAAACAGGGCCTTTTTTGTATAAAGTATTCGGATGTTCCAACCACTGTAAGCGGGGTGGGATGCTTCAAAGAATGATATTTACGGCACCGCTGCTTACCGAAATAGCGGCGTCACACACGCTGCCGCCGAATTCGCCATCCAATGTCCAGGCAAGAGGTTCTGCTGAATGAACGTTCACCGTATCGGCATGCAGCAGATGAATGTATTCGTTATTGAAATCATGTGCCAGCAAATGGGCGATGATATTGTTGCCCTCAACGATGCTTTCCGGTGCGCGGATGAGCAGCACTTCAAATTTGCCATCATGCAGATCGGCATCAACGCATTTATCCAACGCAAAGCCGCCGATATATGTGGAATTGGAAATGGAACAGAACAGGAAGTCTTCCTCATAAATGACCCCGTCCACCTCAATGCGAGCCGGAAATTTCTGCCCGAAAGGAAGCTGCTTGATCCCCTCGATGATATAAGCAAGGTGCCCAACGGCATTTTTTACATTTTGCGGTGTTTCGTAGGAAACCGCCGCAAATGCACCGAAGGCAGCAACATAGCAAAAGTATTCGCCCGAAAAATTGCCGATATCCAAGGGCTTCGGATTGCCGTTTACAATAGCATCACAAGCACTTTCCGGATCACGCGGAAGATTGAGTGACGCGGCAAAGTCATTGGTGCTGCCGCAGGGGATATAGCCCAGATGCGGACGTTTTGACATTTTCATAAGTCCGTTGAGCGTGTGGTGAAGAGTGCCATCGCCGCCGCAGCATACAACAAGGTCATAATCCTGTTGGGCAGTGTCTTTCAGAATGCTTTCGGCGTGCAGTCCGCTGATAAGCGGGTAAACAGTTGTTTCGTATCCGGCAGCGCAGAATTTCTGAAGGATAGCAGAAAGGCAGCGCGTCACCCGCCCGCGGCCGGCAGCGGGGTTATAAATCAATAAAAGCTTTTTTTGTTCCATAAATAACCTGTTCCATAAAAATATGATTGTAAATCATAGTAATTGATATAAAAAATTATAACATTATTCTGCTTAAAAAATGTTAAAAATCTATGACACCAAGAAAAATGCCGAAAAATGTGCTATGATAGAAAAAAGAAAAACAAGAGGGAAAAAGGTATGGATAAAAAAGGAGAATATTCGGTAGAGTTTATCATAACAGAACGCGAGTGCGATGTGCATGGGCATATGATGCCGGGGGCTTTTCTGCGCAGAGTGCAGCAAATTGCAACGGATCAGTGCACATCACTGGGCTTGACGCAAGAGGTGTATCAGCGGACGAATACGGCGTTTCTGCTGGCAAAGCAGGCAGCGGAATTTTATCTTCCGGCAAAAGCGGGGCAGAGCGTTCGGCTGATAACGCATCCTTCGCCGGAGCGGCGCGCCGTGTATAACCGCTATACCGAGCTGCAAGCGATGGATGGAACCCTGCTTTGTGCATCCGACAGCCGCTGGGTGCTGGTGGATACCAAAACGCGGCGAATCCTGCGCTGCGCGCCGGAGGGCTTTCCGAATGTTTTTGCCGTGCCGTGCGAAAAGACGCTGGATCTTTCGGTCGTGAAGGCAGAAACACAGCCCTGTGGGATGCAGACAGCACTTTATACACGATGCGACCGGAACCGGCATTTGAATAATACAGTATATGCGGATATTGTTTGTGATGCTGTGCCGCTGGAAAGCATGCTGGCACACAGCGTAAGCCGCCTCGTTATTTTGTATCATCAAGAGGTTCCCATGGGGGAATCGTTTCAGCTGGAGCAAGCGCAAACGCAGGCGCATCGTTGGTACTTTTGCGGCAAACAGGGAAAAACCCGTCACTTTGAAGCGGATTTGACGCTGAATGCGACACAAAATAGGGAAAATGAAGACAAGGAAAGCAAATAGTTACAAAAAGTTACGAAAACAGTATTGACAAAAGGTTTCAAAAGAGTTACAATTTGATTGCAAGAAAGTTACAAGGCTTGAATGCAAAGAAACTTTTTTCATCGGGTACAGACCCTTTCCTCCTATCAGGGTTTTATTCAGAAAACTTTGGTTTTGGGTGCTGTACAGCTTTTTCTCAACTCCATTTCACGTCACAAAACGGTTCCGTATGCTGCGTACGGAACCGTTTTGTGCTACTTGCCCACATTTCTGCTCGAAAGTCGTCGCATTTTCTGTGTGCAAAAGGTTGGCGTTTTTGCTGCTGGTATGATATGATAAATAAAATAAACAAAACATATAGAAAAGGAGATCATTATGGCGACTTACTTTACGGAACCCTCTCGTACATTCGGCGAATATTTGCTGGTGCCCGGATATTCGTCTTCGGAATGCATTCCTTCTGCAGTAAGCCTGAAAACACCGTTGGTGCGTTATCGAAAAGGCGAGGAAGAATGCCCGATTACGATGAATATTCCGATGGTATCGGCTATCATGCAGTCGGTTTCCAATGATACAATGGCGATTGCACTGGCGAAAGAAGGCGGAATGTCCTTCATCTACGGTTCCCAGTCGATTGCGGATGAGGCGGCAATGGTTGCACGCGTGAAGAGCTACAAGAAAGGATTTATTGTCAGCGATTCCAACGTGCGCCCGGACGCTACGCTTGGTGATATCCTTGAGCTGAAGAAAAAGACGGGACATTCCACTGTGGCCGTTACGGATGATGGCACAGCAAACGGAAAGCTGCTGGGCATCGTGGCAAGCCGCGATTACCGCGTTTCCCGCATGAGCACCGATGTGCGCGTAAGCGAATTTATGACGCCGTTTGAAAAGCTGGTTGTTGCCGATGAGGAAACCACGCTGAAGGAAGCAAACGACATCATCTGGGACAACAAGATCAACTCCCTGCCGCTGATCGATAAAAATCAGCATTTGAAATGCATGGTTTTCCGTAAGGATTATGATTCCCATAAGGAAAATGTAAACGAGCTGCTGGATCAGAACAAGAGCTACATGGTGGGTGCAGGCATCAATACGCGCGATTATGCCGAGCGCGTTCCCGCACTGGTGGAAGCAGGCGCGGATGTTCTGTGCATCGATTCTTCCGAGGGCTTCTCGGAATGGCAGAGCCGCACGATCAGCTGGATCCGTGCAAAATACGGCGACAAGGTCAAGGTCGGTGCCGGCAACGTAGTAGACCGCGAAGGCTTCCGCTTCCTTGCCGAGGCCGGCGCAGACTTCGTTAAGATCGGCATCGGCGGCGGTTCGATCTGCATTACCCGTGAAACAAAGGGCATTGGCCGCGGACAGGCTACGGCAGTTATCGAAGTGGCAAAGGCGCGCGATGAATATTACCAGGAAACCGGCATTTATGTGCCGATCTGCTCCGACGGCGGCATCGTTCACGATTATCACATCACGCTGGCTCTGGCTATGGGCGCAGATTTCGTGATGCTGGGACGTTATTTCTCCCGCTTTGATGAAAGCCCGACGCACAAGCTGCGCATCAACGGCACCTACGTCAAGGAATATTGGGGCGAAGGTTCCAACCGCGCCCGCAACTGGCAGCGTTATGATATGGGCGGCGCAAAGAAGCTGAGCTTTGAAGAAGGCGTTGACAGCTATGTGCCGTATGCCGGTGCACTGAAGGATGGCGTTTCGGTAACGCTGGCCAAGGTGAAAAGTACGATGTGCAACTGCGGCGCATTGACGATTCCGGAACTTCAGGAAAAAGCACGTTTGACTGTTGTTTCCTCCACCAGCATTGTGGAAGGCGGCAGCCACGACGTTATGCTGAAGAATGATGTTTCCACGATCGCTCCGTAACGAAACCCGTTGAAGCGAAAGCAGATCGTTCCAATGCAGGGTTCTTTGCCCGTGACTGATCAGTAAATTTCAGCACGCAAAATGCGTTGCAGGTCTGGCCGTGTGGAACCACATCAGAAATCAAAAAGCAGGGGTGATTCGGAAGGATCGCCCCTGCTTTTTGCGGCTTTTCCGGCAAAAAAGTCTGAATCGCAGCGCCGGCGGTGCTAAAATGGCAAGCAGCGAAATACGAACTCGTTTACAACAAAGTGCAGAGCAAACGCACGGGTTTCTGCTTTTTTTGGGGCCGTTTCCTATGTAAAATCGATTGGTCATCGGCAAAAACGGCAATGCAAAGTATGTTTGATTGCAAATGGAGCGCAGACTCTGTTAAGATCGGTTTGACGAATGGAGGGATAGAACATGAATCTAGGCGCACAAATCAAGGAGCATCGCAATGCGCTTTCACTTTCTCAAGAGCAGCTGGCAGAGAAAATTTTTGTGACCCGGCAATCCGTTTCCAACTGGGAAAACAACAAGACATATCCCGATATCAACAGCCTGCGGATGCTGAGTGAAGTGTTTGGAATCTCCATCGATGAACTGATCAAAGGAGATGTAACCATGATGAAACGGGAAATCAATGAACAGGAGCAAGCCGTGTTTCAGAGAGACAGCACGATTTTTACCGTGCTGTTTATCATGATGCTTGTTTTGCCGATTCCTCTGAGCGAGCTGCTCGGCGGGATCGGCTGGGGGATTTGGGGAGTGATTGCTGCAGCGGGGCTTTATTATGGGATTCGTGTGGAGCAATACAAGAAAAAGCACAAAATTCAAACCTATAAAGAAATCATTGCCTTTACGGAGGGAAAATCCCTGTCTGAAATTGAACAGGCTCGGGAAGAAGGAAAACGTCCGTATCAGAAATTTCTGCTGGTGGCAGGTTTTGCGATCGCTGCCTTTGCGGTATCGGTCGGTATGGCGATTATCTGCCGATTGATATAACGGTTTTGCCCGGTTTCGGCTGCATCCATTACTTTGCACATGGAAATGCATGGGTATAAGGGCGGCGGCATAAGGATAAGGAAAAGAAAAAAGCCGAAGCAGGTGCTTCGGCTTTTTCGTCTTTCATCTAAGGGTAAGGACAGCCTTCAGGCTGTCGGCAAGCGGTTCAAGAGACATCAGACCATGAGCTTGCAGATGTTGTTGGCATACGCCACCGGGTCTTCAATCGAAAGGCCTTCCATAAGCAGTGCCTGATTATACAGGATATCGCTGTAAATACCAAGCTTTTCGGTATCGTTTTCTTCAAACAGCCGGCGCAGGGCGGAAAAAACATCGTGGGTTCCGTTGATTTCCAGAACCTTTTCGCTTTTGATTTTTTCCGGCTGAGAGGGCATGTTGTTGAGAACCTTTTCCATTTCCAGAGAAAGCGGCCCGCTGCTGGTCAGGCAGACAGGGTGACTTTTCAAATTCGAAGAAAGGCGCACTTCGGTAACTTTATCGCCCAGCGCTTGCTTCATGGCGTCGAACAGCGCTTTATTTTCTTCGTTTTTGGCTTTGGTTTCTTCCTTTTCCTCTTCGGTATCCAGCCCCAGATCATCGGAGGTGATATTTCGGAATTCCTTTTCCTTTTCTTTGTCGCCGTAAGAATTCAGCATGCGAAGCAGGAATTCGTCTACATCATCCGTCAAATACAGAATATCATAGCCTTTATCCAAAACACGTTCGGCGCTTGGCAGTTTTGCAAGACGTTCGATGCTTTCGCCGGCTGCATAATAGATATATTTTTGATCGTCCGGCATTGCTTCGTAGTATTCCCGCAAGGTTACATACTTGTTTTCTTTTGCACTGTGGAACAAAAGCAGATCCTGAAGCAGATCACGGTTCATTCCGTAAGAGGAATAGCAGCCCATTTTCAGCTGCAGGCCGAAGTTCTTGAAAAATTCTTCGTATTTTTCACGGTCATTGCGCAGCCAAGCGGTTAACTCGTTTTTGATCTTGCGTTCCAGCGTCGAGCGGATCAAACGCAGCTGGCTGTCATGCTGCAGCGTTTCACGGCTGATATTCAAGCTGAGGTCCTCGCTATCGACAAGACCCTTCACAAAGCTGAAGTGATCGGGGAGAAGATCCGCGCACTTATCCATGATCAGAACGCCGCTGGAATACAGCTGCAGCCCTTTTTCATATTCTTTTGTATAGAAGTTGTACGGAGTGCGGGAAGGAATGAACAAAAGGGAATGGAACGTTGCGGTGCCTTCTGTCTTGCTGCGGATAATCCGGGCAGGCTCGGAATAATCCCCGAATTTGGATTTATAAAATTCGGCGTATTCCTCATCCGTGACATCCTTTTTATCGCGCTTCCAGATCGGAACCATGCTGTTGAGCGTTTCATCCTCCGTATACGATTCGTATTCCGGTGCTTTGTAATGCCCTTCCTCATCCTTATCGGTGCCTTCGATCGGGCGGCTCTTTTCCCGCATCATCTTGATCGGCCAGCGAATGTAATCGGAATACTTCTTCACGATTTCTGCAATCCGCCAATCATCAAGGAATTCATCATACGATTCTTCCGCTTCGTTTTCTTTGATCACAAGGATGATTTCCGTACCGACGTCCTGCTTATCACACGGTTCGATCGTATAGCCGGATGCACCGGTGGAATCCCACTCCCATGCTTCCTGTGCACCGAAAGCGCGGCTGCGCACCGTAACGCGTTCGGCAACCATGAATGCCGAATAAAAACCGACGCCGAACTGTCCAATCACATCGACCTTGCCGTCTGTCTGGTTTTCTTTTTTGAAATCAAAGCTTCCGCTTTTGGCAATGGTGCCAAGGTTCTGCTCCAGCTCTTCCTTTGTCATGCCGATGCCGTTGTCGCGTACCGTAAGGGTGCGGTTGTCACGGTCAAGATTCAGCCGAATGACAAAATCATTTTTGTTGCGCTTCACAGAATCGTCTGTCAGGCTGCGAAAATACAGCTTATCGATGGCGTCGCTTGCGTTGCTGACCAGTTCACGCAGAAAAATCTCTTTGTGTGTGTAAATGGAGTTGATCATCATATCCAGAAGTCTTTTTGACTCTGCTTTGAATTGTTTTTTAGCCATTGCTGCCATGCCTCCCAAACTTTTAGCACTCATATTCATTGAGTGCTAATTCAGCATACACCAAACCGATAAAAACTGCAAGCCTTTTTTGTAAAATTAAAAAAATCTTCATACTTCGTACGGAAAATGTTTTTTTCGAGCCTGCGCACTTGCGTATGTGCGTGGGATGGGTTAAAATATATGCTATATAGCAGGGGTGAGGAAATACAAAGAAAAGCTGTGCGTGCAAGCGGCAGGCTCTTTTCACCCATGAAAAATGAAAAGGCGGTGTTGTTTTTGCCTACTATGGATTTCTTTTCCGGACGTGAATATCAGGATGAAACTGAATCGGGGAAAAAACCGTCTCAGGAACATTCTGTGCCTACAGGGCCTGAACCGAAGAATGTTCTGGATTCCTCTATGACAATGGATTTTTTTGCCATGGAAAACCCGCAGGAGGAAAAAGAGACAACCGGTTATGCACAGAGCACTTCTTTTGCACAGAAAGGCGGCAAAGCAGAAGAAGCGTCGGCATTTGAACTGCCGGTTCGGGATGGCAGCTTCGATGCACTGGAGCAAGGGTCGGAATGGTTCCCGCAAGAGATGCCGACGGGTGGATATCAGCCGCTTTCCTTTGGATTTGAAGAAGAACCGGAACGCCAGGCACCTATGGATGCCGCATTTTTTGATCTTCCGCAAAAAACAGCAGCACAAAATCAGACAACCGTTCCGTTTGATCTCATGGACGAAAACAAAAAAGAAAATACACAACCCATTGCAGTGCAGGAATTGGATTTCGGTGTTTTGGAACAGGAGCCGGATGCATCCATGAAGGGATTTGCTTTTACGCAGGACGACACACAAGCCCGGAAAAAAGAATTCGATTTTGATGCGCTTGAAAAAAATATGGAGTGGAACACGCAGGCGGAGTTTGATTTCGCGGCACTTTCGGAATCGGAAACGAAAGCTCCTGCGCAAGCAGTACCGGCAGACGCGGATGTGCGTTTTGATCTTCCGGATGAACCGCAAGGAAATCCGTTCGATTTTGGCACTTCCGACCCATTCGGCACCACAGGCGGGGATGCTTCGGATGCCACGATTGCTTTTGATTTCGGAAATGAGAAAAAAACGGCTGCGCGGAACGAAACGGAGGACATCAGTGCAACAAAGCCCATGGAAAAGGCATCAAAGGATCGTTCCAATGTGCTGAACGGGTATCAGCCGCTTTCCTTCGGCTTTGAGGAAGAGCCGCACAGCGAGCCGCGGCCGCAGCAGGAAGCGGTCCGCCAAGAAGCACCGCGGATCACACCGGTGCCGCCTGCGCAGGAAATGCCGAAACGGCCGGCTCCGCAGCCGATGCAGGCCGATCCCGTTGCGCAGCCCGCGGCCGATCCGCTGCCGGTAAAGCCGATCCGCGCAGCAAAAGATGAGCCGACTTTGGCTTTTACGCCGGCAGATATCAAACGGCAGGAAACACAGGCAACCGTAGCCTTTGTGCCGGTCGGTACGCCGAAGCCGGATCCCGTGAAACCGCCTGAGAGTGCAGCCCCGGTGCAGGATGCTGCAAAAGCTGCGCCGGTGCGTTCGGAAAAGGAAAAGGATATCGGGGCGGCAGTATTCAGCGCACTTATGGGAGAAGAACAGAAAGCCGGTGACGCGGGGACGGTATCGCAGCTGCCCAATCAAGTGCCCGTGCGCCGCGCCCCGAAAAAAAAGACGGCACCGCAGCCGATCGATTGGCATGCGTTGGATCATGCCTTGGATAAGGCAGCAGAGAAAACGAGTGTGCCGAAACCGGCCGCCCCGGCAGAAAAGCCCGGAGTCGGCACGGAAAATGCAACACCGATTGCTTTTGATTTTAAGGAGTTTTCTTCGGGTGAAGCCGATATCCCGGAATTCGGCGGTTCGGATTTATTTGGGCAGGATGCCGAAACAAGCGCCTTTGATGATTTCTTTGATTCAAAGCGGCCGGAGGAACAAAACACAGGCGTGCGCGATGTGCCAAGACGCTCTGCCACACAACGGCAGGAGCATGCACCGCGGGCGAATCGTCCGCAGAAAGAGGTGCCGCACCGAAAGGCAAAACGTCCGAATAACGGAATCTTTGCTTGGCTTGCGCTGATTGCGGTTGCGCTTATGGTCGTTCTGTTTTTTGTATTTAAAGGAGGAAACGACGAACAGGGAAAACCGGGTTCTTCCGGATCGAGTTCGAGCTCCTTGTCGGAACAGACCTCAAGCGTGCCCTCGGAGCCGGGCAGCGAAACGGAATCCGGGACATCATCCGATGTTCCGGTCGAGGCAATACCGCGCGGAGAATGGTACATGGTGCTTGCAAACCGCAGCAGCGTTTTGTCTGCGGATTTTGCGGTGGAAACAGCCAAGGTAGCGGGCGTTGAGGTGGATGCACGCATCGCAGAACCGCTGAAAAACATGATCGACGCCGCAGCGGCAGAGGGAATCAAGCTGAAGCCGATGATCGGCTATCGATCCATGAAATGGCAGACGGAAAAATGGAATGCCCGTGTAGAAAAGCTGATGAAAGAAAAGAATCTTTCCAGGGAAGAAGCGGAAAAGAAAGCAATCGACTTTACTTCCGCACCGGGCACATCCGATCACAATACCGGGCTGGGTCTTGATATCGTATCAGAGGATCACCCCAGCCGAGATGCAGCATTTGCAGAGAGCAAAGGCGCAAAGTGGCTGGCAGAGCATGCCGTTCAATATGGCTTTATTCTGCGTTATCCTTCGGATAAAACAGCACAAACGGGCATGGATTATGAACCGTGGCATTACCGCTATGTAGGAACGGAGCAGGCGCTGAAAATGAAAGAATCCGGTCTTTGCTTGGAAGAATATCTGAAATAAAACAAGCAGGGCGCAAAATCCAAAATATATTAGGCCGAACGGGTCTGTTGTCCTTATAGAGCGGACGGCAGACCCGTTTTTGCTTGTGCGTTGCGACGGAGCGCTTACTGTGGAGCGGAATCGGGAAAATTAACATTAAAAAATATACATAGTGGCTAAAGAATTTAAATTGTATATATTCAACTTGTATATTGCTCTGAAAAAGAAGCGGTTTGATTGCACTTTCCTGTGTGCTATGGTATAATTTCCCAAAAGGGGTTGTTGTAAGAATGAACGAAAAGAAATTGGCATCGAACAAATATTATCAGATTGTTGCGCACAATGGCCGTGTATTGGAAGTTGCTGATTTTAATACAGACTGCGGTGCGGCGGTTCAGCTGTGGGAAAATGCAAATGAAGACAGCCAGAAGTGGCTTCTTGTTGAAGTTGCGGAAAACCTGTATAAACTGGAAAATCGTCATTCCGGTAAGGTGCTGGATGTAAAAAATGCAGGGCGGGTAAACAGTGCCCGTGTGCATCAGTGGGATTATATCGGAAAAGAGAATCAGCTGTGGGAACTGGAACAAACGGCACCGAACACCTTTAAGATTCGTTCAAAGCTTTCCGGCCTGGTGCTGGATATTGTCGGCATGAATAGTGAAAACGGGGCAAAAATCCAGATTTGGGAAGATGTTGATGGCGAAAACCAAATGTGGCAATTTGTGGAAGTAAAAGAGCCCAAGAAAACAAGCGAAAAGACGGCAAAAAAACCGGCCGCTCCGAAAACGGCTGCAAAGACAACACGCACCCGAAAAACCACAAGAAAGACAGAAGCTCCGAAGGCCGAAGTAAAAGAGGAAGCTCCGAAGGCCGAAGTAAAAGCGGAAGCTCCGAAGGCCGAAGTGAAGGCAGAAGCTCCGAAGGCTGAAGTGAAAGCGGAAGCTCCGAAGGCCGAAGTGAAGGCAGAAGCTCCGAAGGCCGAAGTGAAAACGGAAGCCCCGAAGGCCGAAGTGAAAGCGGAAGCCCCGAAGGCCGAAGTAAAAGCAGAAGCCCCGAAGGCGGCTCCGGTATCTAAGCCGAAGAGCAAGCGTCTTGCAAAAAAAGCGGCTAAGAAGAGCGCGTTGAATCCGTAAGATCGAAAAAACGGCTGCGACAAATGGCAGGAAGCCGTGTAAAAAAACACAACAGATAAAAGAGCCGGCTGGATCAGCCGGCTCTTTTTGCAAATATTTCTGGTTTGCGCGGTGCTGCGCGTCACTTGGCAGCACATAGGAAAACGGTTTCAAAGAAAAGGGAAACTCGGTATCTTGGCAAACGCTGGTTCAGACCTTGATATTCGGACGATCCTGATCCCCGTCGGCTTTGAACAGAGTGAAATTTTCAGTCGTACTGGTGAAGAAGTAATATTCGGTGTTTTCATACACAGGCGGATCCAGATAATTCGGGATAATATTGGCGTCATCCGCAGTGCGTTCAGAAAATCCCGCCGCCGCCATAGTTTCAGCCGAAATGCCAAAGCAGTAGCAATCTGCGTATTCCGCACCCAAACGCTGCATCAAACCGTCGATCGCACAGCCCAGTTCCGGCAGAATCTCCGGCTCGCCGGTATAATCCACAATGCGCAGCACATGGGTGTCATTGACGTCTACACAGCGCGTTACCAGCAGACCACATACGCCGCTCTGATTTTCCACAGCCCACACATCGTATTTCTGGCGTGGATACTGGAAATAGCGGCGCGTAAGATACCATAGATCTTTGTAGGGGCGATGCTCTGGACAGGGAGTATAGCCGCTTTCCCGCAGGGCTGTTTCGTCGGCAAGCAGCCGAAGCGTTGCAGAGCCGGAAACCGGAAGGATCTCCTTGTGCGAGATGCGGGCAACGGCATAGTCCGCCTGATCGGCAAGCCGGTAATAATGGGGCAGACGCGCAGCAGTGTGCCCAAGAAATGTGTAAATCGCAAGAGTGCTTGGACGGATATTGTTGCACGCCATGACGCGCGCACCGGTCAGCTTAGGCAGTGCCGCCATAAGTTCCAGCCCGCTGCCGTTATGCCCTTTTACGGCACACCAAATGGATACCCAGATATCCGGTGTTTCGCAGCGGTTTGTCAGAATGTACCCGGCAATGGCGACGGGTACGCCGGCTTCTTCGGCAAATGCAAACTGGATCGGTTCCTCTTTTCCGAAAGGCCGATAGTAAAAATCAAAGAAATCCTCCAAATGAACCAAAGGATGTTTATCACCCCAGTTTTCGTCCAGAAAGCGCAGAATAGCGGGGCGTTCGTCCGCCGCAGCAAGGCGGAATGTGAGCGGAATGTTGTGTTTAGCCATGAAGAATCCCTCCCGTGATGATATACCCAAGAAAAATGCGGTGCGCTCAGCTCATACCGGCGCCTGCGGCAGCATGCATAAGGCTGCACGCCGGGTCATAAAGCACTCAGATGCACAGCTGGGCGATCCGATCGAGGATATCTCCGATATTGGAAAGGCTGCGTACATCCTCCAGAGTGAATTTGATGCAAAACTGCTTTTCAATGGATGTCAGGAGATTGATCTGTTCCAGACTATCCCATTCTTCGATGTCTTCGGGCGAGGTTTCACGGGTCAGAATAAGGGAATCATCGTCAAAATTCTCGCGGAAAATCGTTTGTACGGTATCAAAAATCTGCTGTTCGTTCATGAGGTAGGCTCCTTTTATAAAGATATGGTGTCCATGACTTGATTCAATGGAGTGCGGGCTTCGGGGATTTCATAGCGGAAATCGGCCGCGCCTGACGTGGTTTCGCTGATTTTTTCAAAGCCTATTGTAGCATAAAATTCAGCAACCAACAAGTTTTTTGCAGTGGGCAGATAGTGCCCCATAATCGTGCGGATGCCCGCAGAACGGCAGATATCAACCAGACGGTCAAACATTGCGTATTCAAGATCCCGCTTGAAGGTACGGCAGCTCATGACCCACAGCTCGATATCCAAAACGGTTTCGCTTTTTCGGCCGATCAGGGCGGTGACGATGCCGTTGTCGCCAAATTTATCGATCAATCGTCCATATAAAGTAAGATATTCGGGATCGTGCATTCGCGCTTCGATCTGTGCAGTGGAATAGCGGCGCGTAGTCAGGTTGAACTGATTGGTTTTATTGATGAGCTGGGTGATGCGCTCGGCATGTTCGGCATCAAAGGCGCCGCATTCACAGCGCATTTGCAGACTGCGCAGATATTCGCTGTAATCTCCGAAAGACTGCTGGGCGGCACTGCGCTGCGCGTTTTGCCGATACATTTCGCTGCGCCGGCGGTCATCTTCGGATACGGCAACCGGTTCAAACCAGCCGCCGCGATCAAGTATGCGGACATATTCTTCCGGAACCGTCAGCTCGGGTACCGCAACGGCCGGCAGATGCTGGCGCACGATTTCCCGTTCGGCAGGATTGTCATCCAAAAACACAAGGCTGTCCGGCAGGATATTGATTTCGCCAGCAATGGCGGAAATGTTATGGGTTTTCGGCTCCCAGTTCGCTTTGAAGCAGAGAAAATCGTCCTCATGCAGGATACTGTCGGCACGCTGGAAGCCTCTGCGTGCTGCGGCATCTTCGTTTTTGCTGCATACATTCAGCAGCACGCCCATATCAGAAAGTTCCTTGATATACCGCTGCAATTCGGAATAGGCCATTCCGGTCGGTGTTTCGGGGCCAAGTTCGATGCCTTCGGGGCCGTCATCCCCGATCACGCCGCCCCAGAGGGTATTGTCCAGATCCAGAACCAGTGCTTTTTTGTTTTTCCCGAAAATGCTTTTGATGATATTCGTTATGCTGTGGCACAGCACAGGGATGTACTGGATATCCAGCGCATATTTGTAAGCATACCATGCGGCAGGTGCGCACCACCGATCCACGCCTACGCTGGCGGATAACCAGCACAGATCATGCAGATAAAAATTCGGTGTGCTGGCGGCCCATTCGGATAACATAGTGTTCATGCGGTTGATGAAACGCACGCGCCCGTGGACGTCTACGGCATCCAGGCTGCCCATAATGCGCACGCCGGGCAGCTCGAAATTATTTTGGATGACGGGGCATCCAAAGCGCGCGGCGGCTTTCCACATTTGCTGCCAGCGGGCACATTCATCCGCAAACTTTTGCTCGGCCTGTTCGGGAGTATCGGATTGGAGCGGAAGCTGTGCAAGGTTGTGTGCCGAGGTGTGGATATAGATCACATCCGGAGCAAAGGCGCGCAGGGCACCATCCGCATCGAACATCAGCTGTTCGTAAAACAAAGCATAATCGCTGACATAAAATTCCGGGCGGATACCGGCGTTCAGCAAAAACAATTCCAGTATATTTTTGATTTCACCCACGGTCGATCCGCTTAAAATGGCAATTTTTTTCGGAACCAAGCCCTCATGGGCGGAAAGCTCACGGCGCAAAGCGCGTTTCTTTTTCAAGATCAGGGCAGAATCGAACGGATAATCCAAGCACTGCAAAACGATACCTCCACAATAAAAAGGTTTGAAGTTATCCCTTATTATAAGGGGAAAACCGGATAAAAGCAAACAGTTTTGAGCCGAAAAACGCATATTTGCACAGCGGAAAGAAAAAAATGAATGGGCAGCCTTGAAAAAAGGGCAGGGAACGTGATAATATATACAGTAATTGGATTGGAACCCGGCAAATGGGGAAACATTTTTAGGCGTATGAAATATTTCGCCTGCCTGTTTCGTTTCCATTATAGAACGGCAAGAGGGCATCAGAGCCTGAAAATGCCGGATGAAAATACAATTTACCGCCGCAGCACAGCAGGAACGGCAGCGGACGGAGGGTACATGGACGGCGCAATGCGTCTGCGCTGGGCTTTCGCACAGGTATGTGCGTTGATAATTTTGGGAGGCGACTCATCATCGAAAACAAGAACAAACAGCCGCAGGGAACATCCTCTTCGCGCACTCCGCACAAAAAGAAAAAGAAGACAGCAGGACAGATTTTTGCCGCGATCATGCGCTTCATTGCAAGCTGCCTGTGCATCTGCATCATTATCGGTTCGGTTGCGGCGGTCGCGATCAGCATGTTTATTGTAGAGGAAACCAAAAATGACGGAGATCTTTTGGATCTGACGCAGTTGGAACTGGCATATACCACCATTATCTACAATCAGCAGATCAACGATCAGGGGCAGCCCGAATGGGTGGAATATCAGCGTCTGCAAAGCCCGATCGAAAATCGTATCTGGAAGCCGCTGAATGAAATTTCCCCGTATCTGCAGAATGCATTTATCGCCGTGGAAGACGAGCATTTCCGTACGCATCCGGGCTTCAGCTTCAAGCGCAGCGTGCTTGCCTTTGCAAACGAAATCGTGCATAAGCTGACGGGAAAGTATCTCAGCGATAAGGGCAAGCTGGGTGCATCCACGATAGAGCAGCAGCTGATCAAAAATATTACCGGTGAAGATGATTCCAGCGGTATGGCGGGCTATACCCGTAAGGTGAAGGAAATTTTCCGGGCAATCGCGCTGGATAACCGTTTCAGCAAAGATGAAATCCTGGAAGCATATCTCAATACCGTAGGCTTGACAGGCAACATCGCAGGCGTGGAGGCAGCGGCAAACCAGTATTTCGGCAAATCGGCAGCAGATGTTTCGATTGCCGAAGCGGCAAGCATTGCATCCATTACCAAAAATCCCTCCAAGTTCAATCCGTATACGCATCCGGAAGAACACCTGAAGCGCCGCGATGACGTTATCCTGTTTATGCAGCAGCAAGGCTACATCACACAGGAACAGGCGCAGCAGGCATGGGATACGCCGCTGACCTTGGTGGAAGCCAAAAAAGCGGAGGAAGCGGCAGCGCAATCGGCAGTTCAGACGGATTATTCCTGGTTTACAGATCATGTGATCAATGAGGTGATCGATGATCTTGTTGCGGAAAACCCCCTTGGCCTTGAAAACTGGGATCGCAAGGCGGCGAGCGCATATCTGCACAACGGCGGGCTGCGCATTTACTGCACGGTAGATACGGCGGTTCAAAAGGCACTGGAGGATGTGTGGTATCGCGGGGAATACTGGCAGCCGTTCCCGATTGAAAACTATGATGACCCCAATAATCCGAAGGATGAACCGCACACGATCACAACTCAGGCAGCCGGCGCGGTAATCAACTACAAAGGTGAATTGTGCGGTGTTGTAGGCGGCCTTGGTGCGAAAACCGGCGACCGTGAATTCAACCGCGGCACACAGATGGAACGTCCGATCGGTTCTACCATGAAGGGCGTGGCGGCATATCCGCTTGCACTGGAAACCGACCGCATCAACTATTCCTCGGTGTTTATGGATGACGAATTCCCGTATCCGGATGGAAAAGGCGGTGTGCTGCACAACTGGCCTAGAAACTGGGACGGAAGATATTCGCATAAGCTGACAACCGTGTATGAGGCACTCAAGCGGTCGCTGAATACGGTTGCGGTTCGCGTGGGCGATCTGGTTGGATACCGCACCATGTTTGAATTTGCGCGTGATACACTGGGGATCACATCGTTGGACCCCAACTATGACGTTGCACCGGCACCTATGGTTTTGGGCTCGACCTATCACGGCATTACCCCGTATCAGCTGGCGGGTGCATATATGATGTACGGCAATGGCGGACGCATGACAAGCCTGCACAGCTATACAACGGTTATGGATTATCAGGGCAATGTCATCTTGGAAAAGGACATTGTTACAACGCAGGCCATCAGCGAAGAAACAGCCTATATTATGAACCGCTTGCTCCATTCCGTGCTGTTTGATTACGGCGGAACTGCGGTTGGGATCCATCCGGACGCCAATGTCATGGATTCGATTGGCAAAACGGGTACTACAAACGAAGACAAGGACATTTGGTTTGTTGGCATGACGCCGAAATATGTTATGGCAACCTGGTACGGATATGACGAAAATGTACCCATGCCCTCCTATACACCGCATTATATTTACGGCAGAAAAGGACATCCGGGCGCAAGAGCATTCCGCGAGGTTATGGATACGGTAACTCCGCAGGCGGCGCAAGGCGAAAAGCTGCAGTGGGCAAAGCCTGATGGAGTGGAAAAGGGCGCATACTGCACCATTTCCGGCAATATTCCGGTGGAAGGCTGTCCTGCGGCAACGGGCTACTACAAAAAAGGAGTTCAGCGCGGCCCTTGTACCGGGGCGCATGTCGAGCCGCAGCCTGCGGCATAAGCGGACGCCTTGGCAGAAAACGGCAGAGAAATCAGCGATCATAAATAGTGTAAAGCGGTCGGATATCCTTATGGATGTTCCGGCCGCTTTTTTTGCGGAGCATTGCATGCATGGGGACAGGCATCTGCATACGGGCGCAGCAAGGCGGATTGTTTTGTCTGCTGCAGCGATGACAATAAAATTACAAAATGCAGCAGAAAGAAAAAGCACTTGTCCTATAAGGAAAAATGTGATATAGTAGCTACATTGCATACAAGTGTATGTATATTGCGAACACAGGAGGCTTGAAATGAGTAAGACAGAACGAAGATTTCTGCTGGTGGATGTCAGTGTTCTGCCGGAGGTTTTTTTGAAGGTGCTTCGGGCAAAGGAACTTTTGGCTTCGGGCGAAGCACGAAATGTATCGGCTGCAACAAAAATGGCAGATTTATCGCGAAGTGCATTCTATAAGTATAAGGATTGTATTTTCGATGCAGAAAACAGCAAGGAAGTGCTGACGGTGAATGCCACGCTGCTGGATGAAACGGGGGCGCTGCAGAATCTGCTGGCGGGGATTTCCGCGGCAGGGGCTTCGGTTGTCACCATAAATCAGGCTGCGCCGGAAAACGGGGCGGCACAGGTTGCCGTTTCGATCCGCACGGGGGGAATGCGCATGCCGCTTGCCGATATGCTGGAACAGCTTAAAAAGCAGCGTACGGTCGTGGATGTGCGGCGCGGCATATAAAAAAGGAATCGAACCCGGAAGGTTATGACAAAATGGATGGAGGAACGATATGGCGAAGGTAGCGATCCTTGGTTTTGGAACAGTCGGCAGCGGTGTGCTGGAGGTGCTGCGGCGCAATGCAGCAAGTATCGAACGGCGCGCAGGCTGCCCGGTTGAGGTGAAATATATCTGCGATATCCGGGATTTTTCTCAGCATCCGGATGCACCGCTGTTTGTAAAGGATATCGATCCGATTGTGCGCGATCCGGAAATTTCCGTAGTGGTCGAGACGATCGGCGGCGTACAGCCGGCATACCGCTATGTGAAGGCCGCGCTGGAAAGCGGGCGGCATGTCATTACATCCAATAAGGAGCTTGTGGCGGAACACGGTGCCGAACTGCTGGCCATTGCGCGCCGATGCGGTGTGTGCTATTTGTTTGAAGCAAGCGTCGGCGGCGGAACGCCGATCATTACACCGATGCATCAGTGCCTTGCGGCGAACGTGATCACGCGCATCGTAGGGATCATCAACGGCACAACCAATTTTATGCTGACGAAAATGGCGCACGAAGGTATGGAGTTTGATGCGGCACTTGCCCTGGCACAAAGCCTTGGCTATGCGGAAACGGGCGATCCTTCGGACGATGTGGATGGCGTGGATGCGCAGCGTAAAATTTCTATTTTGGCAAGCCTTGCATTCGGACGGCAGTTTTTCCCGCAGAATGTGCCGGTGCGCGGGATACGGGAAATCACGGTGCAGGATATGGTGCAGGCTGCGCGTCAGAATGCGGCAGTGCATCTGATTGCATGGGCCAAGCGCTGGGAGGACGGCAGCGCAGCATTGGGTGTTGAACCCATGCTGGTGCCCAACCAAAACCAGCTTGCGGGGGTAGAGGATGTCTTCAACGCCGTGCTGGTAGAGGGGGATATGCTGGGCGAGGTAGTGTTTTACGGCAAAGGCGCCGGAAAGCTGCCCACGGCAAGTGCGATCGCAGCGGATATCATCGATGCACTGAAAAATGGAGTGCAGATCCATGACAGCCTGTTCTGGCAGGAATCCGAACCGATTGAAGGGGTATACGAAAATCCCCAAAAGGGCGATTATTATATCCGGCTTCGGAATGCAACGCCCGCGGTTTCCCGCGATTTGTTTGGAGATGCGATCGAAATGCTGGAAGTGCGGGAAGGAGAAGCCATGTTCAATGTGCGTAATATCACCGAACGGGAAATCAATGCGATCTGCCGCACCGCGCAGTCGGCCGGGGTGCAGATTGGAAGCATTCTCCGCCATTTGAAAAACTAGGAGGGGGCATATGGTTACTGTCCGCGTTCCGGCAACCAGTGCAAATCTGGGGTCGGGCTTCGATTCCTGCGGCATTGCGCTGGCGCTGCATAACACCGCCCGTATGGAGGAATGGGATCGCATTGATATTTCCGCATCGGATGGAACTTGTATTCCCACAACGGAACAAAACCTGATTTTCCGCAGTGCGCGAGCGGTGTATGAGCTGTGCGGAAAAAAGCTGTGCGGTATGCGGATTGTGCAGACGAACGCGATCCCTATGGCGCGTGGGCTGGGTTCCAGCAGCGCATGCATCGCAGCGGGAGTGATCGGGGCAAATGCGCTGTTGGGCGAGCCGCTTTCCCGGCAGGAGGTTCTGGAACTTGCGGTACAGCTGGAAGGGCATCCCGATAATGCTGCGCCGGCAATCCTGGGCGGATTTGTTGTATCGGCCTGTCAGGGCAGACAGGTGATCGCCGTGAAAAAAGAAATGGGATCAGAGCTTTGCTGGGGTGCGTTCATTCCGGATTTTCCGCTGCTGACAAAAAAAGCACGCGCAGTTCTGCCCGAAAGTGTGGCGCATGCGGATGCGGTGTTCAACGTGCAGCGCGCGGCACTTTTGGCGGCAGCCTTCTGCGAAAAACGATACGATCTGCTGGAAACGGCCATGCAGGATAAGCTGCATCAGCCATATCGGATGCGCTTGATCGCGGGCGCAGACGAAGTGGTTCAGACGGCGCGGGAATCCGGCGCAGCGGCCGTATGCATCAGCGGGGCAGGGCCGACGATCCTGGCTGCCGTGATGCGGGAAAACGCAGATGCGTTTTTCTGCGCGGCACAGCAAAGGCTTGCACAAAGCCGTGCAATGCGCCGGTTTGAACTGCGGCGGCTTTCGGCCGATCAGCAGGGTGCGGTTGTGTTGTAAAAAAAGGATGCACGAAGCAAAGGCACGCAGCGCAAAGGGGGAAAGAGAGATATGGCATTGATCGTACTGAAGTTCGGCGGCAGTTCCGTCAAAGACACGAAGCACATTTTGAATGCGGCGCGGATCATTGCACGCTGGCGCAATGAAGGAAACGACGTGATCACGGTGGTATCCGCGCAGGGCGATACCACAGACGAATTGATCGAAAAAGCAGGTGAAATCACACACGAACCTTCCAAGCGGGAAATGGATATGCTGCTTTCAACGGGGGAACAGATCAGTGCGGCTCTTTTGACAATGGCGTTGGAGGCGATCGGCTGCCCCGCCATAAGCCTGACAGGGCGGCAGTCCGGCTTTCGAACAGACCAAGCTTATATGAGCGCGCGCATCCGCAGGCTGGATACCGAACGGATCGAAAGTGAACTTTCTCGCAATCGCATTGTGGTAGTTACAGGCTTTCAGGGTGTCAACCAGTATGATGATATCACAACGCTGGGCCGCGGCGGTTCGGATACCAGTGCCGTTGCAATCGCCGCCGCGCTGCATGCGGAACGATGCTGCATTTATACGGATGTGGATGGCGTTTACACGGCGGATCCGCGTTTGGTTCCCAGTGCGCGCAGACTGGATGAGATCACATTCGATGAAATGCTGGAGCTAGCAACACTGGGGGCGCAGGTGCTCAACAGCCGCAGTGTGGAACTGGCAAAAAAATATTCGGTATGTCTTGAAGTTCGATCTTCCCTGACGGATAAACCGGGGACGCTTGTTAAGGAGGTTGCAGACGTGGAAGGAATGCTCATCAAGGGCGTGACAAAAGATACAAATGTTGCCGTGATCAATGTGCAGCAGGTGCCGGATGTGCCGGGTGCATCCTTTAAAATTTTCAGCCTTATGGCGCAGAAGAACATCAATGTCGATGTGATTTTGCAGTCATCAGGGAAGCCAGATTGCAAGGACGTCATCTTTACCGTGCCGCAGCAGGATGCGGAAATCGCGGTTTCGGTGCTGCGGGAATCACTGCCGCGCTTTGGCGGGCACAGTGTAACGGTTGATAAAAACGTGGCAAAGGTAAGCGTTGTGGGCGCAGGGATGCAGAGCCATTCCGGTATAGCAGCCCGCATGTTTGAAGCACTTTATGAAAGCAATATCAATATCCGTATGATCTCGACAAGCGAAATAAAAATATCGGTTTTGATTGAACAATCGCAAGCCGAGCGTGCGGTGCAGGCACTTCACGCGGCGTTCTTCTCTTGAAAAGAGTGTGAAAAAATCCGGTGTTGCTAGACAGCAAGCCGCAGAAAGGATATAATAAAAGGCAGGCATTTTTCGGATACCATACCGAAAAGCCTGCCTTTTGTGCAGGATAAGGCCGCGGAGCCAAACAAAGTGGAGCCAGCGGAGAAAAGGAGAATTTTCATGCAGAAAGAACCGAATACTTCCCGTGCGCCGCAATCGATGCAGGCAAGGGAAAAAGCGGCAGAGCGCCGCAGGCAAAAAGAAATTCTGCGCCAAAAGGCGATGCGCAGATATCACATTCTTATGACAGTGCTTGCGGTGCTGTCGGTGCTGTCCGTGTTTGGCGTTTATTTCATTGTCACAAGCATTTGGGGAATGCTGAAAAATTCGCAGCAAGGCCAAGCTTCCGGGACAACCGGCAGCTCGCAAACGGTATCCGAACAAAGCAGCAGTGCATCGGCGTCCGAACCGGTGCCGGTGGCTATGGATAAGCCGGCGGACCCGAACCTGTGGAGCCTGCTGCTGACCAATACAACGCACCCGCTGCCGGAAGGCTATGAGCCGGAGCTGGAAAGCGTTGGAACAAACAGCCGCAATGGGCAGCAGTTTATGGAAAAGCGTGCCGCAGCAAAACTGATCGAGATGTTCGACGCAGCAAAGGCAGAAGGAATCGAGCTGGTTGCACGTTCGGCGTACCGCTCGACAAAAGAGCAGAAAAAACTGTTTGACAGCATGCAGGCAAGCTATATCCAGAAGGGTATGAGCGAAGAAGAAGCTTTTGCCGAAACCAAGAAATGGCGCAACGAACCCGGCACATCGGAACACGAAACGGGTCTTGCTGTGGATATTGTGGGCGCGCAGGATATCAATGCCAACCTTGTCGGGGAACTGGAAACGCGCGCCTGGGCGGTTTGGCTGAAAACCCATGCTGCGGATTACGGCTTTATTCTGCGCTATCCGGCAGATAAAACGGAATTTACCGGCACATCGTTCGAGCCGTGGCATTATCGCTATGTCGGGGTGGAGGATGCAAAAAAAATCATGGCATTGGGCTTGAGCCTGGAGGAATATCTTGGTAAGACCGAGTAAGGCTTTGGCTCGAAAGTAAAATCAGATAGAAATTCAAAAAAGGACGGTTTTCATGAAACGAATCACTCTTGCGCCCGGTGCGCATGTAACGGTTCTTCCGGCAGAAAAATTCAACCGCTGCCGCATTTCAATCCATTTTATCTGGCGGGCATCCCGAAAACGCGCTACGGCCGAAGCCGTTCTGCCCATGGTGCTGGAACGCGGCTATGCCGATTGTCCGGATATGACGGAACTTTCCAAGCGTCTTGCGCGACTTTACGGTGCGGCGCTTTCTGTGGATCAGACGATGAGCGGACAAAATCGAATCCTGACTGTCTGCGTTTCAGGGATCCAAGATCGGTTTGCACTGGAACAGGAAGAACTCAGTCGGGAATATGCAGACATTGCGTTTGGCACCGCATTTCGCCCGTATGTTGTGAATGGCATGCTGGATGATGAGGCAGTACAAATCGAAAAAGAACAGCTCCGCGAACTGCTGGCCGGTGAAAAGAATGAAAAGCGCAGTTACTGCATCCGTCAGGCACGGCGGAAATTGTACGCAGAAAGCCCCGCAGGAGTGGAACGCAATGGATACATCGAGGAGCTGGATGCACTGACAGCCGCCGATGTGACAGCAGCGTATGAGCATATGCTGCGTCATGCGCAGATCGAAGTGTATGTTCTGGGGGCGCAGGAAAATGCGGTTCGCAGCAGCCTTTGTGCGGCACTGGAAAAAATCGACCGCATACCGGATGAACCGGTGCAGGAGAGTGTGTTCCCGAAAGAAACGCCGGAATATTACCAAGAACCTATGGCAACCGTACAGGGAAAGCTGTGCATGATGTTTACGCCGAAAGAAAGCTTCCCGGCACAGGATCTTTCCGCACTGCGCGTAGCGGTTGCGATTTTCGGCGGGCTGCCGACCTCACGGCTGTTTCAGAATGTACGCGAAAAACAAAGCCTTTGCTATTACTGTGCGGCCTCCTTCACATCGCTTACCAATGTGCTGTGCGTGGACAGCGGGATCGAGCACGGCAGCGCGCAAAAGACACAGCAGGCGATCCTGCATGAGCTGGCAGAACTTTCCGAAAAGCCGGTTTCGCAGCAGGAACTGCAGGAGGCAAAGCTTGCGCTGTGCAATCAGCTTGCAGCGGTCGGGGATACCCTTCGCGGATTGGAAAGCTGGTATTTTTCCGAGCGTATGCGCGGCGGGGAAAAAACTCCGCAGCAGGTCGCAGGGGAAGTCGAGGCGGTCACAGCACAGGATGTGCAGCGCATCCTATCCCGCTTTTCGCTTGCGGTAGCCTATACTTTGACGAAGGAGGAACAGGCCGATGAATAAATCCTCATTACAGGCGGTGCGGGCGGCTGCGGCTTACCAAAGCACGGTGCTGGAAAACGGGCTGACCGTTCGTGTGCATACGATGCCCGGCTTTACCGGGGTGCACGCGGTATACGGCACACGGTTCGGCAGCATCGACCGGGAACTGATTCGCGACGGCGTCCGTATGAAGCTGCCCGCAGGCGTTGCGCATTTTTTGGAGCATAAAATGTTCGAAAGTGAAAAAGGAGATGCTTTTTCTCTTTTTGCAAAGACCGGTGCGGTTGCAAATGCATATACCAGCTTTGATAAGACCTGTTATATTTTTACTTCCTCGGGCAATGCGGCAGAAAATCTGGATATTCTTCTTGATTTTGTTTCGCATCCGTATTTTACCGAGCAGACCATTGCAAAGGAACAGGGCATCATCGGTCAGGAAATCAAGCAGTATGATGATTCGCCCGACTGGAGGCTGGTTTTCGGGCTGTATCGCTGTCTGTACCAAAGACATCCGATCCGCGATGACATTGCCGGCACGGTAGAAAGCATTGCCGAGATCACACCGGAAATGCTGTATACCTGCGCGGATGCATTTTACCGGCCGCAGAACATGATATTGGCCGTTGCGGGCAATGTGACCATGGAACAGGTGCTGGACGCCTGCAAACGGGCACAGATCCCGCAGAAAGAAGGCCTGATCGAACGTGTGCCGGTGGAAGAACCGCAGGAACTGGCACAAACGTATGATGAAATCTCTATGGCGGTTTCAAAGCCGCTGTTCGGCATTGCCTTCAAGGAAACGCCGCCAAAGGGCGATGCGCTGAAAACAGAAATCATCTGCGACATCCTGACAGAGCTGATTTGCGGGAGCATGACGCCGCTTTACCGCCGCCTTTATGATGAAGGGCTTGTCAGCCCGGGCTTTTCCGGAGAGCTGCTCAGCCTGCCCGGGGTGCTGTCGATCCTGTTTGGCGGCGAAGCCAGCGACCCGCAGCAGGTTCGCCGTCTTTTGCTGGAAGAAATTGCACGCCAGAAGAGCGAGGGCGTGGATGAGGAGCTTTTCATCCTGTGCAAAAATCAGCTTTATGGCGAGCTGGTGCAGGAACTGGAGAATGTAGAGGATGTGGCGAGCGCATTGGCATCGTCGTTCTTCCGCGGACATTCCCCGGCAGACGAAATCGAAACGCTGGCCGCACTGACGATCGAAGATGTGAATGAGGCGCTGCGCACCATGCTGTGCGAAGAACGAAGCGCAACCCTTCTGATCCGTCCGATCGAGCAGCCGTAAAAGAAAGGAAGTTCAGATTATAGTATGATCAATCATGTAACATTTCCGGGATTGGGCATTGAGCTTACGCTGAATCGTGTTGCATTTACGCTGTTTGGGGTGCCGATTTACTGGTATGGTGTCCTGATTACGATCGGCCTTGCCCTGGCATTGATTTTTGCGTTCCATTATTCACGCAGCTTTGGGATCGATGCAGACCGTATGGTGGATGTCATTTTGATCGGTACGGTGTGTGCCGTGATCGGGGGACGGGTGTTTTATGTTGCAACAGCCCCCTTTGAATATGAAAGCTTTCGTGATATGCTCGACATCCGGCTGGGAGGCATGGCAATCTACGGTGCGGTGATCGGCGCATTCCTCAGCGGGATCGTTACCTGCCGCTGGCGCAAGGTGCCGCTGCTGCCGATGTTTGACCTTGCGGGCATCGGTTTCCTGCTGGGGCAGGGGATCGGCCGCTGGGGCAATTTCGTCAATCAGGAAGCATTCGGCGTCAACACAACGCTGCCCTGGGGCATGTACAGCGAGGGCACGTATAATTATCTTGCCCATACTAAGGATGTGCTTGCCGCGCAGGGAATCATCGTTGATCCCAATATGCCGGTGCACCCGACTTTTTTGTATGAATCGATTTGGTGTCTGCTGGGCTTCTTCCTGCTTTGGGCTTATATGAAGCATCGGAAATTTGACGGGGAACTGATCCTGATGTATGCTATGTGGTATGGAGCCGAGCGTTTCGTCGTCGAGGGGCTGCGGACCGACAGCCTGATGATCGGCAAATTCCGTATCAGTCAGGTGATCGCGGCGGTTTCCGTGCTGATCGCATTGGGCCTGTGGATTTTTATGCGCCGGAAATACCGCGGTATCCCGCACAAGGTTCACTATACGGCGATCGTCAAAGAAAATGGGGTTCGCAAGACCTATGAGTTTGAATGGATGCTGGGCGAAAAGCCGATGAACGACCAGCAGATAAAGCAGGAAATCGAACGTCGGCGCGCGCTGGAACAGCCGGATGAGCAAGAGGCTGTACCGCAAGACAAAGCGGAGCCGGAACGACAGGAGAACGAGGCCTTGCAGACGGCAGAAGAACCGAATAACGAACTGCCGCAGCCGGAGGAACCCGCAAAGCGGGAGGACGGACAAGCCGAATCGGAAAAATGAAAATAGGCACGGCAGGGGCATAAATGTCTTTAGGTCAGGAGGTAGAATACCATGGCGGAAATCATCAGCGGAAAAGTACTTGCCGCCCGGATCAAGGCACAGGCAGCGCAGCAGGCAGCAAAGCTCCGGGAAAAGGGGATTTCGGTACGGCTGGCTGTCATTATAGTGGGGGAAAACCCTGCAAGCAAAGCATATGTAAGAGGAAAGGCCAAGGATTGTGCGGAATGCGGCATCCTTTCCGATGTGCTGGAGCTTCCGCAGTCGATCACGGAAAGTGAGCTGCTCGGAAAAATCGAACAGCTCAATCAGGATGATCGTGTGCATGGCATCTTAGTGCAGCTTCCCCTTCCGCCGCAGATCCGGGAACAAAGCGTCATCAACGCCATACTGCCGCAAAAGGATGTCGATGGATTTACCGATATCAATACCGGCAGACTGATCAGCGGGGAGGAATGCTTCCTTCCGTGCACCCCGGCCGGATGCATTGAAATGCTGAAAAGCACCGGCATGCAGATTGCAGGCAAAGATGCTGTGGTGATTGGGCGAAGCAATATCGTGGGCAAGCCGGCTGCGTTGATGCTCTGTGCGGAAAATGCCACGGTTACATTGTGCCATTCCCATACCGAAAATCTGAAAGAAAAGTGTGCGGCGGCAGATATCCTGATTGCCGCTGTCGGAAAAGCGGGCTTTGTAACAGGGGATATGATAAAGCCGGGCGCAGTGGTGATCGATGTCGGGATCAACCGCACCGCTGACGGAACGCTTTGCGGAGATGTTGTCTTTGACGAGGCGGAACCCAAGGCTTCTTACATCACGCCGGTGCCGGGCGGCGTCGGGCTGATGACACGCGCTATGCTGATGATGAACACGGTGCGTGCTGCCCGCAATCAGGCGCAAGGCCGGGGAGACGGCGAAAAACGTTGAGGATTTGAGAAAAAACTGCTTGCATTGTGCCGGGATTTATGGTATGATGTTAGAGCCGCATGGTTTGGGCTCCTTAAGTGATATCTTGATATCCGCCTGCTAGTCCAGCGAGACTTATAGAAAATGAGGGTTTATTATGTACGCAGTGATCGTTACCGGCGGTAAGCAGTACCGTGTGGAAAAAGGCGACGTCATTTATGTTGAAAAGCTGAATGTTGAAGCAGAGAGCGAATACTCCTTCGACACCGTTCTGGCTGTCGGCGAAGAGGGCAGCGTGAAGTTTGGCAATCCCACAGTTGAGGGTGCCAAGGTCACAGGCAAGGTCGTTAAGAACGGCAAAGGCAAGAAGCTGAATATCCTGACTTATCGTCCCAAAAAGGGCAGCATGCGCAAGAAGGGTCATCGTCAGCCGTATACCAAGATCGAGATCACAGAGATCAACGGTTAATTAGGGGAGGGTTAGTAAATGGCACATAAAAAAGGTGTAGGTTCTACAAAGAACGGCCGCGATTCCGAGGCAAAGCGTCTTGGCGTAAAGCGTGCAGACGGTCAGTTCGTTCTGGCCGGCAACATCCTGGTTCGTCAGCGCGGCACTCACATCCATGCAGGTGAGAATGTCGGACGTGGCAGTGATGATACGCTGTTTGCCCTTGTCGATGGCAAGGTGTGCTTTGAGCGTGTCGGCCGTGACCGCAAGAAGGTCAGCATTAAGCAATAAGCCTGCAAGGCAGCAGACCGGGCCGGAAGGCCCGGTCTTTTTTGTAATCAAAAGCTTTGCAACCGTATACGCTGCAACGGCATAGGCCGTTCGGCTTCCTTTTGTTTCGATATGCCGGAGGTACAATAATATGTTTATCGATACCGCAAAAATCAAAATCAAGGCGGGCAACGGCGGCAATGGCTCCGTTTCGTTTCATCGCGAAAAATATGTTGCCGCAGGCGGGCCGGACGGCGGCGATGGCGGGCGCGGCGGCAACATCGTGTTTCAAGTGGATACCAATCTTTCCACGCTGATGGATTTCCGCTATAAACGCAAATACTGCGCGCCCAACGGCGAGGATGGCCGTGCTTCCCGCTGCAACGGCAAAAGCGCTCCGGATCTTGTGATCCGCGTGCCGCGCGGCACGATCGTGCGGGACGCACAAACCAACTTGGTGATTGCCGATATTTCAGGCGATGAACCCGTTGTGGTTGCGCGCGGCGGACGCGGCGGCTGGGGCAATACGCATTTTGCAACGCCGACACGTCAGATTCCCAAATTCGCAAAGCCGGGAGCAAAGGGCGAGGAGATGGATGTTCGCTTGGAACTGAAGCTGATCGCCGATGTCGGCTTGATCGGTTTCCCGAACGTGGGCAAAAGCACGATCATTTCAGTCATTAGTGCAGCAAAGCCGAAAATTGCCAATTATCATTTTACAACGCTTTCCCCGGTTCTGGGGGTTGTCCGTGTCGGGCCGGAGGCCAGCTTTGTTGCGGCGGATATACCGGGCTTGATTGAAGGCGCAGCGGAAGGGGTCGGGCTGGGCCACGATTTCCTGCGCCATGTGGATCGCTGCCGATTGCTGCTGCATGTGGTGGATGTTTCGGGCTGCGAGGGCCGTGACCCGAAGGACGATTTTGAAAAGATCAACACAGAACTTAGGAATTTTTCCGCAGAGCTTGCCGAACGTCCGCAGATCGTTCTGGGCAATAAATGTGATATCGCGACGCCGGAGCAGGTGGAGGAATTCCGAAGCTATATTGAAGAAAAAGGCCTTGTGTTCCTGCCGGTTTCCGCGGCAACGCGTCAGGGGCTGGATGGGCTGCCCGGTATTGTCTATGAACGGCTGCAGCAGCTGCCCCCCGTTACCGTATATGAACCGGAGTATGTCCGCCCAGAGCCGGCGGCGGAATCTTCGCGTGCGTTTGAAATCGTGCGTGCAGACGATGGTGCGTATGAAATTGATGCCCCGTGGCTGGAAACGATTCTCGAAGGCTCCGATGTTTCCGATTATGAAAGCCTTCAGTATTTCCAGCGTCAGCTGCATGAATCCGGCATCATCGATAAGCTCGTGGAAATGGGTGTTCAAGAGGACGATACGATCCGCATCGGTGAATTTGAATTTGATTATGTATTCTGATGAATGGCTGTGCACATGCCGATGCTGCGCACACGCTGATATAGGCAGGGGGAATAACTGCAGTGTTATTTGAAGCAAAGCCGGAAATTGATATTCGGGAACAATCACCGATCGCGCTTGCGTTTGTAGGGGATGGCGTGTTCGAGGTGCTGGTTCGCAAGCGCCTTGTGGAACGCACGCGCATGCAGCCCAATCGGCTGCATGCCGAAGCGGTGAAGTTTGTTTCGGCAAAGGGGCAGTTTGCGGCCTTACAGAAAATCATGCCGATGCTGAACGAATCGGAACAAGGTGTGGTGCGCCGGGGGAAAAACGCTTCCAAGGCAACCGTGGCCAAACACGCAACGCCGCAGGAGTATCGGGCATCTACGGCGCTGGAAGCCCTGTTTGGCTGGCTTTATCTGCAAAACCAAGCCCAACGCATTGAGGAACTGTTCGATGTGATTTGGAACGACCATTTTGATACACAACCGCAGGAATAAAAGAAAAGCAGCGATGCACACTTCGGATGCAAACCAAAGGGTGTATCGCTGCTTTGCGTCTTAAAAAGAAAATCGGCTGTAAGGAAAGTTATCGGGTGCGGGTGCTGTTTTTGCTGTTGGAATTTTCGCTGTTGCGTGCAGAGGAAGCGCGGGAAGAGCTTTTGTTGGTGCTTTCATTTTTTTTGGCACTTTCCGTGCGGTTGGTGCCGGCGCGGCTGTTTTTGTTTTTGGTTTCCATTTGGTTCACCTCCTTTGTACATCCGTAGTATGCGTACAGCAAACAACGGCTATACGAAGCCGGGGAAAAAAGAAAAGGCAAATCATGCCAAAAAGCGAAAGAATGAGCGAAACAGCGGGTTTGTGCCGGGGGATTCCCTTGCACATCGCAGGTTAATATGCTATAATCTTATAGTTGTACTGTACATTATTTTATTTTGATATCATATAGGGGGTACCTGTTATGTCAGGGCATAGCAAATGGAACAATATTAAACGCAAAAAAGAAAAGACGGACGGTCAGCGCGCCAAAATATTTACAAAGATCGGCCGTGAAATGGCTGTTTGCGTAAAAGCGGGCGGCGGAGACCCCAATGTCAACGGCAAGCTGCGCGATCTGATCGCAAAGGCAAAAAGCCTGAATGTGCCCAATGATAACATCCAGCGCATCATTAAAAAGGCAGAGGGCGGCGAAAAGGACGATTACGAGGCAATCACCTATGAAGGATACGGCCCGAACGGAGTTGCCATGATGGTGGAAACCCTGACGGATAACCGCAACCGCACCGCGGCCAATCTGCGTCATTATTTCGATAAATTCGGCGGCAATCTGGGCAACCGCGGCTGCGTCAGCTTCCTGTTCAGCGAGCAGGGAGTGATCGTGCTGGATATTGAAGGAAAAGACGAAGATGCGGTTATGGAGGATATCCTGACAGCAGGCGGTGAAGATTTTGATATGGGGGATGGAGTAGCCGAAGTGACGACTACGCCGGAAAGCTTCAGCGAAGTGCGCGCAGAACTGGAAAACATGGGCTATGAATTTATTTCGGCAGATGTTGCAATGGTTCCCTCCACGATGACTGCGCTTACCGACCCCGATTCCCTCAAGCAGATGGGTCTGCTGCTGGATCATCTGGAAGAAGATGATGACGTGCAGAATGTATGGCATAATCTTGAAAACGAAGAGGACCTCGACCGCTGAGCCGGCGTGCTTTGGAACAAAACGGAAAGGGAAAGAAATACAGTGGGAGAACAGATCGTTTGCAGTAATTGTTTATCCAATGCGGATGCATCGCAGCGCAGCTGCCCGTATTGCGGACAAAGTTTTGAAAATACCAATCCGGCGGGCACCCTTCCGGTCAACACATTACTGGCAGGAAGATACACCATAGGACGGGTGCTGTCGCTTGATGGGGAAGGCGTATTGTACGCAGCTGTGGACAATACCGTTACGCGCCGAGTTGTCATCAAAGAGTTTGTGCCGGTTACGATCTGCGCAGCCCGCGCACACAATGGCAGTGTGATCCCGCGTCAGGATCGGGAACTGATGTTCAAGACGACGCGTATGGATTTTGTGGATATGTACCGCACGCTGGTAACGCTTGGGCGCAACGACGGCTTGGTGCAGGTGCTGGATCTTGTGGAAGAAAACAACACCGCCTATGCAGTGAAAGAGCCGGATGAAGGCATCACGCTGATGGAATACATAGCACAGCGGGAACAGCCCTTGAATCCGGACGAAGCACTCGTGCTGCTGCGGCCGGTTGTATATGGGGTCGATGCGATGCATCGCATGGGGCTTTTGCACCGAGGCATCAGTCCGGAAACGGTTTATATCTCGCAGTCGGGTGCTGCGCGTCTTTCCGGTTACGCTACACTGGGTCTGCGCACGGCAGACAGCGAACTGAAAAGCAGCGTGTTCGATGGCTTTGCAGCCCCCGAACAGTATGCATCTGCTGAGTTTGACGGAAAATACACGGATGTTTATTCCCTTGGCGCGCTGTTCTATTTTGCCATGACAGGCAAAACGCCGGTGCCGGCAAACCTGCGCAAAATGAATGATACGCTTGTTCCGGCTCATGCGCTGAACCCGGAACTGCCGGGATATGTTTCAGCTGCTTTGGCGCATGCCATGCGCATAGTTCCCACAGAGCGCATGCAATCGGCAGCCGATTTTCTGGCGGCACTTACAACACCGGAACAGCCCGAAAAACCGCGCTGGAATCTGACGACAAAGCAGATGCAGATGATTATGGCCGGGGCGGCGGCAGCCGTTCTGGTGGTTGTTTTGCTGGTGTGGGCCGTGCTGGCATCGTCAAACGGCGGGGATTCCACAGATACAAGCCTTTCGGAATCGGAGTCCGTTTCGGAAAGCGAATCCTCCTCGGATTCCAGTGAAAGCGAGCCGGAGCAGGAACTGTTTACGATCCCGAACTGGGTTGGCAAAAAGTTTACGGATGTTGCATCGGATACGCAGAATACCGATTACGTTGTGTTCCTTTCCGAACATGAATTCAGCCGGGAATATGCCGCGGGTGAAATTATCCGTCAAAGCCACCAGAAAGGCACGCGCGTGCCGGCCGGAACGGTGATTACCTTGGTTGTCAGCGATGGGGCACAGACTGCCGTGATGCCGCCGGTGATCGGCCGCCCCAAGGAGGATGTGCAGGCGGAGCTGAAGACACTGGGGATCCGATATCAGATGTACCCCACGGCGAATGATGGCAGCTTTATCGAGGGCACGGTCGCGCGCTGTGATGTGCAGGCGGGCAGTGTGCTGGAAATCGAAACGCAATCTGTGATCCTGTATATTGCGGAAAAACCGGAAAAACCGGAGTCCCAGTCTCAATCCCAGCCGCAATCCCAGCCGCAATCCCAGTCACAGTCACAGTCTCAGTCTCAGTCGCAATCCCAATCCCAATCAGAAGCAAAGTCTGACTCTGAACCGAATCCAGAGCCGCAGCCGGAACCCCCGACAGACAGTACTTCGGCACCGAATGCAGCGGCATAAGAACCCAGGTGTCAGTGATGTGTGGATTATAGTTTTAGATCCGATTTGACAGAAAGACAGCAGCCGAATGCAATCATTGCATCCGGCTGCTGTTTTTTGTTGAGGACGAGCGTTTTTATCGGAAATATTCCTTGTGATTATTCATTTTTGCCAAGGTCATAATAAAACATGTACTGCTGCAGAATCCCGGCACATCCCGTATAGCGTTCAAACGGGAATCCGTTGGGATAATGCGCTTTTAAAATTTGCTTTACATGCGTATCCAAGGGGAAAGCATCCACATGGTGCAGCCCGTATAAGCATACGCAGTCGGCAACCTTGGGGCCAACCCCTTTGATCGTGCGAAGCTCCTGATGCGCCTGCGGAAACGAAAGGGAAGACAATGCATCCAATACACCCCCGCGTGCCGCATATTCCCCAGCGGCGCACAGATAATCGGCGCGGTAGCCAAGCCCCATAGCGCGAAAGACATCGGGTGAGGTGGCGGCAAGCACTTGCGGGGAAGGGAAATCTTCCTTCGAAAGCGTGCAGATGGAAGCAAGGTTTTTTCGAATGCGTGGAATGTTGTTGTTTTGGCTGACGATGAAGCTTACCAGAATCTCCCAAAGATCCTGACGCAGGATACGCATCCCCCAGCCGTGTTCGGCACAGCGCAGCAAATAACGGTCATTGGGATCGATCCGCGCTTTGATTGCCGCATAATCGGTATCAAGATCGAAATAACTGCGCCATACAGCGTCAAATTCGGTGCTGTCGCAGGAAAAATCAAAGCAGTGACCGCGCTGCTTTACGGTGAGTGTGCGCCCGAAAGCGGGTATGGAAAAGGTGCTTTCATCCAGCTGCTGCCACCGAAAGCACTGCCCGGAATAGCAGATCTGGGCAAGATCGAAATCGTAAATCGTAAGAAGCATAAGTTCTCCTTTGCAATGGGTTTTCCT
>JAHHSK010000014.1 GCA_020025255.1 Ruthenibacterium sp. | reverse complement strand
TCACGGCCTCTTGAACCCCATTCAAGCGCGCTACCAAACTGCGCTACACCCGGATATCGCTCATTTGAGCAACAGTTAAATTATATATTGCATGGTCGGGTTTGTCAAGAATAAACTTATAAAATTTGCAATTATGTGTGGAAGATGTTTTTTGCACAAGCTTTCTTTTTTTTTGAGGGCAGATATGATATAATCTATAAGATAAAGCATCCATGAATATGGTACAAAAAAGATAAAGGCGGAACAAAATGGAATCCCAGTTTAATACAACGTTTCTGGCTTTGCGCCGAAAATACATAGAATCTCAGTTCGGGCGACTGAACGAAAGGCAGAAGGATGCCGTATTTACTACGGATGGCCCGCTGCTCATACTGGCAGGGGCAGGCAGCGGAAAAACGACCGTGCTTGTCAACCGGATTGCAAATCTCATTCGTTTCGGCAGTGCGTATAACAGCAAACAGGTTCCGGTGTATGCCGGCATCGAGGATATGCAGGAATTGCAGGCGATCGTCGAAAACGGCGGTGAACCGTCCGAATCCCTGCAAAAATGCCTGCAAGAGCGAACCGTGCGGCCGTATAACATCCTTGCAATCACCTTTACAAACAAAGCGGCAGGTGAGCTGAAAAACAGACTGGGCACGATGCTGGGGGAAGCGGGAAACGATGTAAACGCTTCCACCTTTCATTCGGCGTGCGTGCGCATCCTGCGCAGAGAAGCGGGGCGTCTGGGCTTTCCGCAAAGCTTTACGATCTATGACAGCGATGACCAGCAGCGCACCATGAAGGAAGTTTACAAAGCTTTGAATGTGGACGATAAATTTCTGCCATTAAAAGCGGCACTGAATGCAATCGGGCGCATGAAAGATAAGATGATCAGCCCGAAAGCGGCCATGAGTGCACCGGAAAATACAAGAGAAGGTCTGATTGCCAAGGTTTATGATGCTTATCAAAAGCGGTTATTGAAAGCCGGTGCGTTCGATTTTGATGATTTGATTTATTCTACGGTTCAGCTCCTTCGGGATTATCCCGATGTACAAGCGTATTATCAGAATCGGTTTCGATATATTTTAGTAGACGAATATCAGGATACAAGCGTAGCACAGTTCCAGCTTGTAAACCTGTTGAGCGGTGCCGACAAGAATGTTTGTGTGGTCGGCGATGACGATCAGAGCATTTATCGGTTTCGCGGGGCTACCATTGAAAATATTTTGAGCTTTGAAGAAAATTTCCCCGGAGCAAAAACCATTCGGCTGGAGCAGAATTACCGTTCTACTTCAAACATTCTGAATGCGGCAAACTGCGTGATTGAAAATAACACCGGCCGCAAAGGAAAAACGCTTTGGACGCAGAACGATAATGGGGAAAAAATCAACTGCTATGAGGCGGAATCGGAATTTGATGAAGCCGCGCATGTGGCAGCCACAATCGGGCAGAATCTGCGCAAGGGTGCAAAATTGCGCGATCATGCCATTTTGTATCGCATGAATGCCCAGTCAAACCCGATTGAAACATATTTTGCGCGCGCGGGGATTCCGTATAAGATCGTTGGGGGTCAGCGGTTTTACGATCGCAAGGAAATCAAGGATATGCTCGCATATATGAGCATCGTGGCAAATCCACAGGATGATTTGCGTCTGCGCAGGATCATCAATGAACCGGCGCGCAAAATCGGGGCCACGACGGTACAGCATATTGCAGAAATTGCATTGCAGAATGAAACATCCATGCTGGATGTGATCGCCCATGCACAGAATTATGCACCGCTTGCACGCGCAAGTGCAGCACTGGGTGGTTTTATGAGGGTTTATCAAAAACTGTGCGAAGCAAACGATACCCTGCCATTGGATCTGTTTGTGAACCGGATTGCGGAAATCACAGGATACAAACAGATGCTGGATGCCCAAGGGGAGGAAGGGCAGACCCGTATGGAAAACATCGGTCAGCTTGTATCCAGCGTTAAGACGTATGCAGATCAGCGCGGGCCGGAAGCGACACTCGCCGGATTTCTGGAAGAAGTGGCACTCATCAGCGATATCGACAGTTATGATAATGAAGCCGATGTCGTTGTGCTGATGACCATGCATGCGGCAAAGGGGCTTGAGTTTGATTATGTGTTTATCGTCGGATTGGAAGAAGGGATCTTCCCAAGTGAAATGAGCCGCTATTCCAACGAGGATCTAGAAGAAGAGCGTCGTCTTTGCTATGTGGGGATCACGCGTGCGAAAAAAGAATTGTATCTTTCTTGTGCAAGCTCGCGTATGCTGTTTGGGCAGACAAAGCACAACCGCCCTTCCCGCTTTATAGAGGAAATCGACGGGCAGCTGCTGCAAACAGAACAAAGCCCGGCAGCTGCCCAAATGCAGACACTGCGCCGCCGGATGCAGCAGCAGAATGACTATTTGCAGCAGGAATATGGCACGGTGATGCGCTCTACGGTTCAAGCGGGGTATTCTTCTCGATATGGGCGCGAAACGCCTTCCCGGGAAAGCAGTGCGCCCCGCAGCAGCGGTATGTCGTACACAACGAATACTTCGCGCTATGGTACGGTGGGCACCGGCCGCAGGGGGACAGCGATGCACAGTACATCATCCGTTGGATCGGGCATAAAAAACACAGGCACGGTGCCAACGGCGGCAAAAAACAATGCGGCAGCCGGCAATGCATATCAGCCGGGGGATGCAGTGGAGCATAAGGTGTTTGGCCGCGGACAGGTTCTGAAGGTAACGCCGGTTGCAGGGGATATGATCGTAGAGGTTCGATTTGATACGGCAGGCGTGAAAAAAACCATGGCAAATTACGCACCGATGAAACGAATCTGATCGGTAAAGCGTATATAAGGATAGGAAAGAATAAAGCGGCACGGCAGGAATGGATCGGTGCCGCAAAAGGGAGAAACAGAATGAAAGTGATGTTGATTGCACATACGCCGGAACCGGAACGCGTGGTGGCCGCGGCGGCGAAGCTGTGCTATTCCAATGCGCAGCTTGACGATCTTTTGGAAGGGCTTACTCCGGAAAAAAGCCGTGAATTTCTGGATAGGCTTTCCAGCTTGGGACACGAAAGCCCGACCGAGCATGCATCGTTCACGTTCGCGATTGAAGGGGTAAGCCGATCGCTGCTTGCGCAGATCACGCGCCACCGCATCGCCTCGTACAGCGTACAAAGTCAGCGCTACGTCCGATTGGATCAATTTGAATATGTAACACCGCCGGAAATTGCAGTCGATTCCGATGCGCAGCAGGCATTTGACGATGCAATGACAGCACAGGCGGAAAACTATCGCCGTATTGCCGCACTTCTGAAAGAGGGGCACATCCGGCGTTTGATGCAGCAGGGTCTGGATGAAAAAGCCGCTGCAAAAAAAGCGGAAAAAATGGCGATCGAGGATGCGCGCTTTGTTCTGCCCAATGCCTGCACTACAAAGATGATCGTAACCATGAATGCACGCAGTCTGAACAATTTCTTTCATCACCGCTGCTGCCAGCGCGCGCAGTGGGAAATTCGGGAACTTGCAGACCAGATGCTGAAGCTTGCATATGAAGCGGCGCCGGGCTTGTTCCAAAAAAGCGGGCCGCCCTGCGTTTCCGGCGGATGCCCAGAGGGACGGATGAGCTGCGGCCGAATGGCAGAGATGCGGGAAAAATATCAGCAGCTTAAAGGAGAAAAAACACCGTGAACGGGAAATTGATCGTTTTGGAAGGGCTTGATGGCAGCGGGAAGGCAACACAGGCAAAGCGGCTGCTGGAAGCACTGCATGAGCAGGGAACGCGTTCCATGAAAATAACATTTCCGGATTATGAAAGCGATTCCAGTGCCTTGGTGAAAATGTATCTTGCCGGTGCGTTCGGCGCAGATGCCAATGCGGTAAACGCTTATGCTGCATCCAGTTTTTATTCGGTTGACCGGTATGCAAGCTATAAAACAGTATGGGGCGATTTTTACCATGAAGGCGGTGTTGTGGTGGCAGATCGGTACACAACCGCAAACGCCGTACACCAATGCTCCAAACTGCCGCGTCAAGAATGGGATGCCTATCTTGCATGGCTGTTCGATTTCGAATACCGTAAAATCGGCATACCGGAACCGGATCTTGTAATTTATCTGGATGTGGATCCCGATGTGTCACAGCGGCTGATGACCGAGCGATATCATGGGAACGAAAAAAAGAAAGATATTCACGAAAAAAATACAGACTATTTGAAACACAGCCGGGAAGCCGGCCAATACTGTGCACAAAAGCTTGGGTGGAAGTGTATTTCGTGTTCTTCCAATGGCCGCATGCGGTCGATTGAAGAAATACATCGTGATATTATGACAGCGATAGATAACGAGGTGAAATAATGGCAGAAAATAAAGAAAACCGTGCTGAAAAAGAAGCGTACGTCCGGCAGCTTGCCGCTCTTTCTGCACAGACATATCGTATGACAGAAGAGCAAAAACAGCTGAATGCCGAAAAAATCGCAGAATTGAAAAAGCGTGTTGCGTCGCTTCCGGATGCATGGAAACAGTTTTATCAGGAAGAATTGAAAAAAATTGTGGAGCAGGAGGCTGCGGATTCGGCCAAAACGGCAAAAAGTGCGGCAAAAGCTGCGAAACAAGCATACGAAACACTGGAAGAAGAATTTGATTCGGAAGATTCGTATGAGCCGGACGAGCCGAAGAAAAAAAGAGGACTGCGCGTTGCAGTGGCTGCCCTTTTATTGATCGTTGGGATCGTATTTGGCGGTTGGCTCTGGTGCCATAATGAAATAAACGGCAACCGCGGCGATGTTGTAACGCAGTCGGTTACGATCGAAAAAGGCTCCGGCCTGATGACGATTGGCAAACGGCTGAAGCAGGCGGATATCATCCGGTCTTCCTACGCATTTTCGTTCTATGTGCGCGGGAAGGATGGTGCTGCCAATACGCTGCAGTACGGCACCTTCGAACTTGCATCGGATATGAGTTATGATGAGATCATCACGGTGCTCCAGCAGGCAACGGATGAACGTGAAACCGTGCGCGTTACGTTCCCGGAAGGGAAGACGGCAATCCAGTATGCGCAGATCATGGAGCAGGCCGGCCTTTGCACGGCAGAAGAATTTTTGGAAGTTGCCAACGAAACCGGCGATTTCAGTCAATTCAAGTTCTGGTCACAGCGCGGGGAGCACCCCAATACATTTATGCGGGCAGAGGGCTATCTTTTCCCGGATACCTATGAGTTTTTTGTAGGGGACAGCGTATATAACATGGTGGCGAAAATTTACGGCGAATTCGACCGTAAAATCACGGATGAAATGTACCAGCGAATGGATGAGCTCGAAATGACGCTTGCCGATGTGATCACGCTTGCAAGCCTTGTTCAGGAAGAAGCCGGCAATGAATACAGCAAGCAGGTTTCGGCTGTATTTCATAATCGCTTGCGCAAGGGGATCACGCTGGGCAGCAACGTAGCATGGGATAAGGAAAAAGCAGACGATAATAACTACATTTATGATTCTATGGCAGGAAGCTATGGGTTTGGCAGCTGGGATGCAATTCCGCCGGAAATGCGGGCAGCATATGATACGTATACGCATCAGGGTCTGCCGGCCGGGCCGGTTTCCAATCCCGGCACCCTTGCAATCGAAGCGGCGCTTTGGCCGGAGGAAAACTGCAATTATCTTTTCTTCCAGACGGATACAAAGGGCAACTATCATTTTGCTAATACGAATGCCGAACATGAAGCAATTACCGCACAGCTTGAAAAAGAGGGGATTCGCCCCTGAATCCGGCGCACAATAACGAATCATAAACAATGCAGCCGCACATAAGGTGCGGCTGCATTTCTGAAAGGAGCTATCATGAAAAAACCGGAAGTGCTAAGCCCGGCAGGCGATTTGGAACGCTTGAAATTTGCTGTTTTGTATGGGGCAGATGCTGTGTACGTGGGTGCAACAGAATTTGGAATGAGAACAGCGTCCAAAAATTTTACCATAGAGCAGCTGGAGACGGGGGTGCGCTTTGCCCATGCGCACGGGCGGCGTGTATATCTGACGATGAATACCGTCCCCACGAACGAAGAGGTGGCCCGCATGCCGGATTTTATCCGCCGCGCGAAGGAAACCGGAGTGGATGCCATGATCGTTGCGGATCTTGGTGTCTTGGCACTGGTTAAGCATATTGCTCCGGAAATGGAAATTCATATCTCCACCCAGGCGGGGATTGCAAATTACGCAGCGGCTTGTGCTGCGTATGATCTTGGCGCAAAACGCGTGGTTCTTGCGCGGGAACTGTCCCTTCAGGATATTGCTGTGATCCGCGATAATACACCGAAAGAGCTGGAAATTGAAGCGTTTGTACACGGCGCAATGTGTATGTCGGTTTCCGGAAGATGCCTTCTTTCCCGGTATCTTACCGGCCGGGATGCAAACCGTGGCGAATGCACGCAGCCGTGCCGTTGGAAATGGAATCTTTCCGAGGAGCATCGACCGGGGCAGATGTTTGAAATCGGTGAAACAGAACAGAGCAGCTTTATCCTGAATGCGGATGATCTGTGTACGGCACCGTTTATTGACCAGATCATCCGTGCCGGTGTCGACAGCTTGAAAATCGAAGGCCGCGCGAAATCATTCTACTATGTAGCAAGTACGACCAGCGCGTACCGCCGTGCAGTAAATGCATTTATGCAGGCTCCGGATCAGTATGTTTGCCCGGAAGATGTGCTGGAAGAGCTGATGCGCACATCGCATCGTCACTATTCCACAGGATTCTATTTCGGACGCGAAGGGGCAACACAAAATACGGCACACGGCGGATATATCCGGGAATGGGAAGTAGCCGCCGTGGTGGATGCATGGCAGGAAGGTGTGGCCTACTGCACACAGCGGGGAAAAATCGCGCTGGGCGAGGAACTGGAGGCATTGACGCCTCTTGGAATGACCGTGGCGTTCAAACCGGCTTACATACATAATGAGCAGAAAGAGGAAATTGAATCAACTCCGCATGCTATGATGAAATATTCGATCCCGTGCGAAACCGCGCTGCCGGAAGGGTCGATCCTGCGCCACCGGATTCCGAAGTAAATACAATCAAATGAGCGATGTTTTTTGAAGTGGTTTTCCCACAAAAAACATCGCTCATTTCGTTTTGCAAAAAAATGAAAATCGGCAGAAAAGCTATTTGGCTTCGTTGTTCCAAAATTGTGCGAGAAGATTGGTTAGTTCGGTTTCGCTTCGAACACGCTGCATATGCGACCAGTACGGTGGCAGCAGATTTCGATAAGAAGAATAGGCATATCGGGTATCGATCAGCAAAATAATACCGCGGTCCTGCTCGGTGCGAATGACGCGGCCGGCTGCCTGCAAAACCTTGTTCATCCCAGGGTACTGGTAAGCGTATTCAAACCCCATTCCGGTTTCGGATTCATAATATTCACGCAGCATGTTTTGTTCGGTGCCGATCTGCGGCAGCCCAACTCCTACGATGATGGTTCCGATCAGACGTTCTCCGGCAAGATCGACCCCTTCGGAAAAAACACCGCCGAGAACACAAAAACCGACAAAGGTCCGCTTGCTCTGGGCAGAAAAAAGCATCAAAAAATCTTCGCGCTGCGCTTGGGTCATGCTGCTTTCCTGAATGGCAACAGCAATATCCGGGAATAAATCGCAAAAGGTATCGTAAATATCCTGCATGTATTTGTAGGAGGGCAGAAAAACAATGTAATTTCCCGGTTTGGCTGTTACCGCAGCGGCAATCAAACGGCATACCTCTTCGCGGGATGTATCCCGGTCATTGTATTTTGTGCTGACACGATCCGCCACTGCGATGCATAGCTGTTCCGGTGCAAATGGGGAGCAAAGCGAAAGGAATCGGGCATTCTGGCCGCCGCCCAGTGTCTTGATAAAGTAGTCGGCAGGGGAAAGGGTGGCACTGAAAAGAATGGATGCGCGCCCCAAAGCCATGGAATGATCCAAAAAAGAGGATGCATCCAGACAGATCAGCTGAACCGTTACTTCGCTGCGCGATACACTCACCAGCGTTGTATAATGGGTATCATAAAATTCAGCGATCAAAAGGAAAAAATGCAGCTCAAAATAAAAGGACAGCACCTCGTCACGAAGGATATCTTCCCGATGATCTTCGAGCCAATCTTCACAAGCGGCAGAAAGACGCATCAGCGTTTTGGTCAGATCCGCAAGCCCTTCGGGGATTACAAGCTGCTGCGTTTTTTCTGCTTGGGCGTGCTTTCGCAGCTCAATCAATGCGGCATTTACCTTTTTCAGTGCTCCGGTCAGCTTTCGATGACGGTTGCCAAGGGATTTTATCAAGTGATAAACCGATGATTTCTGAATGGATGCAGAATACATGTTTCTGGCACGATCCACAAGATTATGAGCTTCGTCTACCAAAAAAATAAAATCGCCGCCGTCAGCGAAAAAACGTTTCAGATTTACAACCGGATCAAACAGATAATTGTAATCACAGATGATGCAGTCGCACCAGTTCGTAAGATCCAAAGAAAGCTCAAACGGACACAGACACTTTTGCTGTGCAAAGTGTTCAATATCGCTGCGAGTGAAACGGTCGTGCTGCGATAAAAATTCAAATAAGGCATCATTGATGCGGTCAAAATATCCATTTGCACGAGGACAGGTCTGCGGGGTGCACAGGCGTTCTTCCATGGGGCAGATTTTATCCTTGGCGGATAAGGTGATCGTTTTCAAACGCATGGGTGCTTTGCTTTTGCTGCTGTGTGCCGCCAAACGGGAAAGAGCATCTTCTGCCGCCTGACAAGTTGTGTTTTTGGCAGTTAAATAAAAGATTCGCTCCCCCCGCTGCTCGCCTAAAGCTTTCAGCGAGGGGAACAGCGTGGAAATCGTTTTTCCGATCCCGGTCGGTGCGCAGCAAAAAAGTCTGCCGCCTGCGCAAATGGTACGATACACAGCACCCGCCATTTCATATTGACCGGGCCGGTATGCTGAAAAAGGAAAAGTGAGTGCTTTCAGCGAATGGCTGCGTGTTTCAGCCCACTCGAAAGATCGTTTTGCCCAAGGATTATAAAGGCGCAGTGTGCTTTCCAGAAAGGCTTCAAGCTCTGCGGCGGTAAAACGTCTGCGGTGACGGATGATTTCATTCGTATCGATCTGATAATATGTGAGCTGAACCTGTACCGCATCCAACCCTTTTTGTTCACATAAAAAAGCAGCATAACATTTTGCCTGTGCCCAGTGCAGGGGATTGAAATCCGCGGTCAGAAGCTCTGCGGGAGCAGCGGTGGTTTTAATCTCATCCACCGTGTACGCCCCGGTTTCATCCTGAATGATTCCATCGGCGCGTCCGTCGAGTACATAATGGATGTCATCGATCTGCCGTTCGGCAGTAAACGAAACCTCCGATTGGTAGCTGCTGCCGGCGGCTTTTTGCAGCTTGCGATGGATGCGGCTGCCCTCAGCGGCACGATTGAATCCGGCAAAACGGCTGTCAATGCTGCCGCACCGAAGAACGAATTCAACAAGCCTTCGTACCGAAAGTTGGATCGTGAGACATTCGTGCTGCAACGCGGCACACCTCCTTGTATGGTTGAAGAATATGGATGCGAAGCAAGCAATCAGCTGAATCGGATTTACACAATCAGCTTTGCGTTGATTGCCCGCACTACATCGGGATCAAGCTTACACATTGCGCGATCATAGGTATAGATGCCGTTTACCTCAAGTTCCACGTCTGTAAGCTGCGTGTAGATAGAAACGCAAAGTCCCTTTTGGATAAGAGGGAAAACCTGTTCCTCATGCAGCCTTTGATAAGCAAGACTCAAGGCTTCCCGGTCGGGAAACATCTTATAGCCAAAACTGTTCATTTCATCCCAGCAGTGTCCGTCAATAATCTGGCTGTAACCCCCGTATTCCGTTAGTGCGTACGCCCGTCCGCCGGATTTCTGTGCTCGGATTTTTACAATATAGGTATGCTGGCTTTTATAATCTCCGGCACCCTGATCGTGCCATCCGCTGGCAGAATCGACCGGGCGGGAAGGGTCGATCGCCCAAATTCGAGCAGTAATATCAGCAGAATCAAATTGCCCCCAGCCTTCATTGAAAGGCACCCATGTGCTGATGCATACGGTGTCCTTCAAGGTGTCGATGATTTCGGTCAGTTCGCGCAGGAACTGTTCCCGGGCGGCTGCATCCGTCCGCCGGAAGAGCTTGTAATGCCGGTCGGCCAAGTGGATGCCCAGGTTGGGAAGGCCGACAGCCACTGCTTTGCCGGGATATTTTGCACCGCTTGGCATATCTTGCCACACAAGCATGCCAAGCACATCGCAATAATAATACCACCGGGCCGGTTCCACCTTGATATGCTTGCGCAGCATGTTGAAGCCAAGCGATTTTGCGTTTTCGATATCAGCACGCAGCGCATCGTCATTGGGGGCAGTATAAAGACCATCGGGCCAATAGCCCTGATCCAAAAGCCCTTTCTGGAAGTAAGGCCGATCATTTAAGAAAAAACGGGTAATGCCCTGGTCATCCGGCTTTACAGCGAAGGTACGCAGGCCAAAGTAACTTTCAACGGTGTCGGTTGCCCGGTCGTTTTCCGATAACGTCAGTATAACGCGGTAAAGGAATGGATCCTCCGGTGACCAAAGATGGGGCGATTCAAAATGCACCGTACACGTCTGAGAGGAAGGGAAGGTCTCCGCAGCAATCAGCTTTTCGCCTTCCCATATTTTCATGTGCACGGTTGCGCTGCAGCTTGTCTGCGCCGTGATTTCGACACAGTCAAGGTGCGGACAAAAATGAATTTTCGTAAAATGGGCGGGCGCAACCTGTTCCAGCCATACAGTCTGCCAAATGCCGGTGACGGCTGTATACCAAATCCCTTCCGGGTGCAGAACCTGTTTCCCGCGCGGGGCATCGCCGCAATCGGTCTTGTCGCGCACGCACAGCAGGATCGTGTTTTCACAATCGGTTACATAATCCGTGATATCAAACGAAAAAGGCGTATAGCCGCCGACATGGCTGCCAACCGGCTGATCGTTGATATATACGGTACAGCAGTAATCAACTGCGCCGAAATGAAGAAGCGTGCGCTTTTTTGCGTCAAAGTCCGTAATGGAAAAGGAACAGGAATACCACAGGCTGTCTTGCGGAAGAACGGGTTTGTGCACGCCGGAAAGCTGACTTTCTGCGGCGAACGGAACACAGATGGTTCCGTCAAATTGTTCCGGTCTATGGTCTCCGTGCCGGATGCAGTAGTTCCACATCCCGTTTAAATTCTGCCAGGTTTCCCGGCGAAGCTGTGGCCGTGGATATGCAGCATGCGGGATTTCCCCAACCGGGAAAGAAGTTTTTAAGGAAGACATAACAACACCACCGTTTCAGAATAAATATCCGATCTTACGAATCGGAAAAAATTTATCTTGTGTATTCAGTGTACCATGGTGCAAAGACGAGGGCAACCGAAATTCGACGTGGGAAACAAAAAAGAACCGGCTTTCTTTTTTGCAAGAAAAGAATCAGCCGCAAAGACTTGACAAGAGAAAAAACAGCAGTATAATAAAAACAGAAAAACACATGAACATTTGTTCATATGAAGGGATGTGGAAAGCTTGCCTCATGAAGAATGTGAGCAGTGCGAATTTCTGTTCGTTCATCAGGATATTGTGGAACGAGTGAAGCAGGAAATGCCGGAGGATGAAACACTGTTTGATCTGGCAGAACTGTTTAAGCTGTTTGGCGATTCAACGCGGATCAAAATCTTGTACCTGTTGTTTGAATCGGAAATGTGTGTGTGCGATATTGCACAGATGCTCAATATGACACAATCTGCAATTTCGCATCAGCTTGCAATTTTAAAAAAAAGCAAGCTGATAAAAAGCAGACGTGAAGGAAAAACGGTATTTTATTCGTTGGCCGATGGACATGTGCGCACCATTATCAATCAGGGTATGGAACATGTACTGGAGTAAAATGAAATAATGCAGCAAGAATGAATTAAAGGAGCGAATGATATGAAAAAACGGTTTAAAATGCAGGATCTGGATTGCGCAAACTGCGCAGCAAAAATGGAAGAAGCAGTCAAAAAGGTGGAAGGGGTAAAGGATGCCAGCGTCAGCTTTATGCAGCAGCGCATCACAGTAGAAGCACCGGATGACCGATTCGATGAAATCATGCAGGAAGTGGTTCGGGTATGCAAGCGCGTGGAGCCGGATTGTGAAATCCTGATGTGATCCCCACAAGGAGCAAAAGCAGAAAATGGGGAAGAATCGAGGATAAGAGATGACAAAAAAACAAAAGAAAATCCTAATCAGGCTTATTGTCAGCGCTGTGCTTTTTGTGGCAGGGCTTTTCATTCACGGCGAAATGGCCGAAATGATCCTGTTTATGACTTCTTACCTTGTGATCGGTTGGGATATTGTTTGGAAAGCAATGCGCAATATTGCGCACGGACAAATTTTTGATGAAAACTTTCTCATGGCGGTTGCTACGATCGGTGCCGTGATCCTTGGGGAATATCCGGAAGCGGCTGAAGTAATGTTTTTCTATCAGGTCGGAGAATTGTTCCAAAGCTATGCGGTTGGAAAATCGCGCCGATCGATTTCAGAACTTATGGATATCCGTCCGGATTATGCCAATATCGAAAAAGATAATCAGCTGGTACAGGTCGATCCCGAGGATGTTGCCGTTGGCGATATTATTGTAGTCAAGGCCGGAGAACGAATTCCGCTTGATGGTATTGTCGAACGGGGTGAATCCACGATCAACACTTCAGCGCTTACCGGGGAATCCCTTCCGCGGGATGTGGCAGCCGGCGGCAGCGTCATCAGCGGATGTGTCAATCAGAATGGCGTTTTGTATGTTCGCGTGACAAAGGAATTTGGGGAATCGACGGTTTCCAAAATTTTGGATTTGGTTGAAAATGCAAGCAGCAAAAAAGCAAAAGCGGAAAATTTCATTACGAAATTTGCACGCTATTATACGCCGGGCGTGGTAATCGCAGCAGTCCTTATGGCTGTTTTCCCGCCGCTGTTCGGCTGGGGTGCGTTCAGCCTTTGGGTTCCGCGTGCGCTGACATTCCTGGTTATTTCCTGCCCGTGCGCGCTTTTGATTTCGATCCCGCTTAGCTTTTTTGGCGGCATCGGCGGTGCGTCTGCACGAGGAATTCTGATCAAAGGCAGCAACTATATGGAAGCTCTTGCCAACACAGAAACCGTGGTTTTTGATAAAACCGGAACGCTCACGAAGGGGTCGTTTCAGGTCACGGCAGTCCATTCACAAGAAATGTCAAAAGACAAACTTCTTGAGATTGCAGCTTTGGCAGAAAGCTTTTCCGATCATCCCATTTCCCGTTCGCTGCGGGAGGCGTACGGCAAAAAAATCGATCATTCGCGTGTGAGCGATGCAGTCGAAGTAACGGGGCATGGTGTGCATGCCAAGGTGGATGGGCAGCAGGTAAGCATCGGCAATGATAAGCTTATGGAACAAATCGGTGCCCAATGTCATGCTTGCCATAAGACAGGAACGATTGTTCATGTTGCAGTAGAAGGGAAATACGTTGGACATATTGTTATTTCGGATGAAGTGAAACCGGATTCCGAAAAGGCAATTCAAGAGCTGAAGCGGCAGGGTATACGCAACATGGTGATGCTCACCGGTGATTCCGCACCGGTAGGCAGGGCGGTTGCACAAGAACTGGGCATTCAGCAAGTGTATACCGATCTTCTGCCGGAGGATAAAACGCATCGGGTCGAAGAGCTTCTCAAGGAAAAAAGCAAGAAGGGACAGCTCGTTTTTGTTGGAGACGGCATCAATGATGCGCCGGTTCTATCCAGAGCGGATATAGGTATTGCTATGGGTGGCATGGGTTCGGATGCAGCAATCGAAGCAGCGGATATCGTGCTCATGGATGATCAGCCCTCTAAGATTGCTACTGCAATCAGCATATCGAAAAAGACACTGCGGATCGTGCGGGAAAATATTGCGATTGCGCTTGGGGTAAAGGCCTCGATGCTGCTTCTTGTTACATTTGGATTGGCCAGCATGCAAGGCGCTATTTTCTCCGATGTGGGCGTTATGGTCATCGCTGTACTCAACGCAATGCGGGCGTTAAACACCAAGGGCATGTAAAAGGTATGCGCTTGGACAGCGGCTCAAAGGGCAAAGCACTTGAGACAAAAGTGAAAAGCAATGGGATGCCGAACGGGCATCCGGCATAATGCAAGCCGCCAGTTCAGTGGATGGTTTTGCACAGTAGGAAAATACTCAAAAAGCGGTGTGACTCAAAATCACACCGCTTTTTTGTTCCCAAGAGTTTCAGGAAGGAAGGCTTATCGGGGAATCGGAATTTCGGCTTCGCCAATTCGAACTCGGGAGAGATTGCCGATAGACATCGGGGAGGCAAAGCGGGTTTTAATGATAATAACATCATCGTCCCATGTGCTGAAAACGCCATCGGTAGAAAGAATTTTGTCTTTTCGATCAAACGCTGTAATTAAAGGAAGGGGAGAATTTGAATTGTTGTTTTCAAACACCACCGATATGCCCATGGGGGAAAGATCGATTTCAGAAACCGGATAACCATTTACGGTTATTTCGGGATAAAGCGTTTGTTCTTTGATTGTGCTTTCAAGCCGGAATGTGGTTGCCCAGCGTCCCTGGATCATATCATCGTAGGCAATGGCCGAATAGGCGATTGACGTTTTTTGAGGATCGATATGGGGCGGAAGGGGAATCACATATTCCGTATTATCATACCGGATTGTATCATCCGGTGCCGAACTGATTCCGAAATCAGCCGTTCCACGGGGAAAATCCAAAGGCTGATTGCTGTCGGTATCCATAAGAAAAACATCATAAACCTGCGCATATTTTCCCGTAGCACTGCGCTGGCATTGCAGACGCAGAACATTGTCTTCCGTAACACCGCCGGCAGTTAAACCGCCCCATGGGAAAAGGGAATCGCCAAAAGGATCGGAAACGGCTTCGTCCTTGTTTAAAACGCGGTTGTCTTCGAAGATGCTGAGCGATACGTCTGAAGGAAGACCAAGGATACTGACAGCAGGCGAAGCCACCTGTCGAAGCGAGGGGGAAGGATAAGCATTTTGGATATCCTCAACCGTGATCCCGGTGTCATATTCGATAAATTCAGTTTCATTCAGCAGTATGCTTCCGATAGAAAGGGAGAGCTTTTGCCCATCGAGATTTTTTCCGCACGCTCCCTGAATGCGGAACATAGCCGTCTGGGATTGGCTGTCGTACCATATGCGCTCGACCCACGGCTCAATGTCTAAGCCCGTCAGACGAACATCGCCGATCATGGTGTTTTCATCGATGCGGGAAGCCTCCCGATCCTTGAGCGAAACATAGATATCGACAAGATCATTATCATTGAGAGCGGCAATGATATCGGTTTGGATTCCTCTGTCGACACAGGTGTGGTTGATCGGCTGCAAAAATGACGAAATCTGATTGCCCAGGAATGAAAACAAGCTTTGACCGGGCGATGTCCCCGTTGCCACAACGTTTACGCTGAAAATCACAGCAAAGCAGCAGACGGCAGCAACGGCCAGCACACGGCGCATGCGGAATGCATGGAGCTTTTTCTGCCGGGGCTGGACACGAATGCGAGCCAGAAGGTCATCGGGAACCTGAAGCGATGAAAGACGGCGATCGATAATGGTTTGTAAAGATGAATCATTTTCCATCGGCATACCAACCCTCCAATCTGGTTTTAAGTATATTGCGCGCACGAGCCAAGCGCACGGAAATCGTTGATTCCGGGGCATCCAAGGCCTGTGCGATTTCACTGATTTTCATATCCTGATAATAAAATAACAAGATTACTTCTTTATACTTGGGCTTTAAGTTCATAATTTCCTTAAGGATCGTGTCGTCCGCATGGGGGTACTCTTGCTCCACCGGAATTTCACTCAGGACATCCACCACGTTGACACGCCGATGCCATGCGCTTCGCAAATAATCTTTGCATACGTTGATCGCAATGCGCATGATCCACGTTTTTTCACCGGCAGTTCCGTCGAATTGATTATAATGACGGAATACTTTAAGAAATGTTTCTTGGGAGGCATCTTCAGCAAGATGAACGTCTTTTAAATATAAAAAACAAATTCGCATAACGGCGTTTCCGTAGGAGGAAATGATCCGTTCCATATCGGGCGGAGCCGCAGACTGCACTGTTTTTTCAGGGAACACGGCTTTGCCCACCACCCTTTCTGTTCTTTAGACGAACGTGCCATGTTTTTTCTTTCAAAATGGTTCTTGTATTTTTAAGCATAGGCAATGCCAAAAAAGCTACAAAACGCTGGGTGGCTCCGGCGTATCCGATTCGGCTTCAACCGAAGTGTGCAAAAGAAACTCGGTAAGGGTTTTGCTTGCATTCGCAAGCGCAGCGGTCTCTAATGCAAGAGCGGCACAGCGATTGGCTTCATTCTCCAACTCGGCAGCCTGTGCGGCCATATCACGGAAGGCTTTTTCCTGCAGGGCACAAAACCGATCATATGCCTGCGCAAATTTTGTTTCATCCGGGTTATCGCCGAACTGGCTTTCCAGCAAAACGATCACATCCGGAATCGGCAGAATCTGTTTGAGCAAACCAATTACAATCAAGTAGGCCAGCTGAACCCGGGAATATCTTTTTTTGACCGGGGCAGGCAGGATATGAAGCTTGACATAATTGTTGATCATACTGGCAGTGATGATATGCGAACCGTTTTCTGATACAAAAGGGGAAAGATATTTATCCAGCAGGGTAAGAACCTGATCCAGATACAATTCGATATCGGGAAGCTCCTTCCAGCTGGGAAGCTGCACAGAAGAAATCTGTTTGCTCCAAAGCGAGAGACTGTTTTCCACTTCTATAAGCACTCCTTTGCTTATCCGCGTTTTTGCTAACAGTATATCACATTGCCATAATAAGAACAACGGATTTCGAAAACAAATCATGGAAGGAAAAGGTGTGCCGAATTACGGTTGTACTGCGGGCACCCATATGGTACAATAACAACAAAATATAAACCATACGGAAAAAAGGGTACCGATTACCCAAGCGATAACAAAGGGAGTGGCTATATGAAAACGGAATATCTTGATTATGCATTGAAACAGCTGGAAACGATCCTTAACATTCCAAGCCCAAGCGGTTTTACCGAAAAAGCAGTGGAATATTGTGCAAAGGAATTTGCGTCGTTGGGCTTTGAGCCGCAGATTTCGGCAAAAGGGGGCCTGATTGTATGCCTGGGCGGTGAAGGGGAACCGATCGTGTTGGGCGCGCATCTGGATACCCTTGGCGCGATCGTACGCGAGGTAAAGCCAAACGGTGCGCTTCGTGTTGCGGCAATCGGCGGCCTGCAGGCCAATAATACCGAGACAGAAAGCGTACAGGTGTATACTCGCAGCGGAAATGTGCTGGAAGGGACATTCCAGCTGGAAAATGCATCGGTTCATGTGAACGGGGAATACGCAAAAACACAGCGAACCTTTGATTCCGTAGAGCTTTTGTTGGATGAAAAGACGCACAGCGCTGAACAAACACGCGCATTGGGTGTGGAAGTAGGCGATTTTGTCGCGGTGGAACCCCGTTTCAAGGTGACGAAAAGCGGTTTTATCAAAAGCCGTTTTCTGGATGATAAGCTGTCTGCGGCAATTCTGCTGGCGTTTGCGAAATATGCCCATGATGAAGGCATTGTGTTCGCGCGCAAGGTGTATCTTGATTTCACAGTATTCGAAGAGGTTGGTCATGGGGGCGCTGTGATTCCCAAAGATGCAGTGGAGATGCTTTCGGTCGATATGGGATGCGTTGGGGGAACTTTGCAATGCGACGAAACTATGGTTTCGATTTGCGTCATGGATTCCCGCGGCCCATCCAGTAAAAAAGTGGTAGATGATCTGGTGCAGGCGGCAAAACGTGCGAATGTGCGGTATGCTTTGGATGTTTATCCGTATTATGGTTCGGATGCTGACGTTGCATTGGGCGCGGGATACGATGTACGACACTGTGTCGTGGGAGCGGGCGTCTATGCATCGCATGGATATGAGCGTTCCCATGTGGAAGGGCTGTCCAATACATTTGATCTGTTGGTTTCGTATCTGCCAGCCAAAGTGTGCGAAAAATAAACATGAATGGCGTCATCGCTGTGGAACTGCGGTTTCACAGCGATTTTTTGTTTTGATGTAAAATTTTGGCTGCGCTTGAGGCAAAATCAATTCGGCCGAAGCTTGGGAGCATAGGGCAGCGGCGGGGATCGATTCTGGGGCTTTCTCTTTCTTTTTGTGTAAAATACGTGAAAAAGCAAAACAGGTTTTGCGGATATGCTTGAAAAAAATGACACGATGCTTTACACTAATACTTGATATTGCATTTTTTTAGCGGCAGCCTGCGACAGGAAACGAATGTCTGGGGCGGCTGCTGATAAGAATAATTTCTGCTTATCTTTTTTAGGAAAGAGGAGCGGTGTCTGATATTTATACCTTATTGTAAAGGAGCATGACTATGAAAATTCCAAATCCATTGACTGAGGGCGCACGCGTTGCCCTGATCGCCCCCTCTGGCCCGGTATCGGAAACGGCATTGGCCGCAGCAACGGCAAATGTGCGGGCGCTTGGACTGGAACCGGTTGTCTTTTCATCGTGCACGATGCGTCCGGGATATCTTGCAGGTTACAGCAGAGAACGAGCAGACGATTTCACGAATGCTTTTTCTGACCCTTCGATTCAAGGGGTGTTCTGTATCGCAGACGGCTATGGCGCACACCGCATTTTAGACCGTATCGATTGGAATGAAATCCGCAAAAACCCAAAGGTTTTCTGCGGCAGCGGGGATGCCACCGTGCTGCACAGGATGCTGAATCAGCACTGTGATTTTGCAACCTATTACACACCCGTTTCGATCACTGCGCTGGCACAGGCAGATGACTACACCAAAACGTCTTTGAGCAATGCCATTTTCGGGATAAGAGAACCGGTGATTTCCAATCCGCCGGAGCGTTCCATGCACACGATTGCAAAAGGCATCAGCCATGGTACGCTTACCGGCGGCAATGTCACTGCGCTTGCGGCAACTCTGGGCACGCCGTATGAAATCAATACAAAAGATAAGATTTTGTTTTTGGAGGATTCCAATCAAACACCACGCAGCATAGATAGAAGCCTTTTAATGCTCAAACAGGCAGGGAAGCTGCGCTGCTGTGCGGGAATCATTTTGGGTGCCTTTGCAAACTGCAAGGCGCTGGCAGGGGAAGAACAGGCAATGACGCTGGGTGATGTGTTTGCTGATTTACTGTTGGATGAAGGAAAACCGATTCTGGGTTCAGTGCAGTGCGGCAATGTGGCACAGACGCTTTCTCTGCCGTTTGGGGTCAATTTGAATTTGGATGCCACAAACTGTGGCTTGCGCGTGTTGGAATACTAATCCGAAATGACGGCAATGGCAGGATAAAATTAGGCTGCTGCCATAAGCAGGATGAAAGAGAGGCCATTTTTTGAAAAAATTGAATGCAGTGCTGTTTGATTTGGACGGTACCTTAATAGATTCAGCTCCGGGCATTTATGCAAGCTTTGAATATACATTTCAGCAATATGGGGTCAATGTGCCGCGCAGTGAGCTGCAGGCGTTTCTCGGCCCTCCTTTGCGGGAAAGCTTTTTGAAGAAGCTGCCCAAGGAAGAGGTGGAACAAGCGGTAGAAATGTATCGCGGGCATTATGCCGAGGTAAGTGCTGCGCTTACAACTCCCTACGAAGGCGTTGAAACGATGCTCCAGCAGCTGCGCCGTGCCGGTTATACGATCTGCCTTGCGACATCCAAAGTGCGTTACGCAGCCCAGCAGATTTTGCAGGAATTGAATCTGACACAGTATTTTGATTATATAGGCGGGGCTTCCGAGGATGAATCCATGGATACAAAAACGGCGGTGATCCGGCATGTGCTGTCTCAGCCGTGCATGGTGGGGAAAACCGCTGTGATGGTTGGAGATCGGGATAACGATATGCAAGGGGCGGCAGACTGTGGGCTGCCGTCGGTCGGCGTACAGTATGGTTATGCGAAAACAGGGGAATTGGAGGCGTTTGCACCGATTCACATGGTGCAGGCTCCGAACGAACTTTGCAGCTGGCTGCTTGCACACTATCAAGCCTGACGCTTTGGAATAGAAAGGATATGAGTATTTGAGCGATACGTCAGTGCGGTTCAAGCTGAAAAATTGGAAGCGCGTTCCCCAAAGACAGCGACAGGCGGTATGGATGCTGGTTGTGTGTGCCGTTTGTTTTTTTGCATTTGTGAGTGGTGCTATTGCGATCATGGCAGGCAGTATTCAGCAGGAATCCGAACAAGCGCAGAGTTCGATCGAATGGCTGGAACTGCAGCCGTCCATTCCCATTGGATTATTGGAGGCTTCGCAGGAAGCGGGCGAAGATTATCTGGAACAGACCCTTTTTATCGGGGATTCCAATACCGTTCGTTTTTATGTGTATGGATTGGTTCCGCTTGAAAACTACATGGCGCAGGAGGGAATCGGCGTAGAAAGTGTAAAGGATTTTCCCTGCGTGTATTTTCAAGAGGATAATCAAAGCTATACCATCCCGCAGGCAGTGGCAAAAGCAAAGCCGCGCAGGATCGTTATGACGTTCGGCACAAATGATGCGGATGGCCTTTTCACAGTGGACGAATTCATCGAGGAATATCGCAATGCGGTGCACCTGATTCAGCAAGCATATCCTTACTGTGATATCATTATCAATTCGATCCCTCCCATTGCGAAATATACGCAATATCCTAAGCTTTCGCAAAAAAGGATCGATGCGTTCAACGAAGCTCTGTTGGAAATGGCAACCGAAGAAATGCTGATGTTCCTTGATTCCGCACAGGCGTTGAAAGATCAAAATGGATTTTTAAAGCGGGAATTTGTTGTAGCGGATGGACTTCACCTGAATGAAGCGGGGCTGAAAACTATTTTGCAGGAAGTGAAAAGTCATCCGGCATTGACGCTGGATCGCCGCCCGGAAACGGAAGAACGTGCGCCGATGCGCAGGGTTCCATTGAATTTTGGCCGTTGATTGTCAAAAAGACGGACGCTTTGCGTCATTGATGCAAAATAATCAAAATGGCCTGTTGACGAATGAGAGAAAATCATCCATAATAGATTTATCGTACAAATCGAATTCATACAGAAAATGAGGTACAGCCTCGTAATTAGGAGAGTATAAAGTTGGCACATTATTATTGCTTGCTTTTTGATGCAGATGGAACAATCTTGGATTTTGAGGCAGCGGAGGAAGGGGCTTTTCGTGAAACACTGGCCCATTTTTCGCTGCCGAATACGGATGAAATACTGCAGAAATATAAGCAGATCAACACAGAACTGTGGAACGCTTTGGAACAGGGTAAAATTCGTCAGGAAAAGCTTGTGGTTCAAAGGTTTGAACAACTGCTGGATGCGATTGGTGCACATGGGGATCCGGTAAAAATCAATCAGCATTACCTTTCGCAGCTCGCATTGCATGCGGAAAAATTCGAAGGCGCAGAAGATGCCATTCGGGAACTTGCAGAAGTGGCGACGCTGGCTATCGTTTCAAATGGAGTAGAGCGGGTGCAGAACGGCCGATTGGAAAGCTCCGGGCTTCGGGTCTATTTTGATGATGTGTTTATTTCCGGGCGTGTCGGGGCATCAAAACCGGCGCGCAAGATATTTGATACCGCGATCCGCACCTTGGGAATTGAAAACCGAAAAAAAGTCTTGATGATCGGGGATTCGCTGAAGGCGGATATTGCGGGTGGAATCAATGCAGGAATTGATACCTGCTGGTGTAATTTTAAGGATGAACCGCTTGCGCCCGAAGGGCCGCAGCCGACCTATATTGTGCATAATTATGAGGAACTTCTTCAAATTGTAATGGAAGAGGGCGAACTTGCAAATGTCGGAAATAAAGAAAAGCGTCATCAGCTTTAAATCGGCAAATGGAACCGATACCGTTATTGCGTATTACTATGTCTGCCCTGCGGTTGTGCCGCGCGCTATTTTACAGATTTCCCATGGAATGTGTGAATATATAGATCGTTATGCGGATTTTGCTGCTTTTATGGCGAAAAACGGCTTTGTTGTGTGTGGGAACGATCATTTGGGGCATGGCGCAACAAGCAGCGGGGAAAATGGAATCGACGGCTATTTTGCCGAAAAAAACGGCGGAGAATTTATTCTGAAGGATCTTTACACCATGAACACCCTTGCGCGAAAAGCGTATCCGCAACTTCCGCTTTTTTTGCTGGGACACAGCATGGGCAGCTTCTTTGCACGGGAATACGCAGCACGATATCCCGATACGCTTCAGGCGGCGCTGTTTGTTGGCACCGGCGGCCCGAATCCTATGGCAGGGTTCGGCATGATGCTGTCCGCCTTGGTTTCGCGATGGAAAGGTCCGACATTCCGTTCTGATTTCCTGCAGAAAATGGCGTTTGGACAGTATCTCAAGAAAATTGAATCGCCAAAAACACAAAGCGACTGGATCACACGCGATGAAGGAATCGTTGAAAAATATGTTCATGATCCGAAGTGTACATTTGTTTTTACAGCAAGCGCTTTTCATGAGCTTTTGTGGATTTTGAAAACCGTAAACTGCCCGCAATGGGCAAAACGGTTAGACAGGCAGCTCCCGATCCTGCTTGTTTCCGGCGATGCCGATCCCGTGGGGGATTACGGCAAAGGCGTAGCAAAAGTGTTTGATCTTTTGAAATCCGCCGGCTGCAACGATGTCAGCATGAAGCTTTATCCGGGTGCACGGCATGAAGTTCTGAATGAAATAAACCGCAGCGAAGTATATAAAGATCTTTTAGAATGGTGTTGCGGACACCTCGATGCAAAGGAATAACCTGCATGAAATTTTCATGCGGTTAAATTAAAAAAGGGGATAAAACCCCGGAATGGAAAATGGAGAAGAATGTTATGGAAGCTATTGGAGAACTCTTTTCAGCCATGTTCGGCGGCATAATGTCGCTGGACCCGTTATCCGCTGTTAAGATGGTCACAATGTGGGCTATCGGCGGAACACTCATTTACCTGGCAATCAAAAAGGATATGGAACCGAGCCTGCTTCTGCCTATGGGCTTTGGTGCCATTCTGGTCAACCTGCCGCTTTCAGGGGCAATTGACCAAATGCATGAACTTGGGTTGGAACCCGGCGCACTTAGCGAACTTTTCCGTGCAGGTATTGCAAATGAATTGTTCCCGCTGCTGCTGTTTATCGGCATCGGTGCAATGATCGACTTCGGACCGCTGCTTACAAACCCGAAACTGCTTTTGTTCGGCGCATCGGCACAGTTCGGCATCTTTATGACGCTGACACTGGCATGCATAGTCAATATGATCTTCCCGGGCATGTTCAGTCTTCAGGATGCTGCCAGCGTGGCTATCATTGGTGCCGCGGACGGGCCTACATCGATTTTTGTCGGCAACTATTACGGTACAAAATATCTTGGTGCAATCATCGTTGCAGCATACAGCTATATGGCGCTGGTTCCGATCATTCAGCCGCCGGTAATCCGTATGGTCACAAGCAAAAAAGAACGTATGATCCGTATGCCGTATGAAGCAAAGCAGGTCAGCAAAACGGTTCGTATTTTGTTCCCGATCGTAGTTACCATTATTGCCGGATTGATTGCTCCGCGCAGTGTTGCGCTGATCGGATTCCTCATGTTCGGCAACTTGCTGCGTGAATGCGGTGTGCTTAACAGCCTTTCGGAAACAGCACAGAATGCCCTTGCAAACCTGATCACGATCGTGCTTGGCATCACCGTAGCAACGCAGATGCAGGCAGATATGTTCCTTTCCGTTGGCACCTTGATGATCATGCTTTTGGGATTGTTCGCTTTCGTATTCGATACGATCGGCGGCGTAATGTTCGCAAAATTCCTCAATTTGTTCACGAAGAATAAGATCAACCCCATGATTGGCGCATGCGGTATTTCGGCATTTCCGATGAGCAGCCGTGTCATCCACAAAATGGGATTGCAGGAAGATCCGCAGAACTTCCTGCTGATGCACGCTGCAGGTGTTAATGTCGGCGGACAAATTGCAAGCGTTATCGCTGGCGGTCTGATCCTGAACCTGATTCCCAGAATTTAAGGAGGTACATGTCATGGATTTGGTATTGCAGTCTCTTGGCGTCATGCTTATGGGCATGTGCGGGATATTTATTGTTATGGGTATCATCAGCGGTGCAGTATCGCTCTTGAATCGTTTCTTCAAATAAGAAGCAGCGCAACCTGATACCAATGGGATGTTCGAAACCGCTGAGGGGAATTTTTTTCACCAAGGCGGTTTCTTCTTGTCGTAAATTATTTATCATGTAGATTTTCTGCATGTCATCGCCGCAGGGAATGCGGCAGAAGTAAGAGAAAACTATGCTTTTAACAATACAAAATCTTCAAAAATATTTTGGCGCGGAACTATGTCTCAAGGATATTTGCTTCACGCTCGATTCGCAGGATCGAGTGGGGGTTATCGGGGAAAACGGTGCCGGTAAAACTACACTCATCAAGCTTATAACCGGCGAACTGGAAGCAGACGGCGGTGAAATCACACTGGCACATGGCGCTACGGTTGGATATCTTCGGCAGAACAGCGTGCTGGATCCGATGTGTACTGTATACGGGGAAATGGAAAATGCATTCCGTCCTACGCTGGACGCTATGGATGAAATGAAGCAGATTGAAAAACAGATGGCGCAGGAACCGGATAATCATCAGCTGTTGGAACGCCACGCAGAGCTTTCGTCGGTTATTGATGCATCGGATGGGTATCATATGGATATCCAAATCAAGAAAATCCTGAATGGCATGGCGTTCCCGGAAAAGGATTACCACAAAAGTGTGGCGGTTCTTTCCGGTGGGGAGCACACACGACTGTGTCTTGCCAAGCTTTTGCTGCAAAAGCCCGACCTTTTAATTTTGGACGAGCCAACCAATCACCTTGATTTTGAAACAATGGAATGGCTTGAAGAATACCTTCGCAGTTATCGCGGTGCGGTATTTGTTGTCAGCCATGACCGCTATTTCCTGGACGTTGTGTGCAATCGTATTTTCGAAGTCGAAAATCATGCCCTTACCATTTTTAAAGGGAATTATTCTGCATACTTGCCGCAAAAGGAAGCTATGGTTGCGCTGCAGCAAAAGCAGCATGATGCCGATGTGGAAAAGGCGGCAAAGCTGGAGGATTACGTTGCACGCAATCTGGTGCGCGCATCGACAACTAAAATGGCACAAAGCCGCCGTCGGCAGCTTGAAAAAATGGAAATCACACAGGCACCACACTCGCAGCACAAGAACCTGAAATTCCGTTTTGAATTTGATGTGACACCATATAATGAAGTGCTGACCGCAAAACACGTTTCCATGACATTGGGCGGAAAAAAACTGGTGGATGATTTGAATCTTCTTGTTCACCGTGGCGAACGCCTGATAATTGCAGGCCCGAACGGTGCAGGGAAATCGACACTGCTGCGCATTTTAGATGGCAGACTGCGTCCGCAAGGGGGATCGGTGCGTTTGGGCAGCGGCGCCAAGGCTTCTGTATTTGAACAGCAGCAGCTTCGCCGCGGCGGCAGTTCCGTCATTCACGCTATTTGGGATAAATACCCCAAATTTACGGAATTGGAAGTGCGAAGCCACCTTGCAAAGCTGAATTTTCGCGGGGAAGACGTTTTTAAGTTGTGCACTTCGCTTTCTGGCGGCGAGCTGGCGCGCCTGCGTTTTGCAGAAATCCTGCTGGAAAAGCCGAACATTATGTTCTTGGATGAACCAACGAACCACCTTGATATTTATACGCGGGAATCTTTGGGGGATGCACTTCGTGATTACGAAGGCACGCTTCTTTTAGTTACGCATGACCGATATCTGATGAACAGCCTGAATTGTCCGATTCTGTTCATTGAAGATGGAAAAGCAACGCTTTATCGGGACTATCAGGCGATGATGCATCGTCATGATGCGCAGCAGCAGGAGCAGCCGATCGAAAACGTGCCCACACAGGCGAAGCCCGTATACGGAAAGGAACAGCGCCGCCGCCGTGCAGAACTGCGTGCGCGGATTAAAGCGCTCGAAAACGAAATGGAATCCTTGGAAATGCGCATCCAGGAGTTGGAAGGCGATATCGGTGATCCGGCAGTTTTGAGTGACCATGTTCGTCTGCGGGAAGTTTGCGATGAATTAGATGACAGCAAATTTCATCAGGAAGAAATTATGGATGAGTGGGGAACTCTCATGGAAGAACTGGAAACATTCGATCCGGGGGAAGACTGACCGCAGGATACCCCATTGAAACAGCGCGAAACAGGCGCAGGCAGAAACAGAAAAGGATGAAAGCCCCCAGTGCAAAGCACTGGGGGCTTTCATTGTATCGGTGTAAAATGGCGAAAAACGAAACTCCGTTATAAAGGCGAAAGACCGGCTGAAACCGCATAAGAAAAGAAAAAAACAACGAAACAGCGGTGTTTCCCTTATTAAATCACATGGAAAGGCAAACTACTTTACAGCAAAAAATGGCCGACTACGGAAAAATATGCCGTTGATTTTTGGCTTCATGCGGATTGTTTTGAGCGCAGTCGGCATCAAAGAAGTGCGGCACTGTCGGCATCCAAGTAGAGAATCGCATTTGCATGGCGGCGCAAGATGCTGGCCGGACAGGCTTCGTTGATTTTTCCGTAAACCGTGTTTTTGATAGCCTGCGCCTTTGTGGAAGCCGGAACGATACAGTGGATGTCTGACGCCGCAAGCAGCGCGGGAATGGTAAGGCTCAGAGCATGTGTCGGAACGTCCGCCAATGCACCAAAACAACCATCGTGCACCTGCTGCATGCGGCACACCGGATCCAGCTCTACCGGCTTGATTAAATATGGGTCGTGAAAATCGGCAACCGGGGGGTCGTTGAATGCAATATGGCCATTTTCACCAATTCCCATACAGGTGATATCAACCGGATATTTTTTCAAAAGCTCCGTGTAACGTTTGCATTCCTCGGCAGGATCGGCTTCGGAATCCAAACAAAACACTTCATGCATTGAAACAAGGTCAAACAGGCTTCGGCGCAGGAAATTTGCAAAGCCCTGTGGAGCGGAGCGGGAAAGACCGATGTACTCATCCATATGAAAGGCGCGTACACGCTGCCAATTAATGCGGGTGGAAGCAGCCAAAGCAGCCAGCACTTCGTTTTGGGAGGGGGCGGCTGCAAAAATCATATTGCAGTAATCTTTGCGTTCCAGTGTTTTGCATACGCTGTCCTCGATCGCGCGGGCAGCTGCAATACCCATTTCTTTTCTGGAATCATACTGAAAAATTGTCAGGGAATCGGCTTTGCGTTCTATCATTGAAAAAACCTCCGTTCAATCCAATTTGGATCCTTTTGTTTGCTGTGCATTTCGAATCAGCTGATGTAGGGCAGCGGCACATTCGGCAGTGGCCTCCAGTCCGCCTGCGGAAAATGCATCCCCCTGCGGCAACCGCATTTGTTCCTCTGTCAAATGCGCTGCTTTCCGATAGTGTGTTTCCAACGAAAGCCAACCGTCATAGCCATCTTCCAGCAGACGGTGCAGCAGTGCCGGGTAACCAACATTGCCTTCGCCGGGTTTCACACAGAAAATGTTGCCGTTTGACACAATGGCATCTTTAATATGGATATGCATTATGTGGCTGCGGATCGCTTCGTATCCGTCAGGATAGGGGATCTCATGAAGAGGATCGTAAATATCGTTGCCCGGATCGAAAATTGCGCCAAAAACAGGGTCATTCAGAAGATTCAGCATACGCGAAAGGGCTGCATGATTGGATGTGTTTACGCTGGGGTCTGCTTCCAAAAGAAGGCGTTTATTGTAAAAGCGCAGAATGTCAGCAGCCTGATCGTAGTAGGGCTTCAGATATTCCAAGGGAACCGGGCCGTTTTCCGGTGCGAAAAAAGTAAACCCGCGGATCAGACTGCATTCCAGGATATCCGCGGCACGGCAAAGGCGTTCCAGTTTTTCAAACTCTTCCACGGGAGCCGCTGTTTTGGGAATGTCACATTTGAAAAAACTGCCGGATAGACAGGGGACGCAAAGAGAGGCATCGTCCAGCTTTTTCTTCCAGCCTTGGAGCGTTTCCCTGCTGATTCGATCGATTGGCGTATTTTCCACGCTGCGAAGCTCTAAGCCTTGAAGATCGTATTTTTGGGCAAAGGCAATAGCGGTATCGAAGCTTTGCGTTGCTTCATCCGTAATAAAAGAAATCTTCATTGCGTTTCTCCCTTTTAAAGCAGTTTATACATTGGGCCGGCTGCGGCAGAATATGTATCCCAAAATTGTTTGCCGTCAAAGCAGGGGTCGGTATCCTTTAAGTCCTCCAGCTTGATGGGAAGGCCGTTCTTTTCGCGGGAAGAAATTCCGGCCAGCATGATACATACGGATTCCAGAATGTTCTGCACAGGCACAAGCTGATTTTTCTTGCCTTCCATGTAGTTGCAGATTTGATCGATCAAAGCTTCATACAGACGGTTGGAATCGATTTTAAATTGGTAGGTTGTTTTGGTCGTCATGATCGTAATCACGAAGGGCTGCCACGTTCCGGTGAAAACGTTATAGATAAAGCTTTTGCCGTTCCGAAACTGAACATAATAGCTTTCGCAATATGAATCGCCTGCATGGGAACGTCCGATGAATTTGACGAATTCCACTCCCGTTCCAAGAAGGCCGCCTGCCAGCTCTACGATATGGATACCATAATTGAATTCGTCCACTCCGCTTGTGCCGAAGACCTGTACGATCTCCCCGCGCTGTTCCACCGGAATCGACATAAATTCCTGAATTTCAAAAGCATATCTTGCACTGGAACTGCCGAGGATAACGCAGCCTTCGCGGACAAGCTGTTCTACGCGCTTGCAATCCTTCAGATTGCCGACAATCGGTTTATCGATAAAAACCGGTTTTTTTCGGTCGAAAAAGGGTTGTGCATATTCCAAATGCTTGTCCCAATCACAGCCCTGAATAAAACCGATATCGCACATATCGGCAAGCTCTGCTACGGTTTGGCATCGTTTTTCCACACCAAAGCGGCGCATGAAGCCTGCCACTTCCTCATCGTCGCGAAACGAATCATTATAAATGCCAACATAACGGGCGCGATTTGATTTTTCCATAACTTCTGCAAATCCCATAGGATGAGAAGTATCAATATTCACTGTACCAACACGAATCATGAAGCAACACTCCTTTTCTGTTGATAACGGACGCTTTTCCGTATCACTCCCAAATAGTAGCATGACAAGGACGGATGCGCTATGCAAAAAAGTCAAAATCTTTTGCACTTTTAGACAATTCTGCGGGGCTGTTTTTTTACGGAAAGTAAAAATAACGATTCCGGGAATGCCGCATGCGATATTCGATTGGAGTGCAGTTTTCCTTTTCCTTGAAAAAACGGCTGAAATAATGAATGCTTTGGAAGCCGATCAGCTCCGCAATTTCACCGATCCCGATCGTGGTGTTGCTTAAAAGCTCTTTTGCTTTCTGCAAGCGCAAAGCATTGATGTAGCGGATAGGAGTGGTGTCAAACAATTCCTTGAACATGTTGCTCAAGGTCGTTTTATTGACGTGTGCCGCACAGGAAAGATCATCCAAGCTGATAATATGCGTATAATTAAATCGGATATAGTCAATCAGTGCAGCAACATCAATTCCACGATATTCCGCCACAGGCGGATCACTGAAAGGCGAAGGGGCGGGGATCGGCTCGGCACCGCTTTGTTCTCGAATGATGCGCACCAGCACCTCGTACAGTGTGTTGCAGACGATCGAATGATAATGAAGCTGCTGGCTTTGGCTTTCTTTGAAAATCTTTTCAAAGCTTTGCGTGAACCATGTGAAGTTTTTCGGAACAAAGGGCTGGCGGATCTTTAAAAGCTCTTCAAACAGCATTTGATTATGAATGGCAAATTTGATATCCAGAATATGCAGCGGAGTTCGTTCGTTGGTAACAACCGCATGATTCTGCTGCGGGTGGATGAGATAGAGCTGCTGCGGAAGAATATCAAATTTTTCTTCTTCCACCAGAAGCTGCCCGCGCCCTTCTGAAATCCCGAAAAGCTGAAAATAGGTGTGATTGTGAACATCGGTTTCCCATTGCTGACAGTATTTGCCGCACCAGAAAACACTGCACTCATTCATGAAACGATCCCTCCAAGCCTTTATATAAAAATGCGTGAAACAACGGCATCAAAAACCATAGAATCCGGTTTAATTATAGCCCACGACCCCGAGTATTACAATGATCGATGTGATAGATTCGAAGCGAACAGAATTGTAAAAAACATCAAAAAGATTTGTAAATTCTGCAAAGAAGTCAAAATGAGAGTATGCTATGCTTAACAAGAAAAGATCCGTTCGCGATTGGGAAAGGGTGAAAAGCATGTGTTGTAAAATCGAGGATGTGGCACTGGCTGTGCAGCGGGAACCGCTTCGAAAACCATTGGGCTTCAAAGGCGGTTTTTTAAAGGAACTTTGGCAGCCTGTATGCCGGATACGGGCTGCTGATGGAACATATGGCGTTGGAATCGGTGTTCAAAGTGTGCTGTGGGCAGATGCGGGGACATTTGGTGCGCACACACCAACCGGAAGCAATGCAATGATGCTTGCGGTAACGGAATACGCGCTTCAAATGCTCAAAGGAACCTTTTTTGAAGATCCGATCCAGACACAGCATGAACTGTTTGAAACGCTGCATGAGTATGCACAAAGGGTTACCAATAATCGAAATCTGTCGAAGACGTTCACGCTGAATTCCCTTGTCCCCGTTGATCTGGCTCTTTGGCAGCTTTGGGCAGCACAGAATGGAAGCAAGCGGTTTGAGGATATAACACAGAATTTCTGTCCGCGAATGAATTTTCATCAAGAAAAGCTGGGCTTGATTCCGCTGATAAGCTACAATACAAGCGAAGCCGAACTACGCAAACTTCTGGATGCAGGGGCATTCCTATTGAAAATCAAAATCGGTTCCAACCCGGGTGAGCGCAATAATTTGGATGAAATGTGCGTGTGGGATATCGAACGCGTGACAAGGATTCATGCCATCGCATCGGAATACCATACCCCTTACACAGAATGTGGACACCCCGTATATTACCTTGATGCGAATGGCAGATACGATACCCCGGAACGCTTGGAACGGTTTCTTGCAGGGGCAGCGCTGTCGGGCGCGCTGGATCGAATCGTACTTTTGGAAGAACCGTTTCCGGTCGAGGCAGACATCCCGGTGCACCAATTTCCGGTGCGCATTGCAGCGGATGAAAGGATCCATTGCACCGATGACGCTGTGCGCTGCATTGATAAGCTGGGATATACCGCCATTGCACTCAAACCGATTGCAAAAACGCTGAGTGCCACATTGGAAATATATCATCAGGCACAGCAGCGCGGGGTTCCTTGCTTTTGTGCCGATCTTACCGTGCCGCCGGTAATGCTGGATTGGAACATGAATGTGGCTGCGCGGATCAAAACCCTGCCGGGGCTTCATATTGGTGTGGTGGAAAGCAATGGTGCGCAAAATTATACACAGTGGGAACGTCTTGTGCAAATGCATCCCACGCCGGATGCTGCATGGCTGCGTACGGAAAAAGGCGTGTTCTGCCTGCGGCAATTTTATGAACGGTGCACTGCGTTTTGCCCGGCGGATCAATATGAGGCACTTTTGGATGAAAAATAAATACAAATAAAGGAGCGAAGGGGATGAGCCGAGGAAAGACGGCATATGGATTTGCCGTGATTGGGTGCGGGGCAATTTCACGCTATCACATCCATGCCATTCAAGCGTTGGAAGATGCAAGGTTGGTTGGAGTATATGATGAATCGGAAACCGCCGCAGAGAAAACAGCAGCAGCCTGCCATGTCCGGTGTTATAAAAGCCGGGAAGATGTATTTTCGGATCCGAGTGTAGATGCCGTATGTATTTGTACCCCAAGCTTTTTGCATGCGCCCTTGGCAAGACAGGCGATGCTATCCGGCAAATCGGTGCTTGTTGAAAAGCCGCTTGCATTCAGTGTGCAGGAATGTGATGAATTGATACAGATCGCAAAGGAATCCCGTGTTTTGATTGGCGTTGTATCGCAGCTTCGTTTTTCTTCGGAAATTATGCGGGTGAAACAAGCAGTTGATTCAGGTGCGCTTGGACGCATAACCCGCGCGGATCTTTATATGAAGTATTATCGAAATCCGGAATATTTCAGCCAAAGCCCGTGGAGAGGAACATTGGAAAAAGAGGGCGGGGGAGCACTGCTCAATCAAGGAATTCATGGCGTAGATCTGTTGCGTTATATCGCAGGCCCGGTAAAAACGATTTATGCCATGAGCCGAACGCTTGTACACCCAGTTGAAGTGGAAGACACCTTAAACGCATCGATTTCTTTTACAAGCGGAACGCTTGGCGTGATTGAAGCCTCAACGGCCGATTGGCCGGGATCACCGCGCAGGATCGAGCTGAACGGAGAAAGTGGAAATATTATATTAGATGAGAATAAAATCGTTCGCTGGGAGATAAAGGGGGACGAAAACCGCATAATACAGAAAGAAAAAGACAGCGAGGAATCTTCGTGGTGCGATCCGGCTCGAATCGACCCGCAGGGACATATTCAGCAAATGCAGAATTTTGTCAGTGCATTGCGCGGCGATAGCAAGCTTTTGATCGATGCATCCGAAGCAAAGAAGACGCTTCAACTTATTTTCGGAATCTATCAATCCGCCGCAACCGGAAAGGCTGTCGAATTGGAACCGGAAGCAATCGGCTGAAAGACATTGGCCTGCAAAACGTGCGATTGAAAAATTAGGCAGGATGAGGTATACCTGTTTTGAAAGGAAAGGGATAAAAATGAAAATTGCAGTATTATTGGAAAAGAAGCTGCGCAAGATTTTGTTTTCGGAAACAACATTAAATCGGCTTTCTTCACTGGGTGAAGTAGTATGCAACGAGAGCGATTCTCTTGATAAAACAGTTGTGCGGGAAATCCTTCGGGATGCAGATATTGCAATCACTTCTTGGGGTACCCCTTGTTTGGAGCAAGAGATGCTGGATGCCGCACCGAATTTGAAAATGGTTGCCCACGCGGCAGGAAGTGTCAAGAGTGTGGTTTCCGATGCGCTGTATGCCAGAGGAATCAAGGTGATTTCCTGTGCGTGTGCACTAAGCCGCGGCGTTTCGGAAATGGCACTGGGAATGGCTATCGCCTGTGCTAAGAATGTGTTTGCTTACAATGCGGAAATTCATGCCGGAAAATGGCCGACGGATACCTCTGTTGTAAACGAACTGTATGAAATCAATGTCGGCATCATTGGCTGCGGCTTCGCCGGGGCGCATCTTGTAGAGCTGCTGCAAAACTACGGTGTAAATATCTTGGTGTATGATCCGGGTCAAAGTGCAGAATACATACAGGCGATCGGCGCACACAAAGTGGAGTTGGATGAGGTTTTTATCAAAAGCGATATTCTGTCGCTGCACGCCCCTTCCATTGAAGCGACAAAGCATATGGTAAATGAACGCACGCTGGGATTGATGAAGCACGATGCGATTCTCATCAACACGGCACGAGGCTCCTTGATTGATGAAGCGGCGTTAGCTCGATGCCTGCAAAGCGGAAAGCTGAAATACGCATGTCTTGATGTAACGGATCCGGAACCTCCGGCAGTGGATAATCCGCTGCGCCAAATACCAAATTGCATCTTTACCCCGCATATAGCAGGCCTTGCAAACAACGGCAAGCTGAAAATCGGCGCACATGCCTGTGCCGAAATTGAACGATTCTTGGGCGGCAAAGCGCTTGAAACAGAAGTTACGAAGGAAATGCTTGCAACGATTGCGTAAATGGGAATCAACCGAAAAGACCTTGTGCCTTTGATATGGCATCAAGTCGTGTTGCAAAAGTGGGATGTTGTTACACATGCCATTGAGCGGTATATAGGAGGAAAGATCATGATACGAATCAGCAATGCAAAACGAGTGACGAAAAC
>JAHHSK010000013.1 GCA_020025255.1 Ruthenibacterium sp. | reverse complement strand
ATCTTGATGCATAAAAAGGACGGTACCCTGCATGGGTACCGTCCTTTTTTCTTGTGCAGACCGCTGCGGCATCCGGTTATGCTGCCTTCCGGTCTTTTCGTTTTTTCGGCGTATTCGCCCGGTGCGCTCTTATGCTTCGTACTGTTCCAGTTCCCGAATGATTTTTGTGATTTCGTGCGGGGGCAGGAAAGCGGCTTTTGCAGCCTGCCGATTTGCTTGCCGCACCAGTTCCTCATCCACGCCGTCCAATGTCTGCGCCAAAAAGTTCCATTCCCGGGTCAGATTGGTGGAGGATACGGTGCGATTATCGGTGTGGATCGTTACGCACAGGTTTTCCTGCCGCATCTTCAAAAAGGGATATTCCTGAGCATTGCGAACCGCCTTTGTCTGCAAATTGCTGATCGGGCACATTTCAAAGCAGATGTTGTTTTTTCTGCAAAGCTCTTTTGTCTGTTCATCGTTTACTGCTGCCACCCCATGGCCGATGCGGCGCGCGCCCATTTCAACCGCGCAGCGGATATTTTCACTGCTGCCGCACTCGCCCGCATGGATCGTAAACGGGATCGCCCAGCGCGATGCCTGTTCCAATAGATCCCGATACAGCTGCACCGGATAAGCCGCTTCATTCCCCGCCAGATCCAGCCCCGCCACGCCATATCCGCGGAGTGCTCTGGCGGCTTCCAAGGTACGGCGGTTATACGTCTCATCCTGTCCGCGCATCATGCATAACAAGGCTCTGCTTCGTGTGCCGAAATCCCGTTCTCCCCGCTCAAGACCCCGCAGCACCGCATGGCAGGCCTGTATCTCATTGAGCCCGGCGCGGCAGTGCTGCCCGGGGGCAAACCGCACTTCCATATAAACAACATGCTCGCTGGCCGCCTGACGGATCACATCATATGCCGCCGTCTCCAGAGCCTTTTCCGTTTGCAGAAAGGGAAGTATGGCATCAAAGCAGCCAAGATATTCCCCTAAGCTTTCACAGGGAACCGGGGCACTGATTTTTTTGGCCAGCTCGGTTTCCCTTCCGTTCGTAATTTCTTTCAGCGCCTGCATCCCAATGGAGCCATCCAAATGGCAGTGAAGCTCCACCTTCGGCAGCTTGCGCAGTGTCTCGATATTCATGTGCGGCCTCCTTCTGTTCTTCCGGCTTTCCTGCGGATATCTGCCCCGCCCGGCATATCCTTCCGATGCATTCACTCAAGCACTCGGGTCACTTCGTCCCAGATCGCTCCGTCTATGTCCCGGGCAATCATCGTAAGAGTCGTTCCGGGCACAGCTGTCTGTGCCGGGATCACATGATCGGATTGCAGCACCAGAAATTCGCTGGTGTCATCGTCTTTGCTCTTCCACACGCCAACCGGATGCGGTGCACTTACGGTGCGTCTGCCGTCGGGATCTTGCAGCACATACTCCACATGCGCAATGCGGTTGCATATCGCATACTCGCAGCCTTCGATCTGCCGAACCGCCGAGGGGATCGGCTTATAAACCGCTTGGATGCGAAGCTGTCCGTTTTCCTGCACAGCCTGTGTGATGACGGCATATTTTCCTTGCCCGAACACCTCCAGCTGTTCGCCGGCACGGCGGGAAAGGGCTGGCATGCCCGCGGGGTAATAGTAAAATTTCAGCCGATCGAGCTGATCCACGATGTTGGCATCCTTGCGCAGCAGATTGGCGATCTCGATCTGATAGGATACGCACGGTTCGGAAATATTGTAGTCAAAGCAGTGCACCATGCCGGACTCATATTCCTGTGCATCCCCCCAATGCCAGCGGGCGGGGATTTCCAAATATGCCTTGGAAGGCCACGGACAGGCAAAATACTGCGGATCCCAAATTCCCGCATACGGATCGGTAAACGGCTCAAACCCCTGCTCCGCGGCAAAGCGTTCCACGATTTCCACATGCTGCGGCGGCGAAAAGCGCGAAAGGATGATTTCCTTATGTCCGCAAGCCAGCTTGATTTTTTTGGCGGATACATAGCGCTGCCCACCGGTTTCCAGTGTGACACGCACTTCATAGAAGCCCTCCTGCAAGGGCTGTAACGGCCTGCCGAACTGATCGTTCTGAACGATCCGATCTTTTCCATAGCTGCCGCCGTAAATCAGGGCAGAAAAGCCCGTATCGCACAAATACGCCTTGTTCCATGTATAGAAAAACGAATCCGGGTCCTGCGGGTCATACGCAAGATCCGGCATGCCGCTGCTCATAACGGCCTGTTTTGTTTCGTTCGTAACGATTCCCGGATCGTCTGCAAACAGCGGGCCGTTCTTGCGGTTTGTCTGCACGGTTCTTACCGCTTCCCCGCTCGAAAGCTCCAGCAGCTCCACGGTCAGTTTCGCACAGTCCTCCACGATGCAATCCGCGAAGGTTCCGATCACATAAAAATCGTGCGCCGCTGTGATGATCCCGTGTTCATCTGCCGGATACACGATCTGCAGATGCGGGTCGTGCCGAATCGGCTCGCAATGATACCGGGAAAGATATCGATAATATTGAATAAACATGTTTCCTGCCTTTATTCTGCCAGATTCATAAGATAGGTTCCGATCTGATAGCTGAAAGCCAAAGCGGGCTGGGTCAGTTCATCCGGCAGCTTTTTCAGAAAATTGTGCGCCTCGAAGGAAAACGCCCCTTCATACCCGATTTCCTTGAGTGCCTTCATGATCGGCCGCCAATCGAGCATGCCGGTAAAGGGCATCACATGCATGTACGGTTCAAACGTCTTGCTGACGGTATCGGAAACGTGGGTTGCCAGAAGATGTTTTCCCAAGGTACGCACCGCCGCGCCCTGATCCAGCTCCATAATCGCCCCGTGCTCAAAATCCCAGCACACGCCCAAGCGATCGTCTTCAAAGCTGTTGACGAATTCTACGATCTGTTCGGGCGATGCATAAAATATTTCAGTCGGTTTCGCTTGCGCGGAATATTGATTTTCTGCTGCAACCTTCATGCCGCGCTCTGCCGCATAGTCCATGATGCTGCGCAGATAGCGCCGATTGTATTCTTCCATCTGCAGCCTGCTGCAGTTCAGCCGGCTGCCGGTGCTGACATGGGTCACCAGCACTTTTGCCCCCAGCATAGCACAGCAATCGATCGATCGAAAAACCAGCTGTTCCTGCCGACGGCGCTGCTGCTCGGTGAGTGTCGGATCCAGGAAATCATAGGTGTACGCATGGCACTGATGAAACCTGAGATTTTGCTTTTGCGCCGTATTGCAGATCGTCTGCGCCCACGCTTGCCAATCCTCTGTCAGAAACTGCGAGCCGGGAAAGCTGTACTCATAAAAGCTCATATCAAAGGTTTGAAACCCGGCTTTTGAAGCGGCGGTCAGCGTTTGTTCGATCGGCAGCACCCGCCCGTCCGGCCGTTCACAATAAAGGTTGGTGGAAGTGGATAAGATCATTTCATCATCTCCCGGATCATCGTCAAATAGGCATCGTAATCAAAGGTTTCTGCCGCAAGGATCCAGCCCTGCTCACAGGCTTCAAATCGCATCAGCCCGGCATCCCGGCATTGCGGAAAAACCTGTACGCGGCCCGGCACAAACGAGGCGATATCCGGCCGGATCGCTGCGGCGGCTGCCATGCCATCCACCAGTATGCTGTACACCGAAAGCCCCGTTTTCCGATTATATTTCGTGCAGGAATCCATAAAATCATGGATCTTTCCTGCGGTATTTTCTAAGATCTGCTCTACAAAGCCATCTTGCAGCCGATTTGTCACATCCAGCCCTACACAGCGCATGCGCACACCGGATTCAAAAACGATCTGCGCTGCCTGCGGATCCACAAGCACATTCCACTCGGCGCGATCCGGCTTTGGATTAAGCCCAAAATATCCCCCGGCAAAAACAATTTCGCGGATTTTTTCTGCCGCCTGAGGATACTGCGTTATAAGCTGTGCCAGATTGGTCAGGCCGGCCATTGCCAGAATCGTAACCGGCTGCGTTTGCTTTGCCAGAAATTCCAATGCACTTTCCGGACGGATCAGCTGATTGTGCTCGGCAAGGCCGGATTCGCACAAGCCGTCTTCGCCGCAGTAGCGTGTGGTAAACTTCAATTCCTGCTCCATAGGCTGGTTTGCGCCTGCATAAACCGGGATATCGAAGCGGCCTGCCAGCGCACAGACCTTGCCGGCATTCTTTGCCATTTGCACGCAAGGCCCATTGCCGCACAGGGTAGTGATTGCTTTCACTTCCAGCTTTGGACTGGAAAGTGCCAGCAAAATCGCCAGCGCATCATCCGCGCCGGGATCACAGTCGATTATAACGGGTATCTTGTTTTCCTGCATAATAAAAATTCGGGCCCTGAATATCAGGGCCCGTCCCCTTTATTTTGTCAATTAGTCAATCGGATTCGCGCGGAAGTAGTTTTCGAATGCGGAAGCGATCCCATTCATAATGGCATCAAACGTCTCTTCCTTCGTGAGGCTGCCGTTTCCGAACTCGATCATCTTATCCTTGATGACACCGCCCACTTCGCTGGAGTTGGGGCAGAAGGATGCCACAACCGTATTCGGAACGGTTTGCAGGATCTCACTCGGAACGGCCAAAAGCGGATTGTTCTGCACCGCTGTTTTGTATTCCTCGGTCTGGGCAGCGTTCACATTGACCGGAACATAGCAGTAGCCGTCCAGCCACATGGACTGTGCCTGTGCGGAAAGCATGTACTGTACAAATTCCCATGCAGCCAACCGCTTTGCCTCATCATCGCGATCGATCATGAACAATGCGCTGCCGGAAGGGAAGCCGCCGCCTACGTCATCGGCATTGACAGTCGGGATCGGTGCAACGCCCCATTCAAAGCTGTCGCCCACAAGCTCGGTAACCGTCGGGATCTGGGATGTGGACATCAGTGCCATGGCATTGAGCCCCTGTGCAAACTCTTCGTTCATGCTGTCCTTTGTGGGCTTGAGCGCGCCGGTTTTCACCACCTTGTCCCACTGGGTCAGGAATGCATCGATTTCGTTTTCGCAGGCAAGTTCGGTCATCTTGCCGCTGCGTCCGCTTTCATTGTTGCCGAAATACGTTCCGTTCTTGCCTTGGGTTGCAATAAAGCTTTCAAATTCAAACTGTGTAATACGGGCATTGAGTGCATAAGCCGCCTGTGTCTTTTCCTTGATCGCGGTCATCATCTCTGCCATTTCTGCAATCGTAGCCGGGGGTGCATCGTATCCGGCCTGTGCCAGCAGATCTTTATTGTAGTAAAGTGCCAGTGTGGAAATGGCATACGGTGCGCCCAGCAGACGTCCGTTGAGCGTATAGGCCGATACCGCATTGGGAACCAGATCTTCCTTTGTGATCGCGGAACCCTGCCCGCCGATATAGTCTTCCACCCATTCGGTGCGTTTCCAATCCGCAACCAGATCCACATTTTCGCTGTACAGCTGGATCACATCCGGCATGTTTTCTGCATCATCGGTGGAAATCGCCGCGGTCAGTGCATCGGTGCCGGGCCAATCCTGAAACACACCGGTAACATGGATCTTCTTTTCTGCGCCGATGCCTGCATTGAAAGCATCCAGCTGTTTTTGAACCAGCGAACCGGGAATGCCGTCCATGGAATGCCAGAACGTAATTTCGGTAACGCCATCGCCTGTGCCGGCTGCATCGGTGCTGCCGGTGCCTGCGCAGGCAGCCAGCGAAACCACCAGAATCAGGGTCAAAATCAAAGCCACTAATTTGCGAAACATATTGGGATCCTCCTAATAATCATTCTTTTATTGCACCGGACATCATGCCCGAAACAATCTTTTTCAAAAACACCACAAACACAACCACGGTTGGGATCAGCGCCAGCACTGTGCCCGCCATAACCGGGCCGAAGGCGGAAGATTCCCGATCCTTGAGCATGGTGATGCCTACCTGGATCGTGCGCATTTCGGTCTTGTTCACCACCAGCATCGGCCATACATACTGATTCCACACATTCACAAAGGAAGATATGAAAATCGTAAACAGCACCGGCTTGCTGGTCGGCAGCAGGATGCGCCGGAAAAACGTCAGGTCCGAGGTTCCATCCAGTTTTGCCGCTTCATACAGCGAACGGGAAAAGGACAGAAAATTCTGCCGCAGCATAAAGATATTGTTTGCCGATACCAAAAAAATCGAGCAGATGCCCATATAGGTGTTCAGCAGATGCATCTTGGAAACTGTCACATAATTCTGCACCACCAAAACATCGGGCGGAATCATGATCGTGGTAAGCGTCATCAAAAACAGCAGTTTCTTTCCCTTGAAATCATAAAAGGAAAACGCAAATGCGGCACAGGCTCCCACCAATACGCGCGAAAGGCTGCACACCAGCGCAATCAGAAAGGAATTGAACATGTAGCGCATAATGGGCGTTGCCGTAAGTGCGCGGATGTAGTTTTCCAGCGTCGGCTCCGGCGGCAGGATATGATGCGACGTCGTAAGGATATCCCCCGGCCGCATAAAGGAAACGCTGACCGCATAAAGGATCGGCGCCAGGATCATCAGCGCGCACAGGATGCAGAAGGCCTGCATGCACAGATCCGTAAGTGTATCTTTTTTTCTCATTGATAATGCACTCCCTTCTTTTCCCAGGCAAACGCCAAAAGAGTGCAGACCAGTGTCATCAGGAAGGTAAGCACGGCTGCCGGGTTGGCATTGGTATAGTTGCCTGCACCGGCAAACTGCTGATAGATATACTGCATGAGCGTCAGCGTCGAATTATTCGGCCCGCCTGCTGTCAGGACGTTGACAAGGCCCATGACCATCATGCTGTACGCAAGATCGGTAACGATCAAATAAAACAGCGTCGGGGTCGTAAGCGGCAGATAGACCGAAATCATCTTTCTCCACGTCCCTGCGCCGTCAATATCCGCACTTTCCAGCACTTCTTTGGGCACCGCTCGGACGGCCGAAAGCATAAACACAAACGCATATCCCGTAGACAGCCAGATCTGTACGACCGCCACGGCAAACAGCGCATATCGGGAATCCGTCAGCCAGCCGATTTTCAGCCCCGTCAATCCGTTGATCATCCCCAAAGGGGAAACATAAAGCAGCTGAAAAATCATGGCAATGACGGAAGTTGCCATAGCCATAGGCAGGGCAAAGCTTGTTTCATAAAACGCCGAGAATCTGCGCTTTTTATTGGCAAGCATCGCCAAAAGAAAACCCAGGATCTTCGAAGTCGGTACGGTCAGCACCATAAACAGCAGCGTGTTTTTGACTGCGATGCGGAACTTTTCATCCTGCAGGATGAAAAGATAGTTTTCAAACCCGACAAACTTCTTGATTTCCCCCATGGAATTGACAATGAACAAACTGCGGTAAATCGTCTGTACAAACGGAATAAAAGTAAACACGGTAAAAACGATCATAGCCGGCAGCAGCCACAAATACGGCTGAATCTGGAATCGACGCTTCGTGCGTCTTTTATTGAGCTTCATGTTGCGATACTCCTTTACACAGCCCTTTCCATACAGAAACGACGAATCGCTTCCACGACCCCTTCGGTATGACTTGAAGCGCAGACATAGTCTGCTGCATCCTTGAGCTTTGGATGTGCGTTTCCAACCGCCACCCCGATGCCCGCCTGCCGGATGATTTCCATATCATTCAAGCCATCGCCAATGAACATGACATCCTCCATGCGGATGCCCAGTGTCTGTACCAGCCGGTGCAGACCGCTGCCCTTCGAAACACCTTTTTTCATCACATCAATATGACGATCATCATAGCGAATCACCTTGAAATGATCTTCATACTGTGTCAGATACGGCAGCAGCCGGTCGATCCGACCGGGTTTTTGCGGATCGGTAAGCATGATCCGTTCCAGCTGCAGCGTCTCCCACTCCGATTCCAGTGGAATATAAAACCGATTGTATCGGCCAAACACTTCGATTTCACGCTGGATGTATCCGTTGTATTTATAAGCCAGCTCATAATCGCCGTAGCACATAAAAACCGCCATATCCAGTGCATCAGCAGCCTGTACGGCCTCCTTCGCATATTTGGCATCGAACCAATCGTCCCACAGCACATTCCCATTCCAGCGGGCACCTGCGCCGTTATTGATCAAAACCGGATCTTGAATATCCAGCTTTTGGATGTATTTCTGCACAAGCTCCAGACAACGTCCGGAGGCAAGCGAAAAATGCAGATGATTTGTCTCGATCAGCTCCTTGAGGACATCAAAGGCCGGGGTGATTTGTTCACTTGCGTCGATCAGCGTTCCGTCTACATCGCAGAGAATCAATTTTGGAATCCGTTTCACTTGCTTCACATCTCCCTTGCTTTCTGAGCATACCGCTCATCCGAAAACTTTCCCTTTTTCATCACAGTCCCGCATTTTCTTTGTTCGGGCGATGACATTGCTTTTTCACTGCCCGGGTTCATCCTGCCGGGATCCCGCAGCATGAACCGCACATTCCGACCCCATGGCAGCGGGTCCGAACGGCAATGAGTTGTTCCCCTTAAAAGTATAACAAACTGCGCTTGCTGCATCTCCTCTTTTCGGGGCAAAAAGTGTTCAGAATCCGACCTTTTATCCAGACTAAACAAAAAAAGAGTGCCACTTTCGACAATCTGCATCGAAAAATGGCACTTTTCCGGTTTAGGAGTATCAATTTTCAGTCTTTTTGCTTTTGGAACTGCTTGGGCGTGATATGGAAATAGCTGCGGAACGCCCGGATAAAATAAGAAAGATTGCTGTATCCAACCTCCAGTGCAATTTCGCTGACTGTGGCATTCTGCGCCAGCAGCATCTTCTTTGCCTGCTCCATGCGTTCCTGAATCAGATACTCTTTAATCGTGATCCCTGTTTCTTTTTTGAATATCTTTGTCGCGTAATCCGGGCTTAGATGCACGGCCTCTGCGATTTCCGGCAGAGAGATCGCCTCGCTCAAATTGAGGTGGATAAACTTTTTGATGCCGGAAATCACCTTTTTGTTTTCCGATGCGTTCTCATCGCACATCCCTTTTGTGATGTATTCCACGCACTTTCGCACCCAAAGGCACATGCCGTCAATGGATAAAATGGCAACCTTGTAAAGCTTGTATATTTCATCGTTATCATACAGCTCATGCGCACGCAGCGCCTTGCGTTCCATATAGGAAAAAAACAGCTGCAGCAGATCCTGCTGAAAAATACGGAAATTCTGTTCGGTCAGCTGGCCGCTTTGCGCCAGCGGTGTCAGGAAGCTTCGCACACTGGTCACAAGCGCCAGCGGCTGATTGGAATACAGCAGATCGCCCCATGCCGCCGGAAGCACGATCTTATTTTCTCCCCGCTTGCGCTTATCGACATACACCACTCCGTTTTGCTTGAGCACGTCGTCCTTGCTGTACGCAAGCAGCTGGCTGTATGCTTCCGCAATGCCTTCGCAGAAAACCGGCGTGCCGATATAGCAGATCAGCTCCGCCCCCAGCTCCTGCCCGCAGCGCTGCACCAGCCGTCTGCATCGGCTCTCTGCACTTTCAAATTCCTGCTGTTCCAAAACGACCACGATCCGGCTGTAAATCACGATCACGCGGGCAAAATCCGGGTCTTCAAACAGCGTCATGCGCGTCAGCTTCTGCAGCGCTGCCTGACAGGCTCCCTCGCCCATGGAATTCCACATTTCGCTTTGGTTTTTCATGGTAAGCACCATGATTTTGAAATAGGCATCCTTATCCAGCGCAATGTCCACGCGAAATGCCGCTTCTTCGATTTCATCGGGATTTGCGGGGAATCGGTTCAGGCACAGCTTCTTCCAGAACAATTCATGCACATAGATCTGGTTCTGCCGCCAGTACTTTCCGCTTTGGATGAATTGCTGCACATTCCTGCGCACCACCTGTTCCTGTCCGCAGCGATCCAGCACCGAGCGCAGCACATCCTGCTGATACGGCCTTGGCAGATAATCGGTTGCACCGCACTGCATCGCCCTTCTGATATCCTGCCCGGATAGTGCCGGGCCGGATACCACCAGCTGCATCAGCGGATTTTTTTTGCGCAGGATCTCCTTCCACGGCGCATCCGGTTCGCGCAGAAACGCAATATCGCAAATGACCAGATCGATTTTTTCTTCGATCGAAGTCACCTTGCTTTCCGAATACGCAGTCAGCACCTGTGATTCCTCCTGATGTGCTGCAAAAAGCATCCGGCGCAGGGTTCGGCTATTGTCTTTTTCCTTTTCAAGGATCAGTGTGACCATGTTTTTCTCCCGGCTTTTACGCGTTGTTTTTGTTTTTATTATAAGTTTCCCGATTGGTAAAGTCAATTCGGCTTTCGCGCTGCAAACGCTTGCTGTAAGCCTGTGCCCGCCGTGCCGCTCAGCTTGCAGATACCCCCCAATACGGAAAAAGGAGAAAATAAAATACGTTCTCATTCCCGGGCATGTACCGGGAATGAGAACACCCTGACAGAAAAAAGACCCTGTTTTGTGTGCGCAGTGCGCAAAACAGGGCCTTTTTTCGCCGGAAAGGAGTACTGAGGGAAACCGGAAAGCATCTTTTGCGCTGTGCGCAAAATGTGCGCCCGGTGTCCTTCAGAGGCGGTCGAACTTTTTCGACAGCCTCTGCGGTACAGCATCCGCTGTACCGCTTTTCGCATTTGATTGCATCAGCGTTCCAATGCCTTGCCGCCCCGCCGGGGCCGAAGCACGGCTTTGGGTGTTATGCTGTGCCGTATGCCGGCGGGCACGATCATTCGGCTGCTTGTTCTTTTTTGCGTCGTTTTGCAAACAGCAGCACAATCAAGCCGGCGGTTACCAATACTATGGCAGCGATCGAACCCCAGAACACCGCTGCATTGGCATACCAGCGAACGAAAAAGTTTGTGGATACCGTCAGCTCCCGGTGAAATGGATAAGACGGTGCAAAATCGTCGCGGTCTGTATCCAGCACATTTCCCGCTTTATCGGTCAGCACCATGCGCACTTTCTGACGCACACCGGCAGGAACCGTGAAGCTGTCCTCATAGGCTGCCCCGTCGAATCGATCCACGGTCTGCACAAGCGCATCGTTTACATACACCTCAATGCTCTTCATGGCGACCGCATCGCTGGCGATATAGCGAATGGTGTGCTCTTTTGCATTTACAATGCTGTTTTCCAGCCCCACCACACTGTCCAGGGCGGGCTTGGTTGCATCCACATAGAACCAAATCGGATCATCGGCATTGGTTTTGGTATTGCCGCTTTGATCTTTATCCGATACGGTGATCTCATAGCGGCCGTCTGCTTTCAAATCCTCCGGGCTGATATCAAAGCGATACGCATGCCAGCCGCCCTGCGAGGTTTGCGGCTGCGGCTGCGCTTGGGTGCCGCTTTGCGTTTCCAGCATGGCGCCGTCACAGGTGATTTGCATTTTGGCTGTGCCTTCTACCAGCGGCGTGACATTATAGCCCATAATGTACAGCTCCTGTCCCGCTTCCTGCCGATATTGCCCGATCATTTCCTTGAGCGCAGGGCTGTACACATACACCGTGCCAAAACGGTTCACCGAATAGCGGACCGTCTTTTCCGCAGCGTTCCCGGCAAGATCCGTGACCGTCGCTGTCAGTGTATAAAGGCCATCGTTTTCCGGCACATGTGCCAGATCCTCATAGGCAAGCACGCCGCTGTCCACTCCGTTTTCCGCCGATGCCACACTGGGCACAGGGACAATTTGCTGCGACACATCTTCGCCGTGCCGGTTCCAAACCGAACGCAGCAGGGATGTGGTTCCGGCATCATAGTTTTGATCGCGGAACACAACGCGCGGCTGGATCACATCCGCATAGGCCGCCGCATCCTGCACCCCCTCGATTTCCAGCTCGGGTGCTGTTTTGTCGATCACAAATTCTTCCACGGAAAAGCCTTCGGAACGATTGCCGGCCATATCCGTTACCGTACCGCTCATGGAATAAGTTCCATCCGCTTCAAACGGCACAACCGCTGTTTTCCCGGCAAACGCCACCTGCGGTGCCGCACCGCCCAGCAGTGCCGCCACTTGGATCTCGTTGACGCCGTTAAAGTTCACATCGTCCACTTCCACTGCGGCCGTGCGGCTGCGGTTATAATATTTGCCGTTGCGCACATCGGTGTTATCAAACGAAACACGAACCACCGGAGCCGTTTTATCCAGCACAAAGTTTTGCGCAGCCGCTCCTTCGTATGTGATCGAAGCGGCCGGCAGCCCCAGCTGATCTTCCCCGGATACGCTCAGGGTATACACTCCATCCGCCGTATAATCCACGGTGCAGCTCCACTGATCCTGATCCCCGTTGACAGCCGCTCCGGCATGATACGTCCATGCGCTGCGCGCGCCGCTTTCGGTGGCGATCTCGATTTTGGAAGGGTCGAAGTTCCGCTCGGTCACCGTGATGACAGCCGTGCGGTCGTTCTTGAAATACTTGTCATTGAGCGCATCATTGTTATCATATCGAACGGCAATGACCGGCTGTGTCACATCGATGCCGAAAGTATAGCTCGCCTTGTTGTGCTGGTGTATGCCATTGTTTGCATTATCCACCGCCCACACGGAAAGCTCGATGCTGTTGCAGTTGAAAACGCCATCCGCCGTTTTGGGGTCAAAGGTGAACGTCAGCGTATCTTGCTCGGTCAGCACTTCACTGCCCTGCACCGGCCCGCTTTGCCCTGTGGTGCTGTAATCCACATAGAACACGCCATCCGGCCCGGCTGCAACGGGTTTTCCGCTGCTGGTTTGGATGCTCACATTCTGCGCGGCCGCTTCGGAACCGCGGACGGTCACCTGATAGTATACGCGGTACAGTCCCGTGCCCTTCGCATATTCGTCTTGCTTTGGCGCGGTGTACGGATCCATAACATCTGCCTCGATGACCACGGTATCCCGGTACAGCCCCGCCTTTTCCGACGGCCTATGGCTTTGCGTATTGTATGCTGCCGGGTCGGGGCAGCGCAGGCGAATGACCGGCTGCAGCTGGTCATCGGTCGGCGCCTGCACATCGAAATAGATGCGGTTTTCCTGCTCGTGCTTGACATAGCTGACTTTGTTGCCGGCAAGATCTTCTGCCATGAGCGTGCCGATCTGCAGAACCTGCTCGTTTTCCACAATGGATCGAATCCCCGACAGTCCGTCGTGATACACATCCTTGGGTGCGGTGCCGCCGGTGCCTGCATAGCCTTCCAGACCCTGCGGCTTATAGGCAAAGCTGCTTTGCGGCGCGCTGGAATCCACGGTGTACATAACGGCAACCGGCGATTGATCGTTGGTGGTAAAGCCGAATTCAGCGGTTTTGCTGGAACGGTACGGCCAATTTGTATGAATCTGATACAAATCGGGCTGCGCCGCATCCCCGCTGGTAAACAGCGTTGCTTCAAAGAAATTGCCTGTTTGCGGGTTATAGCCGTTGCCGTTGTTGTTTTCATCCCTCATGAAAATATCCAAGACGGGATTGATCTTATCCTGTGCTATCACATACGAGGTAAAGCGCCGGGTCGGCTCTTCACTGTGCGCTGTTTTATCCTCGGCTTGCGTTTCGATGCTGTTTTCCAGCAGCGAACCGTCCATTTCGATCGGATTTCCCGCACGATCCACGCCCTTGATATCGAACACATACACCCCATCGCTGCCCGCAGACTGTGTGTACCGATAGGGGCTTTCGGTCTGCTGGGTGTGCAGCTCCACGCAGGGCTCCACCTTTTGGGTGCTGAGCGTGTTGCCGCTGTCCATCACTTCAATGCTGTTTACCTGGCCATACCGCACCGTCACCTTGGAAGCATCGTAATTGGTTTCCGTGATGCTGAATTGTGCATCGAACCGGTCATTGAAATAATAGCGGTGATTGTATTCGGGCTGCAGGTGCTTGCGCAGGGCATCATGTGCATCGATCGTCAGCACAGCCTGCGGCGCGATCGTATCCAGCACTTTGTGATAGATGCTGGGTTCTTTGGCGGTGAGTGAATGTGTGATCACGGCTGGAGCCGCAGCCCCTTCCTGCGCCGGCTGTGTCTGCATTTCCTTGACCGTAAGGGGGTTGCCCGCCTTATCCGTTCCATATGCCCCGAACTGGTAATGGCCGTTGTTCTCCTGCACAGCCGGTACCGTAATGGTATCCTGTTCGCCGGATGGGCTGGCGTCCACGGGGGCAAATTGGCTGCCGTGCGTTACCTCGGCCACCTTTTTCACCCTTTGCAGATCGATCCCGTTTTCATCGGTAAAGGCAAACGAAGCCACCAGATCGGTGTTGTAATAGGCCTCGTTCTCATAATAATGGACGGCATCCAGCTGTGGATAGCGGATGACTGCTTCGGGCGGTTTGGTATCCACGATCTTTTTGGTCTTTGCGAACGCCTTGCCGTCCTTGCAATCCGCATCCACCCCTTCGCCCACAACAAGCGGATTGCCCGCCGGGTCTACTACCACAACATAAGGGATATGGGTTTCTCCTGCAATGATGCCGCTGCCGGCATCCACCGTGACGCTGATATTGTTTTTTTGCCGTGTATCCGCCGAAACCACGGTTTGCACCGGGGCATCCTGATACGTCTGCACATCCGTTCCGGCCTGTACCCGGAAGGCGCTGTTGATTCCTTCTTTATTATAGTTTTCTTCCTCCACCACAAAGGTCGTGGTAAACGAGGTGTTGTAATAATCCCCTTCGGGATACTGCCCGCCGCTGACGGTGCTGATCACCTGCGTCAGCTTGGGCGCAACGCGGTCGATATGGATTTGATCACCGAGCCGGATGCGAAAGACATGCCCGGTTACGTCTTCGCGCACATAAAAATGGGTGTTTTCAAAAATATCCAGCCCATCCTGCGTGTAGCGTTTGGTTTGGAACAGCTGTGTTCCGGTCGTGGGCTTTTGGTCATCAAAGGTATATCCTTCGGCAGCCGTTATCTCGATGTCACTGTTATACCACAGTTCTCCGTTTTGGGCATCTTGGGGGTAGCGGCGTTCCGGCGCGGGTTTTCCGCCATTGCGGCCTTTTACCGTCAGCAAAACGGCATCCGAAGGCACTTTTTTATAACGGATGCTGAAGCTTGCCGTCAGCTCGCCGGTATAATTGCCGGTGCCTGTCACTTTCACTTTTGCGCCGTTTATGCTTACGTCCGTATGATCGGCATATTCCAAAGTATAATCGGTTGTGTCCCACAGGGTCGTTTCTTTTCGGCCATCTTGATTCAGGTCGATCGTTACGGCAGCGCGCGGCCTGCGGGGTGTGCCGGTATAATACATAAACCCGTCGCCATCCAGCTTGAGTGTCAGCTCTGCATCGCCGTTTTGGCTGATGTCCCGCGGCACGATCGTACCTTCACAGGAAGCCGCAGTGACGGCAAGCGTATAGTTGTTTTCCCCCGGCACCTTGTCTTTGGTTTCGCCGCAAGGCACCAATCCTTCGGCGGTGACCCGATAGGTGCCCACATCGGATTTTTCATATGCGCCCTTCAGCTGCCCGTCGTCGGTATTGGAAAGGCCGACTGCTTCATCCCCCTCCACAAGGCCTTCCAGCTTACCCGAAACATATGCGGTGTTGGTGCCGTCATAGCTTTTTTCGGCGCATTGGATGCTGGGTGTGACCTGTCTTTTTTCCAAAGCAACCGGATATTCGTACAAATACGAACCGTTGTATTTGCCTGCTACTGCTTCGGCCTTGGCCGTAAAGATAACCTGATAGCCATCCTCCCGGGCCGCCTCGACATCCACCACACGGATCTCGCCTGTTTTGCTGTCGATCACGGCCGCCGCCGTATTGTTGCTGGCATAAGTAATCGAAGCACCCGTGGGAGCCTCGCTTGTCTGCTCCACCGCCTGCAGCTCCAGCTTTACAGGGGTGCCGTAAACCGCCGATTTTACCGGTTCTCCTTTCAGCTCCTGCACCTGATAGCCTTTGTTGTACACAGCCGTTTGGGTGTGGGTTCCCTGATAATTCAGCTCATTTTCGGCAATGGTGAACACGACCTCCACCATCTGCTCGCCGGGCATGGCCAGAATCACCGCCTGGCCCTTGCCGTCCCTTACTTCGGTGCTCACCTGCTGTGCGCCGTTTGGGGTTTGGTAGTTTACCACGGCACTGCCGTTCAATCGGGCGGCCTTTCCCTTGTGATCGAGCCGGCCTTTTGCATCGATCTCTACGTTCAAACGGGTATCGGGGTCTGCCACATCCGGATTGATGCTGACTTGAAGCACGACAGACCGATCGGTTTTTGTGATTTTCCCTGGGATAAAGCGGATGTTCGCGCCGGGCAGCGTATAGTTTGCACAATCTGCCCCTTCCAGCGAAACCTGCGCCGTGATCGGAGCTTCCTGCGATACGTTTGCATCCAGATAGGCACTGTTGGCAACCACGGGGATGACCTCATCATCGCCCAGCACATCATACAGCTGTGCGCTGAACTCCTGTGCCGCACTGACTGTGCCGTCATATTCCTTGGTGCCGCCCAGAACATCCGCCGAAAGCTCGGCCGGTGCCAGCAGCAGCTGCGCGTCGGACGGCAGGATATAGTTTTCCTGATAGGCCTTGGTATCGGCACGGTCATACTGAAGCTGCACCGGGCTGCCCTGCGGCAAAACCACGGGTCTGTCGTCTGCCCGGGCGGTCACGTTTTGTATTTCACGCGGCAGCCAGCTGTCCGTATCCGCAATGCCCTCCAGTGCAACCGTAAGGCCATCATAGGTGGTTTGCGCCGTATAGCGGGGTGCTGTGCCATCAATTCCGGTCAGCCCCGCCGCAGACAGCTGCTTTTTGACGATCTTAATGCTGGTTTGTGCAATGGATGCCTGTTTATCAAGGATATAGTTGGGATTATCCAGAACGGCATCTTTCAGATCCACTGTGATGTATCTTGGGATATCCTGCGCATGCACTGCGGAAGTATCGCCGTACTTTACATGGCTCAATGCAATCGAATCCCCGCCCACCAAGGCATCAAAGGTCACCTGCCCCTGCAGGGTCTGGGGCACGGCAGCGGTGCCGTCGTACGGCTTATCCTGCATCGTAATGCCTGTAACGCGGATCACCTTGGGCAGCACTGTCACCTGATATTCATCCATAGCCGCTCCGGCTGCGACCTTGACCGTCGCCTTTCCCGCTTTTACCGCAGTCAGCAGGCCGGTGCTCGGCTCCACCGTAACCGCATCCCCGCTTACGACAGCCCATTCCGGCGTTTGGGATGCGGTGGAAGGCTCTACCCGGCAGGTGAGCTTGTGGGTGCTGCCGTACACCATTTGATCCTGCACCGGTTTATTTTCAATGGTCACGCTCTGCGCGGCTGTTGTAACCGAAACCTCGCACACCGCCTGCACGTTGTTGCCGGCTGTGGCTGTGATCTTGGCGGTGCCGTTTGCCAATGCCTGCACGCGCCCGTGCTCCACCGAAACGATCCCCTGGGGACTGCTTTCCCAGACAACGGCGGCATCCGTGGCATCCTGCGGCACTACGGTCGCTTCCAGTGTGAAAACATCCCCGGGCTTCATCTGCAGCGTATATTGGTTCAGCTCCACAGAAGTCACACTTTTCACCACATGGATCGCATATTCCTTTTTGATCTGCGGGCTGCTGTGCGCGGACACAGTCACCGTGGCATCCCCCGGCGCAGCTGCCGTGATCGTGCCGTCCTGCTTGACGTACACAATATCACTGGGCTGGCTGGCCCAAATCAGCTGTTCGGTATATCCCTGCGGCGCAACCGCCGGGGTGAGCTGAACGCTGATTTTTTCCGGGTCGCTCAGGTCGAGCGTGTATTCATTCACCGGATCCGTGATGTCCGTGATCGGGATATCCTTCGGCCGGTCGGGTTCCTGCGCCGTTTGCTCCGGCTGCCCTTCGGTTCGCACAGAGCGTTCCTGCCAGTTTGTCCGGCTTCTTTCGTTTACTGCCCCAACCGCCAAAGCTTCCAGCGGAACGGTGCCGATCGACAGCAGGATCGTCAGCGTGCACAGCATTGCAATGATGCGCTGCACCCGTGTGGTTTTATGTTGCTTCATCTTCGATTCCCTTTCTAGACGTTTTACAAAAATGCTTTTTCAGAATGCGATCAGTTCTGTGAGCGCATTGTTTTCATCGGCAAGCAAGATATCCCGCCGCAGCTCGAAGCCGCTTTGCACGGCTGCCGGCTGGGTCTGTTCCGGTTCCGGTGCGCCGCCGCGCCAGAACGCGCGCTGCATTCCTGCCGGCATCTGCCCCGCATCCTCCAAGGCTGTGGGCATTTCCTGCGGCATGGTCCTTTCCTCGGCATCCAACTCGGTGCCGGGCTCGTACACGCCCACCAGCGGGTCGCGCTCGATTTGGCCGTTTTCCATTACCGTAACGGCTTCGTCTTCGATCTGCGTGGGCTGCTCGGCCGGGATCTGCGCAGGGGGTTGCTTTGCTTTTGCTTTTTTCCCTTTTCTTTTTGCTGCGGGCTGTACGGTGCTGCGCTTGCGGACTTCGGCATAGACTCCCCGCACATCCAGTACAAAAAAAAGCGAGACTGCCACGATCAAAAGTACCGCTGCCAGCAAAAAGCAGATAAGGGAAACCACGGAAAATATACCCGCCATTTCAATCACCCCCGCTTTAAGCTGTCATATTCGCGTGCGATATTTTCCACGATGCCAGCCGCCTGCCGGATTATTTTTTCCTGCATTTCCACCGAAACGGTTCGTGTCACATTTTCTTGTTGCACCGCTTGGCATAGTGTCGTTACCATATCTGCCACATCCTTTTGCTCGATGCCGCTGTGCGCAAACCCGCGCGCATTGGCGTTGACGGTATCCAGTATCTTTTGGTACAGTGTGAGCCGGGTATAGGCAGCATCACTGGAATGATACGCCTGCATATCCTGCATGCAGTCGTAAATGGCATCCAGCATCCCCTGATAATCCGCTTTCGTTGGTTCCAGCACGCTGTTGTCATTCAACACAAAATCAATAAAAAAGCGGCACAGCGTATTATAGCTGCTGGCAATCGAATAGTGCGGATCGGCGGGGGTGCCAAAATCCACAACATACCCAAAATAGCTGTGGGCTTTTTGGATGCGCGCGCGGAACGAGTTGCTGTCGCCCGAATACATATTAAAATACAGCTGGCCGATCTGGTAGTTCAATTCCACCATATCGGGATTTTTCATATCAAAATCATGCTTATTGGCATTGTAGGCATTGCCCAGCTGCTGGCTTTCCTCATCACCGAAAACGCCGCGCTGCTGATATGCCTGCACCATTCTTGCATAGGCTCTGGGATCTTTGCCGTTGAGCTGCACGGCTTCGAGATAATGGTCGATTTGGATCTCATATCCCAGTGCTGCTTCGGTTGCTATCAGGCTGTCATAATTTTGGCGCTTCCAATATGCTGCGCTGCCGGCAAACCCGATGCCCAAAAGCACCAGCACCGCCGAGGCGATCGCCGTACCGGCGCAAAGCTTGATTTTTCCGGTTTGCTTTTTCAGGTAGTCATCATCCCACAAATTGATGTTTTCCAGTGCCTGCATCAGCTCGTGTGCCGATTGAAACCTCTTTTCCGGCAAAGGCTCGGTGCATTTTTTGATGATGTTATCCATTCCCTTGGAAATCTGAAGATCGGGGAATCGCTCCCGCGCCGAGCCGACCGGTTCGGGATACGGCGGAACAAACTGCCCGGTCAAAAGCCGATACAACGTGGTGCCAAAGCAATAGATATCGGTGCGGGCATCGGTGCCGGAACGGGTTTGCTGTTCGGGGGCTGCATACTCTTTTGTTTTGCCGCCGCCCACCGCATTTCCGTGGATGCATTTGCGCGCTTCCCCGAAATCGATGAGCTTCAGGTTTTGCTCGGGCATTTTCAGGATGATATTGCCCGGCTTCAGATCATGATAAATGATCGGCGGGTTCAGCGAATGCAGATAGATCAGCACATTGCAGATCTGCTTGCCCCATTCGACCACCGTTTCCTGCGGTATGGGGCCTTTTTCCTTCAGCTCATGTGCAAGCGACTGCCCGGATACATAATCCATAACGATATAGGTGCTTTCCAAAATATCCACAATACGCGGGATTGCCGGATGATCGAACGTCATCATCAGTCTGGCTTCCTGCAGCATGCGGTTTTTGGATGCCATATCCAATTCGCTGCGGATCTCTTTGATCACCCACTGCTGGTTGAGCTTTTGGTTCATCGCCAAATATACCAGCGAGGTGCCGCCCTTGCCGATCTGCTTGATGATTTCGTATTTGCCATCCAGCACGGTTCCAATTTTCAGCACTGGTTTTCCCTCACTTTGCTTTGATGACTGCAACGGAAATATTATCTTTTTCGCCCCGTTCCAGCACACATCGGATCGCTTGTTCGCATTGGTCTTTGATCGTTTGCTCGGTTGTCAGCACCCCGGCCGCAAAACGCTTTGCCAGCTCATCCTCTGTCAGCCGATGGCGCAGCCCATCGGAGCAAAGCAAAAAAACATCGTTTTTCTGCACCGTTCCAAAGCCGGTCTGCGGCTCATACCGTTTGGATGCCCCCATGCACTGCGTCAGCTTGCTTGCGCCTTCGCCCGGCACGGCGTGCATCCGGGTTTGGTTTGCGTCCTGCCTTTTTTGCGCTGTGGTATGATCCACCGTGAGCTGCTGCGCCGTTTGGGTGATTTTGTAAATGCGGCTGTCCCCAATGTGGTGGATCGCATAGGCATCATCCCATGCAAGCAAGCAGGACATCGTGGTGCCCATGACGGTTTTGTTTTGGATGCCGTATTCCTTCAATCTTTCGTTGAGCTGCGCGAGCATGGCGGCACAGCTGCTGCACAGCGTGTGGATCGAAGTCTGCGGCTGCACCGCAGCACATTGCTGTGCAAACCAGCGTTTCAGCGCACAGGCCACCGTGGTGCTGGCAACTTCGCCGCATGCCAGGCCGCCCATGCCATCGCACACGGCCGCCAGCACAAATGTGTGCTGTCCGTTTTGCGCAAGCTGGATTACAATGCTGTCCTGATTATTTTCCCGTGTGCTGCCCACATCCGTGGCGGCATTGATAAGATACTGCATGATCCTGTCCCTTATGTTAAGCTGAATCGATATTCCAACGTCCACAGCCGTATGATGCATCCGTCGTTCAGGCGGATCGGCTCCCCGTCCGGGTCCACCCGCACGCCATCCACATAGGTGCTGTTCGTGGAATGATTATCTTTGATGAAGCAGCCCTTTTCGTTTTTGAGAATGGTTGCATGAATATTGCTGACGCTGTTGTTGGCGATGCAATAATCTGCGCGCTGCTGGCTTCGTCCCAAGGTAAAGCTGCCGGAGGGAATGATCACCGATTCTCCGGTGGCAAGGCTCGTGAGCCGTGCTGTCATCGTATTGCTGGCGCGCTCACTGAGCGATTCAAAAAAAGTTCCGTCCCTTTTGTCCATTCCGTCCAGGCTTTGGCTTTCCTCCAGCCCCGTGGGGGCTTCCTCTTCGCCGTTCCACCGCGCCTGCCGTTGCCAATCGTCTGTGATCAAGCTGTTTTGCTCCAGCCCGGTGGGGGCTTCGCCGGCATCATCGGGCGCATACCGGTGCTGCGGTGCCCAGTTTTCAAAAACATCGCTCAGGCGTTCGCCTTCTTCCAGCGAGGTTTTTGCTTCCTCGTCCTCCTGCCGTTTGATTTGCGCCGGCCTTGCCGCATCCTCCGTCGGCATTGACGCCAGCAAATCATCATAGCTGCCGCCCGGATGCAGCTTTTTTGCCCACGCATCCCAGCGCAGGCGGGCACTTCCGTTCAGCCGTGCCTGTAAAATCAAATCCTTCACAAACAAGACCTCGTCATATCCCATGCGCTCGCCGTTCACCGGCAGATAGATAAACTTGAGCGTTTTTTCGCGGCCTTCTACATAGATGTACTCCGGCGAAAGTATGGTTCTCTGCATGGATAAATCAATTTTCGCCAGCAGCTGCGACAGCTGCAGCACCTGCTGTATGATTTGCGAAAGACGCGATGCATCGATGCTCATTTTCAGTTCCTGCGCCAATGTTTTTGTGCCGGGCAGCTTGAAAATCAATTCATCGCTTTTCGCGCTTTCGATCTCCAGCAGATTTTCAAAGGGCTGCATTTTCAGCCGGTTCAGCTCATATTGCGAGATCATGTATTCCGGTTCGACTTTATATTTCAGTCCCCCGGAAAACAGCTGCTTCCATTTCGCCATGGTTTGCTCCTTCATCCCTATTCGGACACGGGTGGAATGTTCATAGAAAGAGCCGATCTGCCGCTGTATGTGCAGATCGGCTCCAGACTGCAATCACTTCACATTGTGTACCGGAATTTTTGCATATTCTGTCAGCATTTTTTCAAATGCAGGCACTCTCTCATCTTCCATATACAGCAAATGATACTCTCCATTGGATGTACCTTCCACCTTGCGGGTGAATGCCAGCCGAAAGCAATGCAGCTGGCCGCTGTATTCCACGGCTGTGATATCGCGGTACAAAACGGAAACACCGGTGCTGCCGGATCTTTGGTAGCGGATGTTCAGTGCATCCGGCTCAAACGAGATCTGTGCCAAATCCGATTCATAATGGGGCACGCTTTGCGGCATCGTTGTAAATCGGCTGAGAACCATGGCCGCCAGCGAACAGCTGAGCAGTGCACTCATATTGAACCCCATTGTAAAAAAGGAGACCACCGCCGAAACGATCAAAAAGATCACACACACCCACAGGATCTTGGTAAAGATTCGGCGTCCCCGGCTTGGCTGCACCAGAGTTTGGCTTTGAACAGTTAGTGTGTTTTCCATGGTTCGATTCTCCTATGCTTATCATTTTATCGCTTTGCCGTTTTATTTGCTTTCCCGGAACGCCTGCGCGATCTGATTATCGGTTTCTTCAATGGCATCCGCAACGCCCTTTGTCTGGCACTCAATGCCTTCCAGAACCTGCGGAACCTTCTCGATCAAAATCGGATACAGGTCTTTTTCAAAGATTTCCACAAAAGCGCTTTGTGCGGCACCTTCCCAGTTGGCTGTCATATCATTGATGCGGGTGTGCAGCGCTTGCACTTCTTGGATCACAGTCTCTTTTTTCTTGGCGATAAAGCTGGCCGTGTCGCGAAGCTCCTGCGGAGTAATACGGATCTGTGCCATTTCACTGTCTCCTGCTCTATGTTTTGTTATTTGCCGCGGAAGGCATCTGCGATCTTGTTGTCGGTTTCTTCAAAGGTATCGGCAGCGCCCTTTGCCTGATTCATGATGCCTTCCAGCACTTCCGGCATGGTTTTGCTCAAAACCGGATACAGGTCTTTTTCAAAGGTTTCCACAAAAGCGCTCTGTGCCGCGCCTTCCCAGTTGGCTGTCATATCGTTGATGCGGGTGTGCAGCACTTCCACTTCGTCGATCAGGCTCTGTCTTTTATCTGCGATAAAGCTTGCGGTATCACGAAGTTCCTGCGGGGTAATACGAATCTGTGCCATAATAAAAACTCCTTATCTTGTTTGTTTTTGTTAAATATGAAATTGGCCTTTTGGCCGCGGACACAAAATTTTTAGGAACAGCTGTTTTTGCTTGGACCCCGTTTATTCAAACTCCAGCTTCAGCTGTTCGGCTTGTTCAAAAAGGGGGGCGTATTCTTTTGTTGCTTTCCCTATGTTATCTGCCATATGCTCGACCACCCTGGTATACAGCGTCAGGTTTTTGCAGAAGGAATCATCAAATTTTGAAAAAAACTCTTTGCCTGCATCCGAATCCCATGATGTTCTCAATTCTGATATTGCACTATTCAAGCTCTCGTTCAGCCCGTCCAGTGCCTGGGCCTGGGCCGCATAGGCCGATTGGGCTGCGGCAAGTGCTTGCAGATCGATTTTCAAACTCATTTGCGCACCTGCTTTCTTTACGCTTGCACCGCTGTCAAGAGGTTTTTAAAGGAACCGCCGAGCTGCTGTGCTTTTTTCTGTTCTTCCTTTGCCTGTTCTTCACAGCCCATTTCGGTAAGAACCACTGCTTTTACCGTGTGGGCTTCCGGCTCTTCGCCCTTTACTTCCAGCAAAAAGTCGCACAGCTCCAGTGCTTTATCAAACTGCTTCATATCACGCAGGCACAAAATGCGAAACACATAAAAATCCATGCTGCCCGGATTTTCCAGCGAAAGCGCACGATACTTTTCCAGCGCCTGCTGATACAGCGGCTCTGCCTGCGCTTGCAGCCCCATGTTCTTGAGGATATACGGCAGATAATACCATGCCGTCACACTGAACTGATTGGGCGTTTCCTGCCGCTGCAGCAGCTCGGCATTTTCTTTTGCCTTTTCGAACTGTTTTTCCGCCAGATAGCAGTTCATCAGCATATAGGTGGATTCACAGTCCAAATACGGTTCCCCCAGTGCCAGCGAAACCTGCTTTGCCCGTTCCAGCGATTCAATGGTTTTTGGCATATCCTGCTGTTCGGCTGCCATTTTCGCCTTTTGCATGGCAATATTGCGCTGATCCCCCACATCGACATCCATGGTTTTTTCGATCTGATCCAGATATTCCAGCGCCTCTTGGTATTGACCCTTCGCCCCCAGCAATGTGGCTTTATCCAAAGCAAAGCCCACATCTTGCGGGAACATCTGGATCGCGCCTTCCACGGTTTCTTGCGCCTGATCGATTTTGCCCGCTTCCAGCAGCAGCAAAAAACGCAGATGATAGCCCTCAAAGACATCCGGGCAGGCCAGCAGCATCTCATCGATTGCCTCCAGCGCCTGCTGCGCATCGCCATGGCGGATGAGCATGCGTATTTTCCGCACACGGGCATCCGGGCGCAGCGGATCCTTGTGGATCGCCTTCACATAATTGCGCATAGCCGCTTCATCGCTGCCTTCTTCTTCATAGAAAAGCCCCAGTGTGAAAAAGATCTGCGAATCATCATACCCATTTGCGATCGCATTGTTATAGGTTTCGATCGCTTGTGCCTTTTTGCCCTGCAGCATGTAGATGTTTCCCAAATGGAACAGCGCAAGGCCGGAGGTTCGATCGATTTTCAGTGCTTTTTGAAATTCATCCTGTGCTTTTTCCAGTTCATTCAAATTGGCATAGCAAATGCCCTTGCTCAGATAGATTTCGATATCGGTGCGGTCGTTCTCCTGCGCTTTTTCCAAGAAAGAAAGCGCCGCAGAATATTTTTCCTGCCCCATCAAAACTCTTGCCTGCATCTGATATTCCTGGCTGATTACCTTATCCATATGCTACCTCACACAAAATTCACTTTCACATGTTGTTCTTTGAGCTGATCGAAAAAGGCTTCCTGATCTTCAAAGCACAGGAAGAACGAAAAACTGCCCCGATCCCCCAGCTGCCCGTTTGTAAAGCTGTGTCTGACACGCGCGGTCATCAGGTCTTCATATTCCACCCGCTCAATTCGGCCGTATACCGTCACCAAATGCTTTTGTTCGCTCACATCCACCGAATGGATATTGGAGTATGCGATCTGATGCACAGTCGCGCTGGTTTTGCTTTTCTGGTCGTAGCGATCGTGATATCCAAACTGTATGCCGGAATAATTCGAAAGCAAAAACGGTTTCGACATACATTCATACGGCGCGCCGTATTTGTGTGTGGCGTGATTCCGGATCAGCGCGCCGATCGACAGCACCAACAGTCCGAACAGAAAGCCGGTTGCCAGAATGGCCAAAAAGCCGACCAGATCTTTTACCCCGTATAGCGCTGCCGGCACAATGAAAATCAGGGCTGCGATTACAAAAAACGCCACACCCAGCGCGTTGCGCTTTTTCCATTCCGGCTTTTGCATATAGTACTCTTGGATGTATTTTTTGAATTTTTCTTCCTCGAACCGATAGTAGGTTTCTTTCATGGTACGTCCTCCTTTTTGATCGCACACCGCTTAGCCGGCATTTTCCAGCGGGAAGCCAACCGGCGAAAACTGGGTGCAGTTATTGCGCGGGATCGTAATGTTCGGGATATTGATCTCCGGCATGTGCGGCAGTTCCACAGGTTTAAAGTTCGCCGGTATTTTGGGACGGAAGCTCGCATCATTCTGGGGGGAATCCGCGCGGCCTGTCGCGCCGCGGATGAGATCGACATTCTGTTTGAACTTTTCACACTGCTTCAGGAACTGTCCTGTTGCCGTATTTTTCTGCGCCCATTTGACTGCCGCATCGTTGAGCGTGGGGAATTTGTTATCAATGATATTGCATGTGCTGTTCACGACGCCTATGCCGCCGTTGATCAAATTTGCGTAATTTTTCCAGTTCTTCATATTTCGGACATTATAATCATTCGCCAGGGAATTCCACGCATTGGCAGCTTTTGCCGCGGCGTTGGGATTGCCTTTCTGGGTCATCCCATGTGCCAGTGCGCCCAAACGGCTTTCCGATGCCTTATACCGCATCCTTCCCCAAATACCCCGCGGCGACAATGAACTAAAACCGTCACGCACATCCTGCCCGAAATTTTTATGCAGCATCGTGCGCAGACCCTGCCCCGATTGCGTAACGCCGCTGTCGTTTGTGATGTACGATTTCAAGCCGTTGAAGATCGACCGCGGAGTGAAATGCGTGATCACCGTGCCGTTGTCATCCACCAGCATCGCAGGACGCATGCTCCATTGTCCGCTGATCGGATCCTTAAAGGTAAATTCGCCCCATTTCGGCTCTTTCAAATAAGCGCCGAGGCCGGTATCCTTATTGAACAGGTTTTTGACGCACTGGATCTTGCTGCTGATTTTTGTTATGCCTTCCACAACCGTAATAATGCCGCATATGCCTTCCAGCAGATCGAGGCCGTCGGCAAGGCCGCCCAATATCTTGTTGGCCGTTGAATTGCCGAAATTATGTTCGCGCAGGACGCTGGACAAGCTGTTGCGATCCCCGTGGATCTTTGACCATGCGTAGTCGCCGTTATGAAAGGCCACATTGGATGCAATCGAAGTCCCCACATTGATAATCGCATTGATTGCGGCAATTGACGCCCCGATCAACGTCGCTATCGTACATATGGCACTGAACGTCGTGACGGCCGCCGTGCCGGCAAGCAAGGCCGCAAAGGCCGGCCATGCCGCCACCGCCAGCATGATCGCCGCAACGGCCCCCAAAAAAGCTAATCCCAGTTCGATCGCCTGCTTGAGGCCGGTGCAGTTATACCAGTACCGGATCGTACTGAGCATATTGCTCACGCCGTTCACGCAATCGCTGATCAGATTGCAAATGGCATCGAACAAGGGTACGCTGTTTTTCAAATCGATCAGCCAGTTGAGCATGTTGTCTTTCCAATCTGGCTGCTTCAAATGATTGTTTTTTATGAATTCGTCTTGTGCCTGCTGGATCTGCGTGCTTACAGCAGCATCGGCCGACTGCGCCTTTTGGGAAAAGCTTGTCACTTTTTTCGAATAGCTGCTGAATGCCGTTGCGTTCGCCTTGAGCTGGGCGATTTTCTGTTTGACCATGTAATCCGCATTTTCCAGATGCCAGGTCGAGCCGCCTTCCACGCTCGAAAATTTCCCGCTGAGCTTTTCGCTCAAATCATCCGCATAGCTTTGTGCTCTTTGCGACATCTGTGCGGCGCTGCTTGATACCAGTTCCAGAGAGCTGTAATTAATTGCCAGTACACTCATATTCGTTCCCCGTTCGATTCAAACTCACTTTTTTCTTGTAAATGCCGTCTGCGCTGCCGCCGCCTGTGCTGCCGCTTCGCGGCGTTCTTCTTCGGCCAATCTTTGTTCTTCCCAGTAGATTTCATTCTGTGTCTGCACGATATCGTTCTGCACCCTTTGTTTGCTTTGGCTTAACTGATCGATTTTATTTTCAACCTGGGTGATTTCCTGATTCACATCCGAAAGTGCCTGCCCAAGACAGCTGTCATTCGCAGCGTCTTTTTCCTTGTAAAGGCTCATTTCCTCGCCGCGCACAACAAAGGTCTGATCCATGGCGACGCCCAAGGAAAGATACGATGTCACCGAATCCAGGCTTGCATTGATGCCGTAGGTCGCGCTGTCGGTGCAGATGCCCATTTGGATTTTCAGCGTTTCCAGGCTTTCCCGGCGCGCCTTTTGTGTTTCGATCTGCGCTTCATATTCACGCTTGTCCTCCTGTAATTGCGAAAGATTATTTTTCAGCGTTCTCAGATAGCTCATGGCCTATTCCTTTCATGGACTCACGGTGTTAACTCTTTGGCAACCGCATCATCTGTCTTGATATAGTTGCTTTGCGCTTCGATCAGGGAGTTATACAGTTCGTACAAAAGATCCTCGATATCACTCAGCTGCCGGAAAATAAATCGGTAATCCTTTTCAAACTGGTTGCGGCCTTCGCCTTCCCACGATTTCAGCAGCGCAGTGGTTGCAGTATCCACGCCGTTTTTTATCTCTTTATAGCTTTCGGCACCGGTTTTGAATGCCTCGATCGCAGCGGTAAATTTTTGCGTTTCCAAATATGTTACTGCCATTTTTTCACCTCACTGTGCATGAACGATTTTTTGCCTGAATGTTTCGTTTTCCGTTACAAGATATGCATCGCCAAGCTCCAGGCTCTTTTTGAACCGGCGCTGGGTCGCCATGGGCACATCCACCAGCTTCAAATTGCAAAGATCATCAAACACCATAATGTTTTTGCACTCTTTGGCCAGCTTCATTCCTTCCGGCCCGCTGTAACTGACGGCCGTGTTTTCCACGCCGGAAAAAATGATGCACACTTTTAGGCGGGCACTGTTTTTGATCAGGCTGCGGATCGCATCTGCCTGTGCGCGCTTGATGCCATCCTGCGCCATAAGATCGCTGTTTTGGAACACACACACCAGCAGCGGCTGTTCTTCCACGCTTTGCCCGGAACGCACCTTTTCCTGCCGCGCCTTCAGCTGCTGCTCCAGTTCGCTGAGGATGTAATCAAGTTCGGTGCATTCGACGGTATATTTTTCCACAATGCCATACGATGAAAACCGAGCCAGCTGACGGTCGTAATCATCCATGATATAGACTTTGGAAGGATAATCGAACACGTTTTCCTGCAAATAGTTCAGCACAAGCGCCAGATAATTGGTTTTGCCGAACCGTTCCCTGCCGGTGATCGCCAGACTCGATATTTTGCACAGATCCAGCATGCTCCACGCAACCGTTTCATAATCGATGCCCACGGGCACCGCATACGGTTTTGCAAGGTGCTTTGGCAGATTTTCTTTCACATACGCATCATCCAGAACTTCCGGCACCTGCGGGATCGCGCGCGCCCTGCTTTGCGGATACCTGCAATTCAGCGCAGCGGTATGCGTGCGGATCGCTTCCACGCGTTCGATCTCTTTTTCCCCTTCGAACGGCAGATAGGTCTGGAACTCGTATATTTCCTTATCGATCGCGATCAGGCCGCGGCCGGGGAAATTGGCCGGTGTCATGCGGCATCTGTCCAGCAGAGCCGCATATTCCCCGCTGTCGTTGCAGGAAAGCGCAATTTTCTGCGCAAAGTTTGCCATATAACGGAACCCGATCCCGTTGGTCTGGCTGTTTGCCAGCACTACGCTGATGCCCAGGGTCAGCCCGTCGCGGCAGACGCCCAGCAGCGGATCCTCATCGGCAAAATAAAGCTCTTTGAGTGCGGTATAGTTATCCACGATCACCACGATCTGCGGCAGATCGGTATAGCCTGCTTCCCGGTAGGAAGCAAATGAACTGACCCCCACCGCCGCCAGCTTGTTTTTGCGCTCCTCCATGGCGGCATCCAGCAGGCGGAACAGGTTTTTCAGCTTTTCATCGTCCGGGGCGCATACAACGCCGCCCACATGATGCGAACTTTCAAAGTTTTTCAGCACCATAGAGCCAAAATCCAAAATATAGATATTGACTTCATCGGGGGTATAGGTATCTTCCAGCCCGCGGATGATCGTTTGCAGCAGCGTTGTTTTTCCATTTTGAGCCGAACCGATGATAACCGTGTTCTGGGTTGCCAGCTCCAGTGCCACCGGGCCCTGATACTGCGTATCGGGGGAATCGTATATGCCGATGTCGATCATCCAGCTGTCTTTTTGCCGTGTATTCGGCCGATACGCCAGCGTCATCGGCAGCGGCGGCAGACAGATCTCGGGCAGCTGTGCAATATGCTTGCTTTCGCAATAGTCATGCACATATTCCACCACGGCATCCAGCTGCGTATAGGTGCTGTCATCGTGCGCGGCTTTTTTCTTTGCGCGGCGATAAACCGTACGCCTTTGTCCCCACAGGTTCAATTCTTCCAGTTCGAATTCCCGATCGTTCCCCAGCTCGTCCGCTTTGGCGGCACCGCCGCTGTACGCCGATTGGAACAGTTCAAAAATCTCATTGTTGCCCACCTGCAGATACGCGCGCCCGGGCTCACGGATCTCGGCCGCCAGCGGGGAGCGCAGCACCTCTTTGCTGTCCTCCTGATTCTGCACCTTGAGGCACAATTTGAATTTGGAGTTGCTCCAGATCTGTTCATTCACCTGCCCGGAGGGCTTTTGGGTCGCCAGAATCAGATGCACGCCCAAGCTGCGGCCGATACGGGCCGCCGAGATCAGCTCCTTCATAAATTCAGGCTGATCGGCTTTCAGCTCGGCAAATTCATCCACAATGATAATGAGATGCGGCAGGGCGATTTTTTCTTCTCCCTTTTTGAACTTTTGGATGTAATCATCGATCTTGTTCACGCCGCTTTGAGCAAACAAACGCTGCCTTTTTTGCAGCTCGGCTTTAATGGATTTGAGCGATCGGTCGATTTCGCGCCCATCGATATTGGTGATAGCACCCATTAGATGCGGCAGCCCCTTGAGCTGGTTTGCCATGCCGCCGCCTTTAAAATCGATGATGACAAACCCCACCTCATACGGGTGATAATGGATCGCCATAGATAAAATGTAGCTTTGCAGAATCTCTGATTTGCCCGAGCCGGTGGTGCCGGCCACAAGGCCGTGCGGGCCGTGTGCCTTTTCGTGCAGATCCAGCATCACCTGCTGGTTTTTGGCGTTGATGCCAAGCGGCGCCGCCATGGTGCTGGTGATCCTGGCATTTTGCCAGTTTGCAGCCAGATCGATGTCCTCCACCGTATAGATATTCATCATCTGAAAGAAGGTATAGCTTTTGGTAAGGCTGCTTTCCAGGCTCACTTCTTCGCAGAATACGGGTGCCAGCTTCAGGCACACATTTTCCAGAATGCCGCTGCTCAAAGGCTCATATTCAAAGCTCTGAACCGCTTCACAGTCCTGTGTATCCACAAGCTCGGCTTTGCCGGGTTCGTTTTTCAGGCGAATGACCGCACCGCAGTTTTGGGGCAGATATTCTTCGCATCGATCAAAAAAGATAAAGGTAAAGCCCTTTTCCGCACAGCCCTTGATGTACTGAGAAAGCGGATGATTGCGAATGCCCATGTCATCCAGAACAAAAATGATGCTGCGCCGGGCCGCGCCCCCAAGCCCTGCCGCAAGCGCGGAAAGCTGCACAAACAGGCTTTCGAAAATCAGGCCGCGGCTTTGTGCATCGCATACGATGTTGCGCATGCCCAGCGATTCATTTTCCACATGGGGCAGCCAGCGCGCCCATTGGATATCCCCGGCATGTTCTTCACTTGCAATGAAATACAGCTGCAGATCACTGTGGTAATGCCGCGCTGCCAGATCCAGCGTCATGTTTTTGAGCAGCTGCACACAGCCCGGATAGGAACCGATCACGCCCACGGCATCGTATCGCGCCAGCGGCAGTGTGATCGGCGCGCCCTCGATTTCCCTGTATTCCTGACAAAGCTGTTCCGGCACAAGGGTCATTTCGTCCGTCACTTCAATGGCTTCCTGCTCTTTGCAGCGGATCGGACGCAGGGAACGGCAGCTGCCCTTTCCCAGATATACCTGCGCAAAATCATCGTCATCGGCCGTGCGGTCAAACAGTCTGCCCGAAAATTCGACCACATGCTTGAGATCCCGCTGTTCGGAATAATAGATCTCTTCCAGCGTTTTCCGCTCTTCCTCGCGTGCCTGCTGGATCATTTCGCGTTTTTTTGCGATATAAGCTCCGTACTTTTCCTCGCGCTGGCGAATCTCTGTTTTATATTTGCGCCGGTTCATGATAAAGGTTGCGATCGAAGTAAGGATGCCGACCCCCATCATGCAGGCACTTAAAATGATATAGGAACCGCCGCCTGCGTTCATCACGCTGCGCAAAACCACCGTAACGATCAGCATGGCAAGCGACGGCATCAGCGTCATTGCCAAATTATCCTGCGGCTTATTGGGCTTTTCCGGCGGATCCAAAACCGCGATCTCTTCTTCGCAAGGCTTTGCCTTCAGCCGCGTGTTCCGATTGAATTTCGGATATTCCAAACGGCTTTGGGAAGGCACATCCCGATATTGCGGCAAGCCGTTGACCCGCACCGATTCCTTCTGCGTAGTATAAAGACAGCTGCCCTTGAGGAAAAATTTGTATTGATCCAAGGAGAAAAAATCGTAATCGCGCAGCGCTGCGGTTTGCTTGATGCGCACCCCGTTCACATATACGCCGAACTGCGTTTGCTTTTCCTGCAGAAGATAGTGTTCGTTTTGCAGCATAAGCCAGATCTCATCCTGCGCGCAATCGGGATCGTGAATCTGTATATCACAGTCCCTTCCGCCGCCGATCCGGATTTTCTGCCTGCCGCTGATATCGATAAATCGGTAAAAATCCTGATCCACCTCATCAAAGTCGATCATCACGCTCATCGACATGAGCACTGCATCGGAGGAATCGTATTTGATTTGCAGTTCATCGCCATGCTGTAATTGTTTTTGCGGCAGCTTGCTCATGCTTCCGTTCGTCAGATAAAGGTTGGGCGAGCATGTGACCGTCCAGCTTTCTCCTTCGCGCAGGAAATTCAGCTCGAACTGCTCGAAAAACAGATTTCGGGGCAGACGAACCTCTGCGTTCTGCACGGTACCCACAACAACCTCGCCTGCATTGGCAGGGAGCAGCACCTCTTTGTATAAGTTTTTATTCGATAAAATCGCTTTGAACTGCATACTCATGGGGTCATCCCTCACTCATTTCCGTGAATCAGTGTTCCGTTGCGCACACCAAAATCGCGCAGGCTTCTTTCGCCCCGCAGCAGGGCAATGGGGCGTTCACAGCGCAAATAGCACTGGCGGTAATCCTGTGTATCGATTCCCAGGTCATACGCACTGTTGAGCGATATCACCAATTCATTTGCGGAAATTTCCAACGGTACGCGCACATCTTTTTCGATCAGCTGACCGTCAGCGACCCAGCGCACCAAAACAACTGCCGTATCTTTCATCCAAACGTCCTCACATCAATGTATACGCTACCCTTTGCAGCCCTTCGATCTTCGCAAGCGCGCGCACCGAGCCCAGCTGCTCCGGGCAGACCTTTTCAATATATTCATCCATTTTTATGCCATTGGCTAACGGATCGGTGACATAGGCATTATCGCTGGCGGCATCATATCGGCTGCATACAAAATGGAATTTTTCCTTATCGCTGCAGCGGATGTTGTGCAGCAGCACCTGCAGCTTGAACGCTGCGCTGCGATCCTGGTTTGTAACCACCAGCACTTTGGTCGCAGCATCCAGCAGCGCAATCATTCCGGCGGTCAGCTCATTTCCCACATCCACGATGATCGCATCGTATTCGCCCGATTGTTGTGCGCCGCGAATCAGGCGGATATAGGCGTTTTCCTCGATTGCAAGTGCATGGCGCGCGGACGGCAGCGCGGGAAGATATACGATCCCCTCCTGCTGCAGCTCCGATTTCATATCCGCATAGATTTCGGCGCGGCTCATGCGCATTTTGGCACAGCCCTGCATCGAAAGCGCGGTTTTGTTTTCCAGATAAAAGGAAAAGCTTTGATAGGTGCGGGGATTTATATACAGCGTGCGCTTCAAGCTCTGCTTGAGGCATGCACCCAGCCCCAAGGCAACCGTGGTGCACCCCGCACCGCCCTGCGCAGATATGACCACGATCACCTGCGTGCGATCCCTTTGCGTTTTTGTGCCGCCCCACTGTGCCGGAATGATGCAGTTCATCAGCACCTGCAAATCAAGATATTTGAAAATGTGTACCACGGGCTGGGATTCCGGCTTCGACTGCCCCTCGTCTTCGTCCCACGCATCGGCATCCTCTGACAGCAGAAAGGTTTTTTTGATGTTGTGCCGGCTCAATTCCGGCACATAAAAGCTTTCGTCCACGATCATCAGGTCGATGCTGCGCGGCACTGCGAAAAATTCTTCAAAATAGGCGCGGTCGGAGATCACCTCGATCTGCGCTGTCTCAAACAAACGCTCTGCCAGCCCCAGTTCCAGCGGGAGCAGGTAATTTTCGTCCTCGATCGCAATTACTAATACCGGCTTGCTCATATCGTTTCCTCACACCAGTTTGACTTTAAATTGAATGCCCGGAAGCATCAGCACATCGCCTTCTCGGATTTCCGCAGGCTGTTTCGGCGTCAGCATTTTGCCGTTCAGCCCGGTGCCGAAGGAGCTTTCTTCATCCTGCACCAAATAACGGTGCCCTTCTTTGCGCAGGATGCAGTGCAGCCGGCTGATGCGATTGCTGAAATCCAAAACCAAGTCATTGGTTTTCTTTCGGCCGATGCTCATCTGGCTGCCCTTCATCCGTGCTTCCAGCTGCAGATTGGGGTTCATGCTGACAAGCACCAGCGTCTTGCCGCCCTGCGCCGCGGCCGGCTCGCTGCCCTGCAGCAGCTTTGCTATCCCTTCCAGCCCCATACACCCACCGGACAGGGTATCGAGGACTACACGCTCGTGCTCGGAACGGATTTGCCCGGCCTGCTCGATCATCTGAACCAGCAGCTGACGAACCGCGGCTTCAAAACGGATCTCTTGATTTTCGTCTCCGGCGCCCAGCGGCAGATACACCAGCCGAACCTCGTGCGTCTTGGCGTCAAAATAGATGCGGTCCAGCGAAATATCAATATTTTCGCAAATCAGAAAGCCCTGATTCTTCACATTCAGAATCGCCTGCATCACGTTGGAGCAAAGTTCCAGCACACGTTCTTTTCCCAAAGACAGCACAATCGACGAAAAGGGCTGACATCCCTTTGTGATATAGATCAGTTCCGTTCTGCCGTTGTGACGAATTTTCGCGGCACGCAGCAGATTGGCTGTTTTTTGCGACATCATCACCTTGTATCCCAGCTGGCTGAAACGATCCTCGTCTTCCAGCACATAAACACAGCTTTTGCCGTCTTTGCTTTCGCGAACCTCTTTGTCCAGCAAGATCTCCGTCATACGATTCCTCTTTTCTGCGCGGATGGCCCGGAACGGCGGCACACGCATCCCGCTCTTTTGCAAACACCGCCAAACGGTGTGATGCCGATTTTCCGAAAAAACACAAGCCCCGTCTGCGGCGTTCATGCCAAAACGAACCCTATGTTATTTTTTTATCAGCTTCGCATGAAAAAAAAGGGAAAATAAAAGTCGATTTATTTTCCATTTTTTTCTATCCAATTATATCATGAATTCGACCATTTTCAATCTTTTTTCGAGCGGGGTAAAACAGTCATATTTTTTACCGCTTTGCTAAAAAATTGATTCCATTCGTTCCAAATCCAGATAATTCAATCTGGGGACTACATCATTTTCATTGCGTTTCCGGCATCCGTTCAAAAACATTTTACAACCTTTTTACGGGTTATACCCATATTCGCTGCCCTTTTCCTGCGCGATTCTGCCCGCATTGGAGCCGCGCGGCCACCGGCTGCACCCATTTCGCGCGCTGGTGCACGGGGTACTTTGCCATCTTTTTCCCAAAGCTTATTTTACGGCATAAAAAAAACCGAAACCCTTCGATTGACCAAGGCTTTTGCCTTGACATCAAAGTGTTTCGGTTTTGGCGGAGAAGGAGGGATTTGAACCCTCGCGCCGGTTTCCCGACCTACGCCCTT
>JAHHSK010000012.1 GCA_020025255.1 Ruthenibacterium sp. | reverse complement strand
CGCATCAGCGTGCTCCACAAATCGCGGAAATTGATTGCCGCCATGCACACGCACAGCAGCGCACACCACAAAAACCAATACTTGACCTGATACAGCAGAATAAACGATTCGCCCGCAAGCAGCGCAAAATTCACGGCCATTCTGCCCGGCGCGAAATCCACCCGGATCAGCCCGCGCGTATTGATTGCACGCAGCAGGAATACAATAAAATATCCCACAAAGGTGGCAAGTGCCGCGCCGTTGATTCCCCAGCGCGGGATCAGCAGATAGTTCAGCACCAGATTCACCCCGGCGCCGATCGCCATGGTGGAAAGCGAAAGGGTCGAACGCTTTTCCACCATATAAATACTGTTCAAAAAATTATCAAAGCTGGAAAATGCGGTTGCCATGGTCAGCAGCGGAATAAACTGCCAGCCGAAAAAGTAATCATCCCGGTAAATGGCCATAAAGGGCTGCGCCATGAGCACAATTCCCGATGCCACCAGGAAAATCAGGCTTTGATACGCACGGAACACGCGCGAAAAAAACTGTTCGCGCCCGGCATCCGTGCCATCGGTAAAGGCGGAAATCTGCCACGCCTCGGTAAAAATCGTAGAAACGATCGAAAGGATCGTGGGCAGCTTATAGCTCGCGCCCAAAACGCCCGCCATGGAGGTGCCGTCCTCCAGCATAGCCGCCACAAAAAACTGATCGCTCGCATTCGTGACCCACCAGAAAATCGAAGCCGGCACAAGCGGCAGCGCATAACGCAGCATTTTGCCCAGCAGCTGCTGATCAAAATACTTCACGCGGCAATATTTCCATGTACGCGTCACGCAGAACAAAAACAGTGCGCTGAGCCCATCGGCACAGATGATCGCAAGCAGATATCCCGTAGGCCCCATGTTCCAAACCCGCAGGAACAGCACATAAAACGAGCATGTCGTGATCGTGCACAGGATCCCATCGACAGCATACAGCCGGTTTAATTCCCGCGCACGGCAGAACTGACAGTTCAGGGTACGCAGACAGCTGATAAGCAGATATACATATAACAGGACTATATATTCGGAAAACCATTCGATGCGCCGCAAAAGCGGATACAAAAGAATCAGCCCTGCAAAGCCCATTCCGATCGCCGCAAGGCCGTTCATATAAATCGAACCTTTTTTTACGCCTTTTTCCAGCCCGAAGCGGATCACCGCGTTTGCGATCCCAAGGCTTACCAGCGGGATCAGCAGGCTTGCGCATTGATTGAGCAGCTCTTTGATGCCGTTCATTTCCTGCGTTTCAAACCAATAGCTGAACAGCGGTGCCATAACAAAGCTTAGCAGCTTTGATGAAAACGTGCTGATTGCAAACAGCATGGTATTGGAGACAAGGCGCTTGTACTTATCCATACACTCCCCCCCTGATTATTTCGGATAATCTGTTTTATTATATCACAATCCGACCGATTTGTCTGTGTTGTGCATAATTTTTCTGTTTTTTTCCTTTTCGTGCGATGGTGCCCGTGCCGCTTTTCTTTTTTTGCCGGATCGGCACAATGCCCCCTTTACCGGGAAAGCAGGGCGCGGCGCTCGGCATAATCCGGCATATACCGCGCCACCACGGCCCAAAAGGCCGGGCTGTGATCGGCATGCACAAAATGCGCATATTCATGCAGCACCACATATTCGATGGCCTCGCGCGGCTTTTCGGCAAGGCGCAGGCTGAATGTCAGCTGCCGCTTGGCGGGTGTGCACACACCCCAGCGCGTTTTCATCCGGCTGACACGGATCACCGGACGCTGCCCGTGCAGAAGCTGCGCAAAAATCGGGAATATTTGCTCGCTGATCTCGGTGAAGACCGCCCGTGCCTGATCCTCGGATACCAGATACGGCCGCTCGTCTTCGGCACGCCGTTCTTTTGCCCGCATCCGCGCCTGTGTGATCCACGCCGCGCGCGCTGCCACAAACGCATCCGCAGCCGATACGGGCACCCTGTGCGGCGCCGATACCGCAACCGTGCCGTCCGGCCGCACGCGCAAATTGATGTTTTTCACCTTTTTGCGGGTAAATTCATACTGGATGCCGCCCGCAGTGCGCAGCTGCCCGCTTTGCTTTTGCTGCATGGATGATCCTCCTTTCCGAACCCCTGGTTCCGCCCATTGTTCCCGTTTCATCCAAACAGTATACTACCGATTGGGAAAATTGGCAATTCGTCCAAAAAAAACGCAGAAACTTCGCTTGCTTTTTGCTTGACATTCCACCATATCTAGTGCGATAATTATAGACGTTATCAATATTTAGCGGACGATCCAAATAAGTTCAGAGCGTGCGCGGAATGGGAGGAAAACCATGATCAAAAGTATCATCAAGCGCGACGGGCGCATTGTTTTGTATGATGCCGGAAAAATCGCTTCGGCGATCCTGAAGGCCATGGAAGCGGCACAGGAGGGGGACGCCGCACAGGCTGCTGCTGTTGCCAATGCGGTGGAACAAGCACTGGAGGCACGCTGCGGCGCACAGCCCCCGCAGATCGAACAGATCCAGGACGAAGTGGAAACGCAGCTTATGGAAAAGGGCTTCGATGCCGCAGCCAAAAAATACATTCTTTATCGCGCATCCCGCACCCGTGTACGCGAGATGAACACCCATTTGATGAAGGTTTTTGACGAACTGACGCATGCCGATGCCACTAACAGCGACATGAAGCGCAGCAACGCGAATGTAGACGGCGATACCCCTATGGGCACGATGCTGCAATATGGCAGCGAAGCAGCAAAGGATTATTACGATAAATACCTGCTTACCCCGCAGCAAAGCCGCGCACACCGCGAAGGCTGGATCCACATCCACGATTTTGATTTCTACGCATTGACGACCACCTGCTGCCAGATTGATTTGATCAAACTGTTTTCGGGTGGTTTTTCTACGGGGCACGGCTTTCTGCGCGAACCGAACGATATTCAAAGCTATTCCGCGCTTGCCTGTATTGCCATTCAGTCCAACCAGAACGACCAGCACGGCGGCCAAAGCATTGTAAACTTTGATTACGGCCTTGCCCCGGGTGTAACGAAAACGTATAAAAAACGCTATTATGCTAATATTTATAAAAGTCTGGAGCTGCTGTGCCCGGATACAGCGCTTTCGTTTGACCGTGTCAAGGAAGTGCTGAAGGGCGTGGAGGAAAAGACGGGACGGTATCCGCGCCTTGCCACCGATATGGATTACCTGCGCGAGGAGTTGAGCGCGCTGACGGAGCTTGTGGGCGAGGATGCCGCCAAAAAGGCACAGGCGTTTGCCCTCAAGGAAAGCGAGCCGGAAACCGAAAAGGCAACCTATCAGGCTATGGAAGCCCTGATCCACAACCTGAACACCATGCATTCCCGCGCCGGTGCGCAGACGCCGTTTTCTTCCATTAACTACGGCACCGATACCAGCCCCGAAGGGCGCATGGTGATGCGCAACGTGCTGCTGGCAACCGATGCCGGGCTTGGCCTTGGCGAAACGCCGATCTTCCCGATCCAGATCTTCCGCGTGAAGGAAGGCATCAACTACAATCCCGGCGATCCGAACTACGACCTGTTCCAGCTTTCCTGCAAAGTGAGCGCAAAGCGTCTGTTCCCGAACTTCAGCTTCATCGACAGCCCGTTCAATCTGCAGTATTACAAGCCCGGCCACCCCGAAACCGAGGTTTCGTACATGGGCTGCCGCACCCGCGTTATGGGCAACAGCTATGACCCGGAGCAGCAGATCGCAAACGGCCGCGGCAACCTGAGCTTCACTTCCATCAACCTGCCGCGTCTTGCCATTGAAAGCAAGGGCGACGAGGCGCTGTTCTATGAAAAGCTCAAGGGCGCCATGGATCTTGTGATCGGCCAGCTGGACGACCGCTTCGCGATCCAAAGCAAAAAGCACGTTTACAATTTCCCGTTCCTTATGGGGCAGGGCGTATGGCTCGACAGCGAAAAGCTCGGGCCCAATGATGAAGTGGGCGAAGTGCTCAAGCACGGCACGCTCAGCGTGGGCTTTATCGGCCTTGCCGAAACACTGGTTGCCCTGTACGGCCACCACCACGGCGAGGGCGAGGAATACCAGAAAAAGGGGCTTGAGATCATCGGCTATATGCGCAAGTATCTGGATGACCGCAGCGAGCGCACCCACATGAACTATACGCTGCTTGCCACCCCGGCGGAAGGCCTTTCCGGCCGCTTTGTCCGTATGGACCGCAAGCGCTACGGCGAAATCCCCGGTGTGACGGATCGTGAATACTACACCAACTCCTTCCACATCCCGGTTTACTACAATATTTCCGCTTACAACAAGATCCGTCTGGAGGCACCGTATCACGCTCTGACCAACGCAGGCCACATCAGCTATGTGGAACTGGACGGGGATACCGCAAACAATCTGGAAGCGTTTGAAAGCGTGGTGCGCTGCATGCATGACTGCGGCATCGGCTACGGCAGCATCAACCACCCGGTTGACCGCGACCCGATCTGCGGGTATGTGGGTGTGATCGGTGAAGTATGCCCCCGCTGCGGCCGCCGCGAAGGAGAAGCGATTCCCCCGGAACGCGTTGAAGAGCTGCGCAGAAAATTCCCCGGCACGTTTACTTACTGCGGCTGCCGTTAAGCATCCGCATTCCGATTTTCAACATTTTTTTCACTTTCTAAAGGAGGCCCCATTATGGCACAGATCCAAACAAATATCGAAGCAAAAAACGGACAGGGCGTAGGCTTTGAGCGCATCCGCCGCATCACCGGCTATCTTGTCGGCACGCTTGACCGCTTCAACGATGCCAAGCGCGCAGAAGAGCACGACCGTGTCAAGCACGGCATGCAGCACTAAGGCCTGCCGGCATGGAGCACACCATTAACCTTGCGGGGCTGATCGAGGATTCGATCGTTGACGGCCCCGGAATGCGCACTGCGATCTTTGCGCAGGGCTGCCCGCGCCGCTGCAAAGGCTGCCACAATCCGGAAAGCTGGGAGTTCGGAACCGGAACGGATGTTCCGGTTGCCGAACTGTACGCCACCGTGAAAAGCAATCCGCTTGCGCGCGGCGTCACCTTTTCCGGCGGCGAGCCGTTCAGCCAAGCCGAAGCGTTTGCCGCACTGGCCGCAGCTTTAAAGGCCGATGGCTACGAAATTGCAAGCTATACCGGCTATACCTTTGAAGAGCTGCTTGCCAGCGGCACCCCGGCACAGAAACATCTGCTGTCGCTGCTGGATATTCTGGTCGATGGCGAATTTGTTCTGGAGCAGCGCAATCTGGATCTTCGCTTTCGCGGAAGCGAAAACCAGCGTATCCTGAATGTTCCCGAAAGCCTTGCGGCGCAAAAGGCCGTGTGGTGTACTGCCGAACGCTGGATCGGAACGCCCGCCCCATAAGGCAGTTTCCCTGAAAAAAGCCAAAAGAAAAGTGGAGTGTGTCAATGAAACACACTCCACTTTTTTAATCCATTCAAAACCTCAAAATTATTTTAACGCGTAAGTCCACGCCCCGTTTTTGCGTTCATAATAAAACTCGCTCAAATCTTCATCGAGAAATACGCTCAGCATATCCCGCATATCATCCCGCATATTAAGAGAAGCATCCGCAGTTAACAATTTATCCCACGGAACCCAAAAAACCTCTCCTTCCTCCGAGGATTTCAACTCGCCCTTGAATCGATCCGTCTTATACAACAAAATCATGTATCGGGAGCCGTCCTCTTGTGTCCAGTTCTTGATGCCGCACAGCTGCGGTGATTGGATCGTTAATCCGGTTTCTTCCTGTACTTCCCGAATGACAGCATCCGCAAACGATTCATTCTTTTCCACATGACCGCCGGGAAATGTGATCCCATTCCAGTCGCTATTCACCTTATTTTGTACCAAAACCCGATTGTCCTGAGAAATCATGCACATATTGGTGAGCGTCACTCTTTCGGTTCGATCCATTCTTCAACACCTCTTGCAATGCAGGCGTTCCCTGTTTTCTCTGCCTTTCGGCCTCATCGGAACGAGCCTGTCTTTTTCCTTCTTCGCAGGGAAGCGGGTATCCTTATTTGGGTCGGATATCCCATCCTTTTAAGAAAAAACACCCTTATCCGGCGCAGCAAATGCCGTACCGGATAAGGGTGCTCCTGTTTTTTGGGAACGCTTATTTCTGCTTTGCTGCCAAATCGGCCAAAGCATCCTTGCGGGACAGGTTGATACGACCCTGCTGGTCGATTTCCGTCACCTTGACAAGCAGCTCATCTCCGACTGCAACCACATCTTCCACCTTTTCCACGCGCTTGGTGTCCAGCTTGGAAATATGGACAAGGCCTTCCTTGCCCGGAGCAATTTCCACAAACGCGCCGAAGGTCATCAGGCGGGTGACTTTGCCCTTATAAATTGCGCCGACTTCGGGATCTTCCACGATCGTTTTGATCGTATGCATCGCACGCTCGGCATCTTCCTGATTTATGGCAGAAATAAACACACTGCCATCCTCTTCAATGTCGATCTTGGCATTCGTCTGGGCGCAGATTTCCTGAATGACCTTGCCGCCCTTACCGATCACGTCGCGGATCTTATCCACGTCGATCTTCATCGAAAGCATCTTGGGCGCATACTTGGAAAGCTCTGCGCGCGGCTGCGCGATTGCAGGCTGCATGATCTCATCCAGAATATACAGGCGGCCCTTGCGGCATTTTTCAAATGCCTGTTCGATAATTTCATACGTCAGGCCGTCGACCTTGATATCCATCTGGATCGCGGTGATGCCATCGCGTGTACCGCCGACTTTAAAGTCCATATCGCCGTGGAAATCTTCCACGCCCTGAATATCCAGCATCGTCATCCAGCGGTCGCCTTCGGTGATCAGGCCGCAGGAGATACCGGCAACCGGCTTTTTAATGGGCACGCCGGCATCCATAAGCGCAAGCGTGGAGCCGCAGATCGAAGCCTGGCTGGTGGAACCGTTGGAGCTGAGGACTTCGGATACGCAGCGGATCGCATACGGGAATTCCTCCACGCTGGGCAGCACGGGCAGCAGCGCACGCTCTGCCAGAGCACCGTGGCCGATTTCGCGGCGGCCGGGGCTGCGCGGTGCGCGTGCCTCGCCAACCGAATACGGCGGGAAGTTATAATGATGCATATAGCGCTTGGTCGGCTCCAGCGAGATATCATCCATGATCTGGGCATCGCGCAGGCCGGAAAGCGTTGCAACCGTCAGCACCTGCGTCTGGCCGCGGGTGAACATGCCGGAACCGTGTGCGCGCGGCAGCAGGCTTACTTCCGCAGCCAGCGGGCGGATCTCGTTGATGCCGCGGCCGTCCACACGCTTGCCGTCATCCAGCAGCCAGCGGCGCACGACGTACTTCTGCATTTTATACATGATCTCTTCGATCACGCTTTCGCCCCACTGTTCGGCGTACTTTTCGGAAAGCTCGTCCCGGATCGGCAGAAGACGTGCATCGCGCACCGTCTTATCATCGGTATCCATAGCCGCACGGAAGGCATCGAGATAATCGTGCTTTACTTCCTCCAGCAGTGCCGCATCGAGTTCCATGGACTGGAACTCCACCTTGGGCTTGCCGATTTCACGCACGATGCCGTTGATGAATTCGATCACCTTTTTGATTTCCTCATGCGCCTGCTTGATCGCCTTGAGCATGGTGTACTCATCGACTTCGTTTGCACCGGCTTCGATCATGACGATCTTTTCCATGCTTGCCGCCACGGTCAGCTGCAGATCGCTTTCAGCGCGCTGTGCCTCGGTGGGGTTGACAACAAGCTCGCCGTTGACAAGACCCATATAAACGCCTGCGATCGGGCCGTTCCAGGGGATGTTGGAAATGGAAAGCGCTATGGATGTGCCGATCATGCCGGCGATTTCCGGGCTGCAATCCTGATCGACGCTCATGACGGTCATCACAACGGAAACGTCATTGCGCATATCCTTGGGGAACAGCGGACGGATCGGGCGGTCAACAACGCGGCTTGTGAGCACAGCCTTTTCACCGGGACGACCTTCGCGGCGCATAAAGCTGCCGGGAATACGGCCTACGGCATACAGCTTTTCTTCAAAATCAACGGAAAGCGGGAAGAAATCAATGCCATCGCGGGGCTTATCGCTCATGGTGACATTGCACAAAACCGCCGTTTCGCCATAACGGACAAGGCAGCTGCCGTTGGAAAGACCGCACATTTTGCCTGTTTCCACAACGAACGGACGACCTGCCAGCTCGGTTTCAAACACCTTATACTTGGGGAATGTCTCTTTTTGGGATGAGAATTCAAGTGCCATAATATACCTCCTGTTTTTTGCAGAGCAGGCGGTGTTTTAGCAATAAATCCAACGTTCTCCCCACAGGGAAAGCATTCGATTCATTGCTAACAACACACGCGTTCGGCTCTTTTTTTCTTTTTTGCTGCGCCGCAGCGGCGGTGCGCAAAAAACACGGAAAGGCAGACGGCTTTGCGCCGCCTGCCTTTTCGGATTTTTTTACTTACGCAGACCCAGCTTTGCGATCAAAGCACGATAGCGCTCGACGTCCTTCTTCTGAAGGTAAGCCAGCAGATTGCGACGGCGGCCAACCATCTTCAAAAGACCGCGGTAGCTGTGCTTATCGTTCTTGTTGGCCTTCAGGTGCTCGTTCAGATGATTGATGCGAGCGGTGAGCAGCGCGACCTGAACTTCGGGCGAACCGGTGTCGTTATCGCTCAAACGGCAGGCTGCAATGATATCCTGTTTGTTTTCCATGGTGAAACTCTCCTCTTTATTTTAATGAATTTGCCGCGAACGCCGTGTCGGTACATTCCTTGCGAGGGATCCGCCGGGCACCGGGTTCGGGTATGGAAACCATAAAAGGTTAGCTTAAATAGTATATCACATGAGCGGTATAAAAACAAGCATTTTTTCGTTTTTGCTCAGCGCGGCTGTGTCTGGGCATGCCATTGCTTCGCCGCCTTTGCCGCCCGCTGAACCATATCGGAAAGCGCCTGCAGGGAATCGAACTTTTGCGTCGGCCACAGATAGCGGCAGAATTCCACGCAGATGGTATCGCCATATACATCGCCGGAAAAATCCGGGATGAAGGTTTCGCAGGTGATGCCCGTTCCGTTCACAGTGGGGCGCGTGCCCAGCCCGGTGGCACTGGGATACCATGCCCCGTCGATCCGCACACGCGTGATGTACACTCCCTGCTGGGGCAGCAGCATCCCCTGCGGGTAGATCTGGTTGATCGTGGGAAAGCCCAGCGTTGTGCCGAGCTTCTGCCCGTGCTGCACCGGCAGATCGATGCAGTATGCCTGCCCCAGCATTGCGTTTGCCTGCTGCATTTCGCCGTGCTCAAGGCATTCCCGGATGCGGGAAGATGATACGACATCCGCATCCCTTTGCACCAGTGCCAGCTCATGCACCTGTACGCCGCATTCGCCGCACAGCCGGCGCAAAAGCGCCACATCGCCCGCCTTATCTTTGCCGAAAGTGAAATCCGCACCGCAGAAGACGGTGCGCGCGCAAAGGCGGCGCACCAGCACATCCTGCACGAACTGCTGCGGCGAAAGGCCGCAGAACTCTTCAAACGGCGGGCAGATATAATATTCTACACCCAGCTGCTGCATGCGGCGCCTTTTTTCCGTCTGCGTCAGGATGCTTTTTCCCTTGATGCCGCCGCACTGCGGGGGCGCAAAGGTAAATACCGCCGCTGCGCGTTGGTTTTCACGCGCATCCTGCACGGCACTTTCGATCACCGCCCGGTGTCCCAGATGCACCCCGTCAAAATAACCGAGCGCAATGCTTGTCTGTGCGGGGATTTCGATCGTTTCAAGCGTATTGCGGCAGTGCACACGCACACCTCCCGAATGGATTTTCCGGGGCAAGCCCCATTCCAGCAAACGCCGCGCAAAGGCGGCCCGCACCTGCGGCACGGGCGCTTTTACGCGCGTTCACAAAATAATTTTTCAACCGTAAGCGTATGCGACGAAACGCGGCACACGCCAAGGAATTCCCCGCCGCACGAAACGCGGTAGCGGCCGTCCTGCGCCGGGAAGCGATGCGTCGGCGCGCCGTTCAAAAGGCGAAAGCGCGTGTTCTCATCCACCTGCTGCACCGGCAGGTGCGCAAAAACGCTTTCCACGCCCAGCAGCAGCTCGTCGAGCCTTCCCTCCTGCTTTGCATCCTGCACCTGCTGCAGGGTATACGCATGATCCAGCGTATACGGCCCTGCCGCAGTGCGGCGAAGTGCCGCCATGGTGGCAGGCACACCCAGCGCGCGGCCGATCTCCTCGATCAGCACACGGACGTATGTGCCCTTGCTGCAATGGATATCCAGCTGGTATTCGTTTTGCGACGGATGCCCCGTCAGTTCCAGCGCATGGATCGTCACCGGGCGCGCGGGACGTTCGATCACCTTGCCCGCACGCGCCGCCTTATACAGCGGCTGGCCGTTGATCTTTACCGCCGAATACATCGGCGGCGTCTGCATGCTGTCCCCGATAAACGGCGCAAGGCATGCTTTCACGGCGGCTTCCTCGATGTGCGCCGGCACATCCGCCTGTTCCAGCACGGTGCCGGTGATATCGCCCGTATCGGTGCGCTGCCCCAGCCGCATCACGGCGGTATAACGCTTATCGGCACGTTCCTGCATATCCACGGCCTTTGCGGCATTGCCCACAAACACCGGCAGCACCCCGGTTGCCATAGGGTCCAGTGTGCCGCCGTGCCCGATGCGCCGCGTGCCGCAGATGCCCCGCAGCTTGGCCACAACATCAAACGAAGTAAAGCCCTGCGGCTTATCAATAATCAGGATTCCGTGCATAATACCTTTTCCACCTCGGCAAGCAGGGCTGCTTTTGCATTATCCAAGCTGCCAAGCAGCTCGCATCCGGCGGCCTGCTTATGCCCGCCGCCGCCCAGATGCGCGCAGATCGCCGCTGCATCCACGCCCGGAACCGTGCGCACGCTGACCTTATAGCTTCCGGCCGGCTGCTGGCGGATCGTGATGCCCACTTCCACGCCTTCGATCATGCGCGGCATGCTGGTGATGCCTTCCAGATCGGAACTTTCGGCACCGCTTTCGGCAATTTCCTCTTTCGTCAGACAGATGAACGCACAGCGTCCATCCAGAAAATATTCCAAATGCTCCAGTGCAACGCGCTCTATGGCAAGGCGGCTGCGCGATTTGCTTTCGAACAGGATCGTATTCAGCTTGACCAGGTTTGCACCGGCCAGAATCAGCTTTGCCGCGATTTCATGGGTGTGTGCCGTTGTATTGGCAAACTTGAAGCAGCCCGTGTCCGTAGAAAGCCCGGTATACAGGCAATCCGCGATCATCGGCGTAACTTCCACCCCGCTGCGCACGATCAGCTCATACATGATTTCCGCCGTTGCTGCGGCCTCACCGTCCAGCAGCAGCCCATCGGCATAACCGGGATTCGACGGGTGATGATCGATGCACAGATCGATGTCCTTTGTGTATTCGGCAATGCCGTCCCCAAACAGCTGAATGCCCGCAACATCTACCGCAACCTTGTATTTGGGTTCAAACTGTCCCTGAAAAAGCTCGATCTGCATATATTCATAGCGCGCGGGGATTTCATCCGCACACAGGATCGCCGTGTTTTTGCCCAGCGCCTTGAGCATCCAGTACAGTGCTGCGGCACTGCCGACGGTATCTCCATCCGGATTTTTATGGCAGATCAGCAGGATGTTTTCCGCTTTCAGCAATCGGCTCAAAACGGATGCAATATCTAAAATCTCGCTCATATGTTCTCCTCATCTGTTTGCAGGGAGCACTCCCTGTAAAACGGACTGTTCAGCGATCCTTATCCAGCCCCGCGATCAGTTCGTTGATATGCGCCGCATATTTTGCCCCGTCATCCGCAATGAACCGGAATTCGGGCGATTTGCGGATGCGCATGCGCTTTGCAATTTCGCTGCGCACATGCCCGGCTGCCCGGTTCAGTGCCGCGACAGCCTCCTGCGTTGCATTTTCCTGCCCCATTTTACTGATATAGACCTTTGCATTGGCGAGATCCGGCGTGACCTCGACACGCATCACCGTCACAAAGCCCTGCACACGCGGGTCCTTCATCGTGCCGATGATCGAAATCAGTTCGCGCTTCATATCTTCTGCCAAACGCGCCATATTTTTGCTCTGCGGCATAGTTTCTCCTTTCCGTCACAGCTGTGCGGATCAATCGCGGTATTCTTCCATAAGGAAGGCTTCAAAAATATCGCCCTCCTTGATATCCGAGAATTTTTCAAGACCGATCCCGCATTCATATCCCTGTGCCACTTCCTTGACGTCATCCTTGAAGCGGCGCAGGCTGTCGATTTCATCCTCTGTGATCACGATGCCGTCACGCACCAAGCGGATCTGTGCCGAACGGGACACCTTGCCCGAAAGCACATAGCAGCCGGCAATCGTGCCCGCCGAGGAAATCTTGAACACATTGCGCACTTCCGCACGGCCCAGCTCCACTTCGCGGTACTTGGGTGCAAGCATCCCCTTCATGGCATCGGTAACATCGTTGATCGCATCGTAAATGACGCGGTACATGCGCATCTCCACTTCCGCCTGTGCGGCTTCTTCCTTGGCGATCGGGTCCGGACGGACGTTGAAGCCGATGATGATCGCGTTGCCCGCGTTTGCCAGCATGACGTCGGATTTATTGATCGCGCCGACGCCGGCATGGATCACGCGCACGCGCACTTCCTCGTTGGAGATTTTTTCAAGGCTCTGCTTGACGGCCTCTGCGCTGCCCTGTACGTCCGCCTTGACGATGATCGCAAGCTCCTTGCGCTCGCCCTCGGCAATCTGGCTGAACAGGTTATCCAGCGTAACTTTCTTATACGAATTGAACTGTTTTTCCTTCTGTTCCGCTGCACGGCGGTCAGCCAGCTCACGCGCCAGCTTTTCATCTTCGACGGCATCAAACAGATCGCCTGCTTCGGGAACTTCGGTCAGGCCTGTGATTTCCACCGGAGTGGAAGGCCCTGCCTGCTTGAGGCTGCGCCCCTGATCATCGCGCATGACGCGCACGCGTCCCACCGAAGTGCCCGCAATGATGACATCGCCCTGATGCAGCGTGCCCTTCTGAACCAGAATGGTTGCGACCGGCCCCTGTCCTTTATCCAGACGGGCTTCGATCACGGCACCCTTGGCGCGGCGGTTCGGGTTTGCCTTCAGCTCCTTGACTTCGGCGATCAGGCTGATATTTTCCAGCAGATCGGTGATGCCCTCTCCCGTGCGCGCGGAAACAGGCACGCAGATCGTATCGCCGCCCCATTCTTCCGGGATCAGTTCATGCTGTGTGAGCTGTTCCTTCACATGCTCCGGATTTGCCGTCGGCTTATCCATTTTGTTGATGGCCACGATCACCGTAGTTCCCGCCGCCTTTGCGTGGTTGATGGATTCGATCGTCTGCGGCATGATGCCGTCATCGGCCGCAACGACCAGAACGGCAATATCCGTCAGGTTGGCACCGCGGGCACGCATGGAGGTGAATGCCTCATGCCCCGGGGTATCCAGGAATGTGATAGGCTTGCCGTTTATGGAAACCTGATATGCGCCGATGTGCTGTGTGATGCCGCCGGCTTCGCCTGCGGTGACGCGTGTTTTGCGGATCGCATCCAGGATCGAGGTCTTGCCGTGGTCAACGTGACCCATGACAACGACGACCGGCGGACGCTCCTGCAGATCCTCCTGCTTATCCTCGTCCACTTCAAACAGACGCTCTTCAATGGTGACGTGCACTTCGTGCTCGACCTTTGCGCCCAGTTCTTCCGCCACAAGGCTTGCGGTATCGAAATCCACCGTTTCGGAAATGGCTGCCATGATGCCAAGGCCCATAAGCTTTTTGATGACCTGTGCAACGTTGACCTTCAGGCGGCTTGCCAGCTCACCGACGGTGATCTCATCCGGGATCATGACCTTCAGCTGGGCATGGCGCGCCTTTTCCAGCTGGATGCGCTGCAGGCGCTCGGCCTCGGTTTCGCGCTTTTTCTGGAACGGCTGCTGGCGGCGGTTGTTGCGCCCGGTAAATTTCTGCTTATTGCCGGACGGTGCCGATTTGCGGTTGTGCTCCACATTTTTTGTCGAAGCAAGCTCGGTGTATTTTTCGTTGAACTTATCCAGGTTTACATCCGTTGTGCGGGTATCGACCGTAACGGTATAGACCTCGTGCTTGGGCTGCTGTGCCTTATTTGCCTTTTCGGGCTTTTCGGGGCGGATGCGTTCCTTGCGCTTTGCGGGCGCTGCCTGCATCACCGTACCGTCGGCCTTGCGCAGAACGTCCTTATTTTCCGGCTTCTTTTCCGCATTTGCCTGCGGACGGCCTGCCGGCTTCTTTTCCGGCTTTTTCGCCGGTTCTTTCTTTTCGGATGCACTGGCAAGATAGGCATCCAGGCTTTGTTCGGATTTTGCCTGCGTATAGTGTTCCAGCACCATATTCAGTTCCGCTTCGCTCAGCACAGACGAATGCTTTTTTGCTTCGCCCGTTGCCTGCGTCAGGAAATCCGCAACGTCCTTATTGGGGATATTCAAATCCTTTGCCACATCGGCAAGTTTCTGTTTAATGGTTACTGCCATACATGTTCCTCCTTCTTAGCTGCCCCCGGGGCTGCGAGATTTTTGCGGCAGAGCTTTGCAAGTTCGGGATCGGTCACGGCAAATACGCCCGTGAGCTTCTTACTGATTGCAGCCAATTCAAACTGCGTAAGGCTGAGGTCTGCCACCTGCACCCAGTCTTCGCAGAACATGCCGACACGGCGGCGCGTTTTTTCCGAAAGATCGGCAGCGCACAATACCAGCTGCGCCTTTCCCTGCATCACGCTTTCTTTTACCGCATCAAAGCCCATAACAAGCGCACCCGCCTTGCGGCACAGCGACATCGCAAATAAAATGTTACCCTGCATCCGTCTCTCCCTGTTCGGCCTGTGCGGCGGTGATCTGCGCGTTCATCTCATCGTAAACCTCTTGCGGGATGCTCACTTCCAGCGAGCGTTCAATGCGCTTTGCCCTGCGCGCTTTGGCAAGGCATGCCGCATTGGGACACACATAAGCGCCGCGCCCGGGCTTTCGGCCCGTAAGGTCCAGCGATACCGTGCCATCCGCCGCGCGCACAACGCGCACAAGCTCCTTTTTCGGTTTGCTTTCCCCGCATCCGCTGCAGCGGCGCAGTGGTATTTTTTTCGGCGTCATCGGTGTCATCCTTCCTTTTGTTTATTCCTCGGCCTGCGTGGGCTCAGCTTGCAGCGCCGATTCCTCCGGCTGTGCGGGCTGCGGCGCTTCTTCGCCGTAATAGCCGCTTTCCGGGCGGATATCAATATTGTAGCCGGTCAGCCGGGCGCACAAACGTGCATTCTGGCCTTTATTGCCAATGGCAAGCGAAAGCTGATGATCCGGCACGGTGACGCGGCACGACCGTGTCTCGCCTTCGATCAGCTCGACACCGACCACCGTGGCCGGGCTGAGTGCCGCGCTGATGAATTTGGCGGGATCTTCATTCCAGCGCACGATATCGATCTTTTCGCCGCCCAGTTCTTCCACGATGCGCGCTACGCGCTGGCCGCGCTGGCCGATGCATGCGCCCACGGGATCCACGTTTTCATCCTTGCTCCAGACAGCCAGCTTGGTGCGTGCCCCTGCCTCGCGGCTGATGCCCTTGATTTCCACCGTGCCGTCGAAGATTTCCGGCACTTCCATTTCAAACATGCGCTTGACAAGACCCGGATGCGTGCGGCTGATCATCATGCGCGGGCCGCGCTCGCTTTCCAGCACATCCACCACATACACCTTGACATGCTGGCCTTCCCGCAGCACTTCCCCCGGAACCTGCTCGTTGCGCGGCAGGGTCGCCACGCCGCCCTTGCTCAATTCCAAGGTGATGACACCGCGTTCTTCGTCCAGGTTCGTGACCACTGCGGATACGATCTCGTGCGCATTGCTCTGCATTTCAGCATACATCTGGCTGCGCTCGGCTTCCTTCAGACCCTGGCGGATCACATGCTTTGCCGTCTGCGCTGCAATGCGGCCGAAATCCTTCGTTTTGAGCGGGATGATGTAATCATCACCCGGACGATAGGTCTTTTTGCGCTGGAATGCATCGCGCAGGGAAATTTCCGTGTTGGGATCGAATACTTCCGAAACCACCTTTTTGATGAGGCTGACGCTGAACTTGCCGGTTTCCGGCTCGATGATGACCGAAACGTTTTCGTTTTCGACCTCATAGTTTTTCTTTACGGCAAGGATAATGGCATCCTTGATTTTTCCAAGCAAATAATCAGCGGAAAGACCGCGCTCTTTCTCAAGCATGGTAAGTGCTTCAAAAAATTCTGCATTCATTTTTTCCAATCATCCATTCTCTTTTATTTTATAGTTCATTGTATGCAGCGATACCGGGATTTTTATTTAAAACAGATCCTCGTCATCGCACAATTTGAAATAGCTTGCCTGTTTTTCCTCTACGACGGTCTGGGTGCCATCCTCCCGCACGATCACCACGCGCGAGCCGTCTTTTTCCTTCAAAATGCCCGTGACATCGCGTTCCCCCGCCTCATTCGCCCGGAACAGGTGCGCTGCGATCCGGCTGCCCTTGACCGCCTCGAAGTGCATATCCTTTGTCAGCCGGCGTCCCAGCCCCGGGCTGCCGACCTCAAGGTAATAGCTCTGATCGATCGGGTCTGCTTCATCGATCACGGGATTGATGGCGCGTGCCGCTGTTTCGCATGCTTCCAGATCCAGCGGTTCATCCCGGTCGATATAAATACGAAGGAACCAATCCGGCCCTTCCTTTTCAAACCGGACATCCCACAAACGCATGCCCAGCGATTCCAGCACGGGTGCAACAAGCGCTTCTACGGTCTGCACAGTGCCGCCTTTGCCTTTTGCCATCAAAAACCTCCAAACAAACAGGAAAGAGCGGACCGGGCGGCCCACTCTTTCAATAAAACTTATATCGTACAATATGTATACTACCACACGGATGCGAATTTTGCAAGAGTCTTTGGGAAGGAATCTCTTCTCTTTTTGATTCCGGGTCTGTTTTTCATGCATTTTGTGCAAAAAAAGAAACTCATTTTGCTTTGTTGATGAACTCTTTATTATCCCACAGATACTTGATGCCGGAAACCGCCGTCACCACGGCAACTGCCCAGCACAGCACCCAAGTGGCGATTTGGCTGTAATATGCCGTTCCTGCCGCCGGTGCGGCCGCCTGCTCCAGTGCGCATCCGAAATAGTAAAAACAGATCACGATCATCTGCATGGCTGTTTTTACCTTGCCCCACATGTTCGCCGCGATCACCTTGCCGTGCGAAGCCCCGGCTGCGATCATCCGAAGCCCGGAAACCGCAAACTCGCGCGCCAGAATCACAACCAGCACGATCGGGCTGCACACGCCATCCACCAGCATATAAAGGAACGCCGTTGTCGTCAGCAGCTTATCGGCAAGCGGGTCGGCAAACTTTCCGAAATCCGTCACCAGATTGTTTTTTCTTGCGATCATCCCGTCGAAATAATCCGTCAGACTGGCCGCGGCGAAAATAATGCCTGCGGCGAGCATCCATTGCTTTGCTGCGCACACCATGAATACCGGGATCAGTAAAACGCGCAGCAGGGTCAGCTTATTCGGAAAATTCATAACATCTCTCCTTTTACACGCCCGCAGACATGCCCAAAACCAAAAATCACTCGTTCGTCAGCGCACCATACAAATCGTAGATGTCGCTTTCTTCAATGCGCACACGGTAAAAGCCGCCGCGCTCCAGCGGCGTTTCGCTGCGCACGCAGCATTCCGCATCGATATCCGGGGCATCGCCCTTTGTGCGGCAGATGTACAGGTCGTTTTCATCATCATAATCATCACAGATCACATCCACGATGCTGCCGATCTTGGCTTCCTGCTTGCGCGCCATGACATTCGCCTGCAGGTTCATGATGATTTCCGCGCGCTTTTCGCGCAGCTCCTGCGGCAGCTGCGGCAGCGTTGCGGCATAGGTGCCTTCTTCTTCACTATATGCAAAGCAGCCCAGCCGATCGAACTCGTATTCCTTTACAAATTCGCACATTTCCTCAAACTGCGGTTCGGTTTCCCCGGGATAGCCCGCGATGAGCGTGGTGCGCAGGGTCAGATCCGGCATGGCGCGGCGCAGGCGATCCAGTGCATCCAGCACCGTGCTGCGGTCGCCGCGGCGGTTCATGGCGCGCAGAACCTCGGAATTGATGTGCTGAATGGGCACATCCAGATAATGCAGCACCTTGCGGTTGCGCACCATGGCTTCAATGAACGAATCGGTGATCCGTTCGGGATACGCATACAGCAGACGGATCCATTCGATGCCTTCCACCGCGTTGAGCGCATCCAGCAGCGCGGCAATTTCCGGCTCGCCGCGGTCTGCGCCGAACGCCGTGATATCCTGCGCCACCACGATCAGCTCCTTGACGCCTTCTGCGGCAAGGAACTGCGCTTCCTGCACAAGATCCGGGATCGTGCGGCTGCGCAGCCGCCCGCGGATCATCGGGATCGCGCAATAATGGCAGCAGTTGTTGCAGCCTTCTGCAATTTTTAAGTACGCAAAGTGGCGCGGCGTGGAGATCACACGCTTGCCGCCCAGCGGCAGTGCTTCTTTATCGCCATAGCTTTCCACCGGTGTTTCCTTGGTGACGCGTTCGACGATCTCGCAGATCTTTTCATCGGAGCCCAGCCCCACCACTGCATCGACCTCCGGCATCTCAGCCACGATCTCATGCTGGTAGCGCTGCGCAAGGCAGCCGGTTACAATGACCTTGAGCGCGGGATTTTCCTGCTTGTACGCACAGGCCTCCAGAATATTTTCAATGGCCTCCTGCTTTGCGCTTTCAATGAACCCGCAGGTGTTGACAATAATGACATCCGCCTGGGAAAGGTCGGCTGTTGTTGTGTGCCCGCGTTCCAAAAGCGCATGGCACATCACATCGGCATCCACCTGATTTTTGGGACAGCCGAGAGAGATCAGTGCAATTACCATAAATTTCTCCTTATTCTTTGTTTCAAAACGCATTGCGCCCGTCATTCCCAGACGGGCGGCTCAGGCTCCGGTGCCTCTTCCCATTCGCTGACGGCACGGCGGATGACGCTGTATGAAAATCCTCTGCGCGCCAGCGCGGCAATCACAGCATCCCTGTGTCCCTCGCGCAGCTTGCGCAGATACTTTTTTTCCAGCACGGCACGGCACGCCTTTTCTTCATCGGGCGCAAGGCTGCGCAGGGCATCCTCGGCTTCTTGGCGCCCCACACCCGCCTGCATCAGCTTCTGGCGGATCTCGCGCGGCGAGCGGTTCTGCCCTGCCAGATATTTTGCGCGGTGCTGCGCAAAGCGCGCATCATCCAGCAGTTCCAGCCGCTGCATTTCCGCCACGGCCGCCGCCGCCGATGCTTCATCGAACCTTCGGCACAGCTTTTCATACAATTCGCCCGATGCATGGTCGCGCAGCGAAAGATATTCCAGTGCCTTGTCCTTTGCGCGGCGCGTATCGCTCTGGCTTTGCAGCTGTGCAAGCCGGCAGTCATCCCATTCCTGACCGACCCGGATATGATTTTTATAAAGAGTTTCACCGTCCACCGAAAACAGGAACTCCCCTGTTGAATCAAACAAGGCAAACCGACCCTGCTTTGTTTGGCTTATTCTACCGATCGTCACTCGTCATCTTCCACCATGATATCAATGCTTGCGCGCTTTGCCGAAGCCGCGGGCTTTGCCGGTTTTTCCTGCGGCTGAGGTTCGGGCTGTTCCGCCGATTTTTCAGGGGCTGCATCGATCGAAGCTTTTTTCTTCGAGCCGGAAGACTTTTTGCCCATGGTGAGCTGATCGGCGTTATCGCGCACCTTCTGCTCGATTTCCGCAAACACCTGCGGATTGCCTTCCAGATACAGCTTGGCGTTATCGCGCCCCTGTCCCAGCCGCGTTTCGCCATAGCTGAACCACGCGCCGCTCTTCTGAATGATGTTCAGCTGCACGGCAAGGTCGAGCAATTCACCGGATTTGGAAATGCCCTCGCCAAACATGATATCGAAGAATGCCTCCCGGAACGGCGGCGCCACCTTATTTTTGACGACCTTTGCGCGGGTGCGGTTGCCGATGACGGAACCCGCAGAATCCTTGAGCTGTTCGGTGCGGCGGATATCGATGCGCACCGAAGAATAATATTTCAGCGCGTTGCCGCCGGCCGTCACTTCGGGATTGCCGTACACGACACCCACCTTCAAGCGCAGCTGGTTGATGAAAATCACGACGGTATTCGTTTTGCCGATGATGCCCGTCAGCTTACGCATGGCCTGGCTCATCAGCCGCGCCTGCAGGCCGACATGGGCATCGCCCATTTCGCCTTCGATCTCCGCCCGCGGCACCATGGCTGCAACCGAGTCCACAACAACACAGTCGATCGCGCCCGAACGCACCAGGGCTTCGCAGATTTCCAGCGCCTGCTCGCCGGTATCCGGCTGGCTGACCAGAAGGCTGTCGATATCCACGCCCACCGCCCGCGCATACACCGGATCGAGCGCATGCTCTACGTCAATGAACGCCACTTCGCCGCCGGCCTTCTGCGCTTCGGCAATGCAGTGCAGCGAAAGCGTGGTTTTGCCGGAAGATTCCGGCCCGTAGATTTCCACGATGCGCCCGCGCGGCAGCCCGCCGATGCCAAGCGCAAGATCCAGCGAAAGGCTGCCCGTGGAAATGGAATCCACCTGCATGGCAACGCTTTGGCCCAGCTTCATGACTGCGCCCTTGCCGAACTGTTTTTCAATTTGTGCAAGCGCCGTTTCCAGCGCTGTTTTTTTATCGGCTGCGGCTTTTTCTTTTTTATCCGCTGCCACCTTTTTTTCTGCCATATTATTCCTCCGTCCTGCACGGGCGTTTCGATCTGTACCCAGCATGTGCAGTATACACGATTTACTGTACGATATCCGGTACTATTTGTTGTGTTTTCAAATACGGTGATAGTATACCCGAAATTCGTTCAAAATGCAATCGGACGGCGCGCTTTTACACAGCGCGGATTTCCGCCCCAATCGCGTTCCATAGACACTTTGGCATATCCGGCAGCGCGGCAGATTTCCATGACCGGCTGCGCCTGCTTCCAGCCGATTTCAAAAATCAGTGCGCCGCCGGGCACCAGCGCATGGAAATACGCGGGTGCGATGTGGCGGTAAAACGCAAGGCCGTCCTGCGGGGCCGTCAGTGCCATGCGCGGCTCGTACGAAAGTTCGGGTGCCAGCGTCTGCATTTCCTCCTGCGAAATATAAGGCGGGTTCGATACGATCACTTCAAAGCTTTCCGGCGTGCACTGTGTCTGCCATTCCAGCACGTCCGCCTGCACCACCGTCAGCGGGCTGCCGTATGCCGCATTGTTTTGCTTTAGATAGCTTACGGCCTGCGGCGAAAGTTCCAGCGCAGTTACGCGCGCACCGGGCACATGCTTTGCCGCACACAGCGCAATGGCACCGCTGCCGCTGCACAGATCCAGCACGCGCACGGCGGCCCCAAACGGCTTTGCCGCATCTATGGCAGCCTGTGCAACGATTTCGGTATCCGGGCGCGGGATCAAGACCCCCGGGCCGACCTTGAGCGTCAAATCGTAAAAATCCCATTCGCCGCACAGATACTGCAGCGGCTCGTGCCGCGCGCGCCGTTCACACAGCTGCGCAAGCTGCTGTTCCTGCTGCGGCGTCAACGGCCTTTCCTGTGTCGGCAGCGTGCCGCCCGCCACAAGCTTTGCCAGCTGCATGGCATCGAACGCGGCATCTTCGATGCCCGCCTGTTCCAGCCGCTGCACCGCAAAAGCAATCGGGTTTACCATTTGCCGTCCTCCCGATTTTCCGGCAGCACCGGAAGCACTGCCGCAATGGCGCATTCGATCATGCTGTCATCCGGCTCCTGCGTGGTGATATGCTGAAGCCACAGCCCCGGCGCGGAAACAATGCGTGTTACGATATTATCATACCGCCCGCACAGCTTGATGATCTCATAGCTGATGCCCACAATGACCGGAAGCAGCAGCAGCTTGAGCACGATGCGCATGCCGGTGCCGTGCCACGGCACAAGGCTCATGACCAAGATGCTGACGATCAGCACAATCAGCAGGAAGCTGGTGCCGCAGCGCGGGTGAAACCGCGTGCACGGACGGATGTTTTCCACCGTAAGCTCCCTGCCCGCCTCATAGCAGGCAATGGTCTTGTGTTCGGCACCATGATAGCGGAACACCCGGTTGATCTCCTTCATGCGGCTGACAAGCGCCATATAGCCGACCAGCAGCGCCAGCTTGATGATGCCTTCCCACAGTGCCTTAAAGCCGCCCAGCGGAACGATGCGGCTGACAGCGCCGACGATTGCCGTGGGCAAAACCATAAACAGCACCAGTGCCAAAAGGCCGCCGCACAGCGCCGCCGCTGTCATAACAAAATTCGTGCCTTTTTCCCCGAAGTGTTCCTCCACCCATTTATCGAACGCCGTCGGTTCTTCCTCGGCTTCATCGCCCATGGAGATCTCGGCGCTTTTCATCAGGCAGCGATAGCCGGAAACCAGGCTGTCGGCAAAATTGAATACGCCGCGCACGAACGGCCATTTCTGCCACGGATGCGTCGTGATCGGGGTTTCCTCGGTAAAGATCGTACCATCCGGACGGCGCACCGCCACACACATTTTTTCCGGTCCGCGCATCATGATGCCTTCCATAAGAGCCTGTCCGCCCACACTTGTTTTAAAGCTTTGTGTTTTCTCTTTCAATCGTTTCCCTCTTTTCCCTGCATCGGTTAGGGCCGTTTCCTTCCCGCTTTGCCGCTTCAGCGATCCAGCGGCAGGCGCACGGTCACGGTCGTGCCGGCACCCAGCTCGCTTTGAATATCCACACTGCCCTGATGTGCGGCAATGATTTCGTCCACCACGGCAAGCCCGATGCCGCTGCCGCGCACAGCACCCCTGCCTTTATAAAACTTGACCTTTACATTTTCCAGATCCTCCGGTGAGATACCCGGCCCTTCGTCCCGGATGTTCACAAACGCGCTGTGCCCGTCGGAAAGCACATCCACATGGATCGTACCCCCGCGCGGGGAATACTTTACCGCGTTATCCAAAACATTCACAAACACCTGCCGCATGCGCTTGGCATCTGCCTGCACGGGCATCATTTCCTCGGGCTCTTCGTAATCCAGATGCAGCCCTTCGTTTTCGATGCGCTGCTCGGCCATGATGACGGCATCCGAAACCTCCGCCACAAGGTCGATGCGCGCACATTCCAGCGTCAGGCCGTTCTGCATGCGGGAAAAATCCAAAAGCTCTTCCACCATGCCGTACAGCCGATCCGTTTCCCGCGAGATCACATCCATCCCGCGCCGGAAGTTCGGGTCTGCGGGATCACCGATCGCGCAAAGCGTTTCGATCCAGCCCTTGATCGAAGTGAGCGGGGTGCGCAGCTCGTGCGAAACCGATGAGATGAAATCGTTTTTCATCCGCTCGGTCTTTTCCAGTTCTTCGGCCATATGGTTGATCGTATCGGAAAGGCTGCCGATCTCATCATGATACTCGTTTTCAATGCGCGTGCTGAGATGCCCGCGTGCGATTTCCGATGCGGTTTTTTCGATTTTGCCCAGCGGATGCACGATGCTTTTGATGAAGAACATGCCCGACCACACGCTCAGCAAAATCACCGCCAGCACCAAGGTCACACTGGCAATCAGCGTGATGATGATTTTTTGATCCACCAGCACAAGGCTTGTGACAAAGCGCACCGCCACGATGCGCCCGGCTGAACGCGGAAGCATCATCGTCACCGCCATGACCTTTTCATCCATGGGGGTGCGGTATACATCCTCCCCCACGCCGTCCTTCGATTGATAGGCGCGCACGAAATCCAGCCCCGCGGCGGAATCCCGCACCGAAAAGCCCGTGCTCGTCACGACCGGGTTTCCCCGGATATCCAGCATCGTCAGCTCGAAGCGATCCTTTTCTTCAAACTGTTCCACCTTACGGCGCAGAAAGCTGCTGCGCGCTTCCCCCGTCTGTGCGGTGCTGGCATCCAGCTGCGTCAGCAGGGTGCTTGCCCGCGTTGTCATCGAACGCCGCACGCCGCCGTAATAATTCTGAATGAAAAAATAAAGGAACACGGCCTCCGACACAAGGCACATCAGGATCGTGACAAGCAGGCTTCCGCGCACCCAGCGCTTTGTGATACTGTTCAAATCCGCTCATCCCCTTTTCCTTTATTGCCCTGTGCCCGCGGCTACGCGTTCCAGCGGTAGCCGTAACCCCAAACGGTAAGGATGTGCTTGGGCGTGCTGGGCTCGTCCTCGATTTTCATGCGCAGACGCCGGATATTGACATCCACGATCTTGACATCGCCGTAATAATTTTTGCCCCAGACGCCCTCCAAAATCTTTTCCCGCACAAGCGCGGTGCCGGGATTGGAAAAAAACAGCTCCATGATCTGAAATTCCACCTGCGTCAGATCGATCATTTTTCCGTTTTTATAAAGGCCCCTGCTTTTGGGATCCAGCACAAATATGCCGGAGACTCTGCGGCCTTCCGATTCCGCCCCCTCCGGCTCCTCGGACGAATGCGAAACGCGCCGGGCAATGGCTTCCACCCGCGCCAGAAGCTCGCTGATGCTGAACGGCTTTGTCATGTAATCATCCGCCCCGATCGAAAGCCCGCGCACTTTATCCTGTTCCATGGCCTTTGCACTGAGCATGATGATCCCGATTTCGCTGCTGTCGCGCCGAAGCGTTTCGCAAAGCGAAAAGCCGTTCATTCCGGGCAGCATGATATCCAGAATGGCAACATCAAAGCCCGCCGCGGCGCTGAACACAGCCAGCGCCTGCTCTGCGCTTGCCGCTTCGGTCACCTCATACCCTGCCCGGCGCAGATTGAGTGCAAGCACTTCGCGGATCGCATCTTCGTCTTCCACAACAAGGATTTTTCTCATTCCGTTTCCTCCCACAGTTCCTTTCGGTTGTCAATCCAGTACGCGCATACCGGTATAGATCAGCGCCTGTTCCGCCTGCGAGCAGCTGCTTTCCACATGCACCAGCACCTTGTGCTCGGCAAGATGCGCGGCATCATAATAAGTACCGGCATTTTCATCCGGCGGCGCAAGCCGCACCGTGCACATCAGCCGGCTTATATCCTCGCGCACGATCTGCCAATCGGATTCCGAAATGGATGTAATGCTGATTTTGCCGCGCCATGCCACCGGCAGGCGCATAAAATAATGATACTGTGCATCATAAATGCCGTAGCGCACCGACGGATCATCCTTGAGATAATCCACCCATTCCACATGGTAAAACCGGTTGGGGGACTGCAGCGTCTGGATGCGCCCGCCCACCTCCGGCACAAACACCGTGCCGCGGCCGGAAAGATCCGTCGGGCGCAGCAGCGAAAGCGCCCCGCTGCGACGGCTGCGCTGGAACGCCGTCTCCGCAGCCGCCTGCGGAACAAGCATGAGCCCTGTTTTGGTGCAGCGGATCACGCAGCTTGCCGAACCATTCGCCGTGGTGCCATCCACCACCAGCCCGGTCACCAGCCCGCTGCGCGTAGGCATCACGGCAGTGCAGCTTTCAAACATTTCGCTGAGCGTCACCGAATTTACCGGCTCAAGCGCGGCATCACCCGGCGCAAACACCTGCAATGTCATTGCCCCGGGGCCCGGGGAGGAGGATACCACAGCCAGCTCCCGCACGCCGTCGGCATCGACATCCCCGGAAAAGCATGCCTGATACGGCTGCTTGCACACGGAATACAGCGTGCCTTCGCGGTAATCATACACTTCCAAATACTTATCCAGCAGGTTGCTGTTGGCATACCCCACCAGCAGCTGCACCGAATTTTCCCAAAAGGATGCAGTTTCCAGCTGCACCACTTCCGTGGAAAGCCCGCGCACCTCCTCGCGGATCGCCCAGCCGTTTTCATCGTGCTCCAAAATGGCAAGATGCACATTTTTGCCTTTGCTTTCCACCGTGTACAGCACAGCGGCCTCCTGCGTGCCATCGCCGTCAAGATCGGCAAACACGACCGGTTCGGTCTGTGTGCCGGTGCGCGGATATTTGAGCTGCAGCGTTTCGCCAAGATATTCATTCAGCGCCGACTGCACCGCACTTTGGCGGGCGGTCGGGCGCGGTGCGCGCAGAAGCTCTTCAATATTCTGCGCGCCAAACGAAAACTCTCCGCACCCGCCCAGCAAAAGGCAGCACAAAAGAGCCGCACACACACGCACTGTGTTTTGCACGCAACCGCCCTCCATTCCCGCTTTTTTGAATTCCTGATTTCCGTTTCAGTATACCATGCACAGGCTGATTACACAAGGCAGATTCCGATACTCATTACCAGCACGCCCGCCGAGATCCCGCATGCCGCAGCGCCGCTTTCTTTGCACAGCACCCCTGCGGGAAAAAGCTCTGCCGCCGACACCCACAGCATGACGCCCGCGATCAGCGCGATCAGCCCGTTGAGGAACAGCGGCGTGAGCAGCCCGCGCAGCAGAAAGAATGCCGCAAGCGCACCCGCAGGCTCTGCTGCCCCGGATAAAAAAGCATACCCCGCCGCGCGCAGACGGCTGTGCGAAGCACAGTACACCGGCACGGCAACCGCGATGCCCTCCGGTATATTGTGCAGTGCCACGGCAGCTGTCAGCATCATGCCGAGCCTTGGGTCGGCATAGCTTGTAAAAAGCGTCAGCACCCCTTCGGGCAGATTGTGTGCCAGCACGCAAGCCGCCGTTACGAACGCCGTGCGGTATACCCGCTGCTCATCGGCATTCCCGGCGTCGGCGCGCTCGGGCAGCAGCCGCCCCAAAAGCCACGCCACCAGCATCCCCATGCCGCACAAGCTTGCCGTGCAAAAACCGGCTTTTGCGCGGCTCATGGTTTGGGCATACATCGTCACGGCCTGCGGCAGCAGATCGGAAAGGGAAACCGTTGTCATCACGCCGCCCGCAAACCCCAAGGAAAACGACATCACACGCGCCGATGGACGGCGCAGGAACCATACGATCAGCCCGCCCAGCCCGGTGGAAAGCCCCGCTGCGGCAGAAAGCATCAATGCCTGTATCACGCGAACAACCCCCTTTTTTTATTTATACGCGGCTGCCGCTGACGGAAATACTTTTTTATTGCAGCGCGGGGATCCCGCCTGCAAGCGCGGCTTCCACCATAGCTGCCATCTCGCGCGGCGCGATCGGCATATCCTTTTCCAGCCAGCACTGCACCATTCCAAGGCAGCCCGATACGGCAAAGGCGTTCACATAATCATACATGCCGTTTTCCCCGCCGCAGAACATCGCGCCCCAGCCGTCCAGCACCCGCCGGCGCACCAGATCCTTCACCTGCTGCACAAACGCCATATCCCCGTTATCACACAGCAGCACGCGGCAGATATCGGCGTTTTCTGCCAGCATTTCAAACACGCCGCATATCTCCGGCCCCGGATGCGTCTGCTGGCCGGGCAGAATCGTGATCAGCTCATCCAGATGCCGTGCAAACACCTCCAAAAGCTCGTTTTCGATCGTTTTCAAAAGCCCGTATACATCGGAATAATGCAGATAAAAGGTACTGCGGTTGATATCACATTCTGCACACAGCTCCGTAACGGTGATATCCTGAATGTTTTTTGTCTGCATCAGCTTCACCAAGCCCTGCCGCAGACGCTGACGCGTTTTGCGCACGCGCCGGTCGGGAGATCCCGTTTCCATATCCGTTTCCTCCTTTCATAAATTGTTTACAAAGAAAAGCGACACTTTTCGCTTTGTCTGTCGATTTTTGTACAGAACTCCCCGCTTTGTCGGTTGAGTTCCCCTTTGTTTTTTATTATAATAAATGCAGGATAAATAATCAACATTGTGTTTATTATTAAACGACATGTCCTTTAATCCAGTTCATTATAAAGGAGCGTACTTCTGTGAGACCATTCCGCTTCAAAAAAAAGGCTGCCCCGGCCGCACCGGCTGTGCTTTCGGGCGTGCCGCAGCATTTTGTCACCTTCGATCAGGTGTGCAAATACTATCAGGCCGGCGATACCCGCATCGCCGCCGCCGACCATATCTCCTTTTATATCGAAAAGGGGGAATTCTGTATCATCGTCGGCCCTTCGGGTGCCGGCAAGACCACGGTGCTGAACATGCTGGGCGGCATGGATACCTGCGATGAGGGGCATATCCTTCTGGACGGCAGCCTCATCAGCAGCTATAACCAAAGCCAGCTTACGGAATACCGCCGCCATGACGTCGGCTTCGTCTTTCAGTTTTACAATCTGGTGCAGAATCTGACGGCGCTGGAAAATGTGGAGCTTGCAAGCGAAATCTGCCAAAACCCCCTGCCCGCGGAAGAAACCCTGCGCAGCGTTGGGCTTGGGCATCGTCTGGGCAATTTCCCTGCACAGCTTTCCGGCGGGGAACAGCAGCGCGTTTCGATCGCCCGCGCCCTTGCCAAAAACCCGAAGATCCTGCTGTGCGATGAACCGACCGGCGCACTGGATTACAAAACCGGCAAGCAGGTTCTGGCACTGCTGCAGGATACCTGCCGCAAAACCGGGCGCACGGTAATCGTCATTACGCACAATTCGGCACTTACCGCTATGGCAGACCGTGTGATCCACATTAAAAGCGGGCGGGCGATCTCCAACGAGGTCAATCCCAATCCCACGCCCGTGGAAGAGATCGAGTGGTGATGCCGCGTGAAAAAAACATATCGCAAAATCATAACCCGCACGTTGAAAGGCACCTTCAGCCGTTTTGCCGCGATCGCTGCGATCGTGGCTTTGGGCATCGGGCTTCTTTCCGGCCTTATGGCGATGCCGATCGACATGCGGGATACCGCCGACCGCTACTTCGACCGCCAGCATCTGCATGATCTGCGCATCGTCAGCCCTTTGGGGCTGACAGACGACGATGTGCGCGCCATTGCCGCCGTGCAGGGCGTGGATGAGGTGATGCCGGCTTACATGGCGGATGTGTTCCTGGATGCGGGCGAACGCAAAAATATCGTCACGCGCATACACAGCCTGCCCAGTGCCCAAATGGAAGAGCGCGAGCCGGAAAACTATCTCAACCGCATTGATATCATCGAAGGGCGCCTTCCCGTGCGGCGCGGGGAATGTGTGGTAGTGAAATCGGATTCCTTCCCGCTGGATGATGCGCTTTCCGTCGGCAGCACCCTGTACGCCGCCCCGACAAACGGCGATCTTTCCGAAACGCTTGCCGATACCGAGTTCAAGATCGTGGGCATCGCTCAGACAAGCTATTATTTTTCCATTGCGCGCGAAAACGCATCGATCGGCGATGGGACGGTTGCGCTCAAGATCTATGTAGGGGAAGAAAGCTTTTCGCAGCCGGCTTATTCGGAAATCTTTGTCTCGGTGGACGGCGCGCGGGAGCTTTCAAGCGAAACACAAGGCTACCGCGAGCTTGTAAGCGAAACGGCACAGCGCGTGGAGGCGATTGCGCCCGAACGCTGCACCGCGCGCTTTCTGGAAGTAAAAGCGGATACCGAACAGCAGCTGGCCGACGGGCGCAGCGAACTGGAACGTTCCCGCAAGCAGGCCGAGGAACAGTTTGCCGATGCCCAGGCGCAGCTGGACGCGGGGCAAAAAGAGCTGGAACAGGCACAGGCCGAGCTTGCCGCCGCAAAGCAGCAGATCGCAAGCGGCGAAAAGGCACTTGCCGAAGGAAAGCAGGCTCTGCCCGGCACCTTGCAGCAGCAATCCGCACAGCTTGCCGAGGGAAAGGCCGCCTTGCTGGAAGGGAAGCAAACGCTTGCGGAAAGCGAAGCCGCGCTTGCCGCCAAGCGGCAGGAGCTTTCCGATGCCAAGGCAAAGCTGGAAGCGGCAAAGCAGCTGATCCCCGCGCTGGAGCCCGCCTTGCTGCAAGCCGAACAGCACACCGCCGCTTTGGGCGCAAGGCTGCCGCAGCTGCAAGAGCAGGCGGCGCGCGCACAGGCCGATTATGATGCCGCCTGTGCCGCTGCCCAGCTGCCGCTCCGGGAAGCCGAATTTGCCGCCGCCCAGGAAAAGCAGGCTGCCGCAAGCGCGGCTTTGGCTGCCGCACAGCAGGCCGTGGATGAAGGCATGGCTGCCGCCGGCTGCACCACCGAAGCGCAGTGGCTGGAACAGCAGCCGGAACCCGCCGGTGCCGCGCTGGCGGCACGCGATGCCGCACAGCTTGCCCTGACGCAGGCCGATGCCGAACAATCTGCGGCGCAAGCCGCTCTTTCCGCCGCGCGCACAAGCGTGGCTCCCGCACTTGCCGCGCGCGATGCCGCACAAAATCAGCTGCAGCTGGCGGAAGGCACCTATCAGTCGGCGGCGGCATCCCTTGCCGCGCTGCGCAAACAGGTCGATGACGCAAAAGAGCAGATCGCCCAAGGCGAACCGATGATCGCCCAGGGAGAAGCGCAGCTGGCGGAAGGCGAAAAACAGCTGGCACAAGCCCGCCGTCAGCTGCTTGAAGCGGAAAAGGCGATCGTGCGCGGGGAATCGGCTTTGACGCTGGCACCCACGCTTGCGCAGATGCAAACCGAGCTTGCGCAGGCACAGCTTGCACAGGCGCGCGATCAGGCTGCCCAGGGCGAACAGCAGCTGCACAGCGGGCAGGCAGAATATGAAAAAAACGAAGCGGAATATCTTGCCCGCAAGGCCGATGCCGAACAGCAGCTGGCGGATGCCGAACAGCAGCTGGCGGAAGGCGAAAAAGCCCTTGCCGCGCTGGAGGTTCCCGAATGGTTCGTTATGGATCGCTCGTACCATGTCAGTTCGTCGGCATTCCTTTCCGATATCGACAAGCTGGAAGCGATCACCACGGTTTTCCCGATCTTCTTTTTCCTGGTTGCGGCACTGGTCGCTCTTACCACCATGACCCGCATGGTGGATGAGGAGCGTTTGCAGATCGGCACCTTAAAGGCACTGGGGTATCACCGCGGGCAGATCATGTTCAAGTATCTGTTTTACGCGTGGGTCGCCACGCTTGCCGGCGGCGTGCTGGGGCTTGGGTTCGGGTTCACGGTTCTGCCGACAGTCATCTGGAACGCCTACTGCACGATGTATTCCGTTCCGGGCTTCCGGTGCATGTTCCATGCGGATATTGCCGCCCTTGGGGTCGGTGCCGCGCTGGTGTGCACGGGGCTTGCCACTTGGAACGCCTGCAGCCGCACCTTGCGGGAATGGGCGGCGCAGCTTCTGCTGCCCAAAGCGCCCGCCGCCGGAAAGCGCATCCTTCTGGAGCGCATCTCCCCGATATGGAAGCGCATGAAGTTCACCCACAAGGTAACGGCGCGCAATCTGTTCCGCTACAAAAAGCGCTTTTTCATGACAGTGATCGGCGTTGCCGGCTGCACTTCGCTGCTGGTGACCGGCTTCGGGCTGAAGGATTCGATCGGTGATATCGCCGCCAAGCAATTCAGCGATATCTTCACATATGATTTTGCCCTTACGCTCAGCGACAGCCGTGCGCTGACGAACGAGGACTTCCGGACGGTCATGGAGGATCCCGCACAGGTAAAAAATTTCCTGCCCGCACATCAGGAGCGCATTTCTTTGGAATACGGCGAAAAAAATTACAGCCTTTATCTTTTTGTGCCGCAGTCGCCGGAGGCTCTGCCGGATTTTGTGGATCTGCACGACCGCAAAAGCCGTACCCCGACACCGCTTGTTTCCGATGGCATCGTCATCACCGAAAAATTGAGCCGCGACACCGGCCTTGCAGCGGGCGATCTGCTTACCATAACCAACGGCCGGCAGCACAGCGCGCAGCTGCCCATCACCGGCGTTGCAGAAAACTATGTTGAAACCTATATTTACATGACGCCCGAAAGCTACGAGCGCGCGTTCGGGGATGCGCCGGAGCCGAATTCCGTGCTGTGCCGCCTGCCGGACGATCAAACCGATGTGCCCCAGAGCCTTTCTTATTCCCTTCTCAATGTGGACGGCGTGGCGGGGCTTATGGGGATGGACGCCATGCGCGCGAGCTTGGACGATACGATCGCAAGCATAAACTATGTTGTCTATGTCATCATTCTGTGTGCGGGGCTGCTGGCCTTTGTGGTGCTGTACAACCTGATGAACATCAATATCACGGAACGCGCAAAGGAAATTGCCACGATCAAGGTTCTGGGCTTCTTTGAAAAGGAAGTGCAGGCCTATGTCTACCGCGAATCCAACATCCTTTCGCTCATCGGTATGCTGGCCGGGCTGTTCGGCGGTGTGCTGCTGCACAAATTCATCATGACCACCGTGGAAATCGATATGGTGATGTTCGGTCAGCAGATCAAGCCGCTCAGCTTTGTGCTCAGCGCCATACTGACCTTGCTTTTTGCACAGTTTGTCAACCTTGTCATGCGCCGCAAGCTGCATGGCATCAGCATGGTGGAAAGCATGAAGGCACCGGAATGATCGCGTGCTGTGCCAAGCGCGGCGAAGCCGCCGCACGTTTGCTGCGTCCCCCTTGCGCTGCTCATAAGCTCACGGTGCTGCATTTTCACGCAGCACCGTGAGCTTTTGTGAATAAAGTTTGAATTTCAAAATATTTTATTGACATCCCCGCCCTGCTTGCCGTATAATCACAAATGATTTGAAGTTCAAACCATTTTAGAAAGGGGATGTCCCGATGACTGATACCGAAGCCGCGCTCAACGAATTTCTGGTGTGCGTATTCAACGACATCCTTCGGCTGGAGGAGCTGAACCTGCAAGGCGGGCCGAACCGCGACCTTTCCGTTTCCGAAATGCATGTGCTGGAAGCCGTGGAGCAAGCCGCTGACGGAGCACCGCAGGGCGCGGGCATGGCCGAGGTTGCGGCAAAGCTTTCCGTAACCTCCGGCACGCTGAGCGTCGCGGTCAAAACGCTGGAACACAAGGGCTATCTTGTGCGCCGGCGCGCCGCGCACGACAAGCGGCGCGTCCGTGTTGCCCTTACCGAAAAGGCACAGCCCGCGCTGCGCCGCCACGCGGCCTTCCACAAGGCACTTGTTTGCCGCGCTACCGCCCATTTGAGCGAACAGCAGACACAGGCGCTGATTGCGGCGCTTACCTCGCTGCATGCCTTTTTCACCCAACCCGAATAAACCATCCGTGCCGCCGAACGCGGCCGCAAAGAACAGGAGAATTACCATGATCCGCATCCTTACCGATTCCACTGCCGACCTTCTGCCGCACCAGGCAAGCGCACTGGGCGTGCGCGTGGTTCCGCTTACGATCCATTTCGGAGACACCCATTTTCTGGACGGCGTCGAGCTGACGAGCGAACAGTTTTACGGCATGCTGGCCGGCTGCGAAAAGCTGCCCACCACAAGCCAGCCCGCGCCCGGTGAATTCCTGCGCGAATTTCTGGATGCGCGCGAAGCCGGGGATGACGTGATCTGCATCCTGCTTTCCTCGGCTCTTTCCGGCACGTTCCAAAGCGCGCAGATCGCCGCAGCCGAAGCGGATTATGACCGCATTTTCCTTGTGGACAGCCGCAGCGTCACGCTGGGGCTGCAGCTGTTGGTGCGCCGCGCGGTGCACCTGGCGGCATCCGGCCTTTCTGCACCGGAAATCACCGAGCATCTGGAACAGGCAAAGCAGCATCTGCGCCTGTATGCCGTTGTGGACACGCTGAAATATCTGCACCGCGGCGGACGGCTTTCCGCAGCCGCTGCCTTGGCGGGCGGGCTTTTGGGCGTAAAGCCGATCGTCACGCTCACGCCGGAAGGCAGCATCCAGCTTGCCGGAAAGGCGCGCGGCCTGCCCGGTGCCTATGTCGCGCTGTTCAAAAAAATCGATGAAGCTGGCGGCATTGCCGATCGCGGCAGCGTCCTTGTCGGCAGCACCGGCTCCACCGACACCACCGGGCCGATCGTGCATTATCTGACACAGAATCTTGCTTTATCCGAACCGGAGGTCTATTCGATCGGTGCGGTGGTCGGCACCCATGCAGGCCCCGGTGCGTGCGGCATTGCCTTCTTTGCGGTAAACGCCTTTGACAGTGCCGACTGAACGCATTGTTTTTGCGTGACAAGCCCCTTGCCGCGTGCTATACTTTGGAGCAAAGGGTGTGCTGACCCTATTTTCCGGCGGAGGTGATGTCATTTGGCAGCAAACTGCGAAGAGTGCACCTATTTTGATTATGACGAAGAGCTGGGTGCTTACTATTGCACCATGGATCTGGATGAAGATCTTATGGAGCGTTTTCTGCGCGGCGCAGCGGGGGACTGCCCGTTTTACCGGCGCGGTGACGATTACCGCACCGCCCGCAAGCAGTAGCCCGCGGGCTTGAGCTGTCAGCCTGCACAAAAAAACCGAGTGCTTTTGGTGAAAGCACTCGGTTTTCTTTTTGCGTCTTTTTATGCCGCACTCATTGCTTTGTGCGGTGGCAGTACCACATCAGCGCACCGATCGCCGCGCCGCCGAGGATATTGCCCAATGTCACGGGCAGAAGGTTCCCCGCAAGAAACCGGGAAACCGTCAGCTGGGAAAGATCCAGCCCCGCTTGGGCGGCAAGCTGTGCATAGGCCGGAACGGTTTTTGCCATAAGCCCCGCCGGGATATAGTACATATTGGCAACGCAGTGTTCAAAGCCGCTGATGACAAAATAGCACACCGGCAGAAACGCCGCTATGATGCGGCTTGCGGCGTCGGTGGAAACCATGGCCATAAGCACGCCCAGGCACACCAGCACATTGCAGAAAAAGCCCATAACAAAGGCATTGGCAAACGGCATCGTACACTTGGCAAGCGCACAGCGCATCGTATACAGCGCAAGCTGCCCGCCGGAATATTGCAGCTGCCCGAAATAAACGCAGCCCGCTGCCACCAGCAGCGCCCCCGCAAAATTTGCCGCATATACAATGCCCCAGCTGCGCAGCATCGCGCCCACGGAACATTTCTTTTCCAGCACGGAAATCACGATCAGGCTGTTGCCCGTAAAAAGCTCTGCCCCCATAAGCACCACCATGCCAAGGCCGAACGGGAACAAAAGCCCCAAAACCATGCGCGCCGTCCACACATCTTGCATGCCGTACACTGCGGTATTCGTGGCACTGCACCCCAAGGCGATCAGCACCCCGGCAAGCACGCCCAGCAAAATCAGCGGGCGCAGGGCGCGCTTTGTTTTCCCCGCACCGATATCGGCATATTTTCCGACGATCTCGGAAGGATTCAAACTCAGTTGATTCATGTTAAAATACCCCTTTTTCTACAAACAGACCGTTTTTTACTTTACCAGAAAGCGGCCCGTTTTACAAGGCTGCACCGGCGTTTTGCCTCGTTATTTTATGTTTTGCAAAATCGGCGGCGGCAGTTGCCGATCGTGCCGGGGTGTGCTATGATGTAGGCATATAAAAAAGGGGGGCGTTTTTATGCAGATGATCGCACTGGCCGATCAGCACAACGGCATCGGCCTGCGCGGGCGGCAGATCGTCTATATCCCGGAGGATCTTGCCCGTTTTCGGGCGATGACGCTCGGGCATACTGTCATCTTGGGGCGAAAAACGCTTGCCTCTTTTCCCAACGGGATGCCGCTTGCGGGACGACGCAACCGGATCCTTTCCCGCAGCCCCGGCTTTCAGGTGCCCGGCGCGGAGGTTTTTTCCTCGCTGGATGCACTGGTGCGCACAGCCGAGCCGGATGCCTTTGTCATCGGCGGCGAATCGGTCTACCGCCAGCTGCTGCCCTGGTGCGATACCATATACCTGACGCGCGTTTATGCATCGTTTGAAGCCGACCGCTTTTTCCCCTTGCCGGAAAACGACCCCGACTGGGTGCTCTGCTCGCAGTCGGAACCGATGCAAAGCGGCTGCCTTCGTTTTGGTTATCTGACCTACCGGCGCAAGCCGCGCTGATTTTCCGCCCATACAGCGCAGGGCAGCGCGTTGTTCCTCGCCAGCGCAGGGCGGCAGCGTGTGCCGGCGGAATGCGCTTCCCTGCGGCGCGGCAAAGCTTCCGATTTCGATTTGTAATTTTTGCATAAAATAATACTATTTGTAATGAGGAGGACATCATGACCACACCTGCTTTTCCCACACCGGCGCAGACGGCGGCGCTTGCCCGCGAACTGGGGCTTGCGGAATGCGTCTGCCGCGCCGTTGCCGCACAGGCATCGGCTTTGCTGCCGGATGAATGCCGCGAAGAGATCCATGCGCTGATACACCCGCAAACCGCCGAACAAGCCTATGACCGTCTGGCACAGCGCTTTGCGCAAAGCGACCCCGATGGGATGAAAATGCTGACCGTCTACCTTGCCGCCGCATGCCTCACACGCAGCCGCTATGCACAGCTGGGTTTTTCGGATGCGCTGTTCCTTTGCAGCTTCGGCTGCATACGCCGCTTTATCGACGAAACGCACCGCGCTGTCGGGCGCTATGCCTTCGACCGCGCCTTCTGGGCATGGCGGCAGCTTTCCTGCCTTTTGTTCCGGCTGGGTGCACTGGAATTCGAATACCGCCTTGTGAAGGAAAGCGAAGCCCCGATCCCCGGTGCACCTGCGGGCACGCCGATCCTTTCGGTGCATATCCCTTCGGATGCCGTGCTTTCGCAGGAAGCCTTACAGGATTCCTACACGCAGGCCGCGCACTTTTTTGCACGGCAGGGCGCATGCATCTGTGCCCATGGCAGCCCGCAGCGGATGATGTGCGGCTCATGGCTTCTTTCCCCTGAGCTGCAATCGCTGCTGGACGAAGCTTCCGGCATCCGCCGCTTTGCAAAGGATTACACGATCTATGCCGTAGACCCGGATAACGAATCGTTTTACGAATGGCTGTTTGAAAAAAAGAAAGACCCCGCTGAAATGCCGCAGAAAACCAGCCTGCAGCGCAAAGCTGCCGCGCACCTTGCCAAGGGAGGCCGGCTGGGTTCTGCACGCGGAATAAAAGAGGATTTCCGCCTGATTGCCGATTGACCCTGCGTCAGCTGCCTTGTAATAAAAAATGCTCTCGGATCTGCGCTGTGCACGCATGCATCCGGGAGCATTTTCTGCTGCTGCGCAGCCGC
>JAHHSK010000011.1 GCA_020025255.1 Ruthenibacterium sp. | reverse complement strand
CTTTATATCGCCGGCAAGGTGGTTGAAACGCGCGCACGCTGGTAATTTTTGCGCCGAAACCGGAGGTTCCGTTTGCCCGCAGGAAGGTTTCCTGCATTAAAATCTATTTGCTCTGCCCTGATTTTGTGCTATACTGAACATATATCTGCGGCTGTGCTTTTTGCACGGAGCAAAATATGCAAAACAGAAACGGAGCTATTTGATATGATTGAAATTACCATGGAAAACGGCAAAACGATCCGCATTGAACTGGATCCTTCTGCGGCACCGATCACCGTTGAAAACTTTCTTAAGCTTGTGGGCGAACACTTCTATGACGGCCTGACGTTCCACCGCATCATCCCCGGCTTTATGATTCAGGGCGGCTGCCCCGAAGGCACCGGCATGGGCGGCCCGGGCTACGGCATCAAGGGTGAATTTTCCTCCAACGGCGTAAACAACCCTTTGCGCCATACCCGCGGCGTTATCAGCATGGCGCGCAGCATGATGCCGAACTCTGCCGGCAGCCAGTTCTTCATCATGCATGCTGATGCTCCGCATTTGGATGGCAACTACGCGGCATTCGGCCATGTTGTAGAAGGCATGGATGTGGTGGATGAAATTGCATCCACGCCAACCGATTGGAACGATAAGCCCACATCCCCTGTTGTAATGAAGACCGTGAGAGTGATCGAATAATGCAGCAAAAAGCAAAACAGCTTTGGAATCGATATCATGAACAGCTCACCTATTTGATTTTCGGCGGGCTTACCACGGCACTGAACATCCTTCTGGGGATCGTTTTCCGCGCAGCGGGGCTTTCTACTACCATTAACACCCTGCTGGACAACCTGCTGTGCATCCTGTTTGCCTACTTTACCAATCGACGCTGGGTGTTCCAAAGCCGCAGCTGCGGCAAAGCTGCCATTCGGGAATTCGGTTCCTTTGTTGCATGCCGTTTGGGCACCATGGCTTTGGATGTCTGCGTGATGTGGCTGGGGGTCGATCTGCTTGGTGCAATGCTGTTTGGGGATTCCGACCACATGGTATGGTTTTTATTTGTAAAGGTATTCTCAAACGTTTTGGTCATTGTTCTGAATTATGTGTTTTCCAAGCTTCTTATTTTCAAAAAAAAATAACGAAAGCAGCGGTGATGCCTTTCACGAAGGCGTCACCGCTGCTTTTTTTCATAAACATTTCCGTTCCTTTGTTATTTTTGTTTTTTCAAAAATATTGGTTGACAATCAATATTATATCTCGTATAATATTGTTGTACCAAATAAAAAAGAACGGAGTGATTGCGAATGGCCTTTAACATGGGCGCTGCACTTATGGATGCCCTTGTATTGAGCATCGTATCTGCCGAAAGCACATACGGATATAAAATAACCCAGGATGTGCGCAAGGTAATGACCGTATCGGAAAGCACGCTGTACCCGGTGCTTCGCCGTTTGCAGAAAGAAGATTTCCTGCAAACCTATGACCGCGAATTTGCCGGGCGAAACCGACGCTATTATCGAATTACGGAAAAAGGGATTGCGCAGCTTGCGGTGTGCCGCAAGGAATGGACGGAGTATAAAGAGCAGGTTGAAAGCGTATTGTTTGGAGGGATGGACGCATGAATAAACAAGAATTTCTGAATGCACTTGCGGAGGAACTGCCGGATTTTTCCGCAGAGGAACGCGCGCAGGCGCTGCAGTTTTATGCCGAATACTTTGAAGAAGCCGGTGCCGAAAATGAGGATGCCGTTCTGCAGGAGCTTGGCAGCCCCCAAAAAGTGGCGCAGATCCTGCGCGCAAACTGCCGCGATGCCCACGCACCTGCCGGTGATCCCGTGCAAGGCACGCATCCGCAGGGCTCGGCTGATTCCTGCGGGTTTGGCGAAGGCCGATACAAAACCGAACCCGCTTACTCGGCTTATGATGATTCCCGCCCGCTGTCGGCACGGCAAAGCGCACCGAATCGCGTATCCGGGCTCAGCCTTCCTCTAATCATATTCCTGCTTTTTATAACCTTCCCGATTTGGTTTTCCGTTGGGATCGCGGTGCTGAGTATTGTTTTTTCCCTGTTTGTTACACTGCTGGCACTGATCGTCGCAGGCATTTGTACGGCCGGTGCCGGAATCATATGCCTGTTTAGCTGCATCCGGCTTTTCTTCGTATCGGCATCCGCCGGGGTTCTGATGCTTGGGATGAGCCTTTCTTCCATCGGCATCGGGATTTTTATGACGATCGGATTCAGTTGGCTGCTTTCCAAGGCATGGCTGTTCACAAAACACTGCGGCAGAAGTCTGCGGCAGTACATTTCTTTGAAATTGGGGGATTAAACCGATGAATAAAATTATGAAAATGGTACTTTCCGCTGCCGCAGTATGCCTTGCGCTGGGCATTATCCTTTCTACGATCGGATTTTTTACCGGCGGCCGTGTTCCCGCTTCTATGCGCTGGTTCTTCCGAAACCGCTCGGATTCCGAATCTTCTTCCCTGACGGATCTTTCCTCCGGTGAAAGCGATTTTGCCGCATCGAATAATCCTTCCGCGGTATCCCACGATGCCCCGGCAGCCGATGACGGCGTCACCAGCCTTGATTTCGATTTGGGCGCCGCAGAAATCTTTCTGATTACGGGGGATCACTTCGATCTTCAGGTAGAAGGCGCACCGCGCTTTGAAAACCGGATCAAGGACGGCGAATGGGAGCTGCAGACACGCAATTACAATGTTCCGAATGATGACGATGTATTCATCATTACGATCCCGCGCGACATGGTGTTCGATTCGATCGAGATCGCGGTCGGCGCAGGTGTGCTGCATGCCGAAGAGCTGCAGTGCCAAACAGCAGACTTTGGGGTAGGTGCCGGTACGATCGAGATCGATTCGCTCCTCTGCCAGCAGAAATGCAGCGTGGAAATCGGTGCCGGGACCTTTGCCTTAGCGCAGGGAACTTTGAACGGCGAGGTCGATGTGGAGTGCGGCCTTGGCAAGGTCGATCTGCGGGCAGAACGTCCGCAAACCCATTATCTGGAGCTTTCATGCAGCCTTGGCACCGTCAACTTTGACGGCACGGAATACCGCCGTCTTGCGGATCGCTCCATCCTCGGCTCGAAGCCGTCCGACAGCGAATACGAAATCGATTGCAGCCTGGGCACTGTCACGGTAGAATTTTACTGATTTTCCCATTCTGCATTTTGCGGCGCATCCCTTGAAGCTGCGCCGCAAAAAGGGGCTGCTTGAAAAAACATACCGCTTATCCAAAATAACGCAAAAATCGGCTGTCAGGCCAAGCAGAACGCTTTCTTTGACAGCCGATTTTTTTGTTTGCTTTTTCTTTTCCGGCAACTGTTTGCTCTTGTGCTTTGAGCCTGCCGCCTCATTTTCTTTTGCCGCCGGGGCTTTGCTTTCGATGTGCGCCGAGATCGGATTCAGCTCTCTTGCCGGCCAGCCAGCTGCCGAACCGCATCGCTGAAAAACGCAGCGCAGAACAGCTTCGGATCATATCCTTCCATAGCGTGCGCCACTGTCCGCGCGGCATCTTCGCAGCGTGCCGCCCGCTGTGGATCTGACTCCTGCGTGAGTTCCTTTACCCTCCTCAGCATGGTCAGCAGATGTTCCAGGCTTACGATGATCTGCTGTTCGGCGGCATCCAGTGCCGCATTCCCTTCCAGCAGCTGTGCGCACAGCTCCAGCTTTGTGAAGTAGATTTCCGGTATTTGTTCCAGCGTGGGCAGCACCAGCTCCTGCCTTCCGGTTTCCCAATAGGTTTGCGCCAGAATCCGCAGGGCATCCAGCCGCACATCTTCCTGCTTTGCACTTCGCACCAGCGTAGTGCAAAGCGAGATGACCTCGCTGCTGCGTTCCGGGCCGCGGATGACGTACAGCAGATTGTTGAGCAGGATTTCATTGCCCGGAAACTGCCGCAAGCCTTCGCGCAGGATCTCCTCTGCCCGTTCCGGCGCATCCATGCGGTATCGATATGCCGTGTTGCAGATGCGTTCCACCTTTTTATCTGTTTCCAGACGGTTGCATTGCAGCAGCTCATCGGTCGAAACATCGAAGAATGCCGCAATAGCGGGAACCAGTTCCAGATCCGGCAGGGTGATTTCCTGCTCCCATTTGCTTACTGCCTGAAAGCTGACGTTCAGATACTGCGCCAATACCTCCTGTGAAATATTCTTTTCTTTGCGCAGTTCACGGATTTTTGTGCCGATTTTGATTCTCATTGTTCTTTCCTCCCTTCGGCCTTCTTTAGGATACCGCATCCAGTGCCGCATTCCAATCACGCATTCGGTGCAAAAAATTCAACCCGGGCAGGCATGCCCGCTGAAAAAAACGGCAGCAGCAGCCCCCAGGGGGCTGCTGCTGCCGTTTTCCTTTCCGCTGCCGCTTTGCAGGGTGCGGCATGACGGTTTTTTATTTGATTTTTGAGGGTGCATACGTTTTGACAGCCGCTGCATCTTCCACCACTTCATACGAAGCGGTGTTTTCCTTTACCGCATCCGCAAAGCGTCCGGTTACGATTTCGCTTTCGATTGCCTTTTTAAATTCTTTTTCGTATTCGGCATCGTCCGCAAAGTTTGCGATGCGCTGGTAAACCATGGGAACATTGCTGCTGTAATAAACATCCGCCTGTCCCTCTTGGGATGCCAGAGCCTTTTCCACTACTTCCTTCGGATACTCCCGCGAGCCTTCGCTTACAAAGCCCTTGGAAAGGAACGCCTCCAGCAATTCTTCCGTATAAGCACGGCCGCTGATTTCACACGCCTTTTGCAGGGTTTCTTTGCCCAGCTCATCGAAGTTTCCGCCCTGATTGAGCTTTTCGACCAGCTGCTGTGCCAGTGTTTTCACTTCTTCCAGCGCATCGCCTTCCAGCACCACCCCGTCGTCACTGCCGATCGGCAGCAGCAGCATCTGCACGCGCGTGTAGTGCTCGTTCATATACTTCTTGCCCTCTTCCAGGCTGACCGATGCTTCATTTTCGAACAGATCTTCATACATCATGCGCTCGTACTGCATATTCGCCTTGAAGAAACGGGTATAGCTTTCTCTTCCGATCCCGTTAACCTCAAACTGCTTGCTGTTTGCCTGCCAGATCGAATCGATCTGCTGTTCCATTGCAGCGGTTTCCTCCGGCGTCATTTCCCCGTACTTTTCCGCAAATGCCTTTTCCGTCCAGATGCAGCGCTTGATGCCTTCGACGGTCTGCTCATGGATCCACTCTTCTGCTTTTTTGCCCTCGATCGTATTTTTCAAGGTGGGCACTGCCGGGTCATCCACCTGCGAGGAAGCCTGTGTATAAGCCTGATACTGATACATCAGGTACAGCCCTGCGGGGATTTCCTCCCCTTCCACCGTCATAACGACCGACGGGGTCGAAAATGTACAGGCCGACATGGAAACTGCCAGCACTGCGCTCAGAAGCATGCCGATGATTTTTTTCATCTTCACAATTTTTCCCTCCGCACGGGCTTTTTTTCAATTCGATCGCCCGCAATATTAGAAATAATTATACCGCTTTGCACCGGGAATGACAAGTATCCTCCCAAAGATTCCCCCGCCCAAAGCTTTTTACGCTTCCTTCGGCGGATTTTCCATGATTTCAAACACCGCGTTCATCACATCCAGCGGCTTTTCACCCGCAAGGATGCGCACAGAAAGATACGGCTTGCCCGATGCATTCACAAGCAGCCTGCGCCCCATATCGCGCAGCAGCGGCTTCAGGGCTGCCAGATCCAGCTGATCGGAATACAGGATCAGCGTATCCCCGCGCTGAGAGATTTCATAGATGCCAAGCCGTGCCGCCACAACGCGGATCAGGCTGATATCGATCAGCCCCTGTGCACTTTTGGGCACATCGCCGTAGCGATCCTGCAGCTCATCCAGCACATCGTCGGCATCCGCGCGGTCTGCGATCGCGGCAATGCGCTTATACGCTTCAATGCGCCCGGCGGGATCGGGGATATACTGTTCGGGGATGTATGCATCCACGGTAATGTCGATCAGGCAGTCGCTTTTATCCTTTTTCACCGTCTCGCCTTTTTCGGCGGCGATTGCCTGATTGAGCAGCTTGACGTACATCTCATAGCCCACGGCTTCCATATGCCCGTGCTGGCTCTGCCCCAGCAGATTGCCCGCGCCGCGGATCTGCAGATCGCGCATGGCGATGCGGAAGCCCGACCCGAAGCTTGTAAATTCACGGATCGCGGAAAGACGCTTTGCCGCAACATCCGTCAAGACCTTATCGCGGTGGAACGTGAAATACGCATACGCCTTGCGCCCCGAACGCCCCACGCGCCCGCGCAGCTGATACAGCTGGGCAAGCCCCATGTAATCGGCATCCTCGATAATCAGCGTATTGCAGTTGCGCACATCCACGCCGGTTTCGATCAGCGTCGTGCACACCAGAATGTCGATTTCCCCGTCCAGCAGCTTCTGCCACACATCGGAAAGCGCCGCTTCATCCATGCGCCCGTGTGCCGTTGCAATCCGTGCATTCGGCAGCTGCTCGGCCAGCATCGCCGCACAGCGGTCGATCGTATCAATGCGGTTATGGATGTAATACGCCTGTCCGCCGCGATCCAGTTCCCGGCGCAGCGCCTGGGCGATCACGCCCAGATCGTATTCCATGACATAGGTTTCCACCGGACGGCGCTCGAACGGCGGCTCTTCGATCGTGCTCATATCGCGCAGGCCGCTCATCGCCATATTCAGCGTGCGCGGGATCGGCGTTGCCGAAAGCGTCAGCATATCCACACCGATGAAGCTTTCCTTGAGCTTTTCCTTATGCTTGACGCCAAAGCGCTGCTCCTCATCAATAATGACAAGCCCCAGATCATGGAACTTCACATTTTTTTGCAGCAGCTTATGCGTGCCGACCACGATATCCACTTCACCCGTTGCAAGCCCGCGCAGCGTTTCCTTCTGCTGCTTTGGCGTCGCAAAGCGCGAAAGCAGCCCCGCCTTGATCGGGAATGCCTCCATGCGGGAAAGCACCGTGGTATAGTGCTGCCACGCCAGAATGGTCGTGGGAACCAAGATCGCCACCTGCTTGCCGCCCATGACGCATTTGAAGGCGGCGCGCAGTGCCACTTCCGTCTTGCCCACGCCCACATCGCCGCACAAAAGACGATCCATAGGATACGGCTTTTCCATATCGCGCTTGATTTCCGCTGCACTCGTCAGCTGATCGGAGGTTTCATCGTATTCAAAGCGCGTTTCAAAATCACGCTGCCATTCGCCATCCTCCGGGAACGCAAAGCCCTGCGCCTGCTGACGATGCGCGTACAGCGCAATCAATTCCTTTGCCATTTCCTGCGTTGCCTTGCGCACGCGGCTCTTTGTCTTGTTCCACGCGTCACCGCCAAGGCGCGAAAGCTTGACGTGCTCGCTGTCGCCGGGTGCAGTATACCGGCTGATGACATCCAGCTGCGTGACCGGCACATACAGCGTATCGGCCTTATCGTAATTGATTTTGATGTAATCCTTTACAACGCCCTGCATATCCAGACGCTGGATGCCCGCATAAATGCCGATGCCGTGGTTCTGATGCACGACATAATCGCCGGGCTTGATATCCGAAAGGCTGGAAAGCCCCTTGTTCTTTGCTTTTTTCTTCTGCGGCACCGCAGCGGCATGACGGCGGCTTGTAAACACGGCAAATTTTGCAAACGGATAATCCGCGCCCGCATTCAAATGTCCTTCCAACACGCCCACCGTTCCGGGCAGGAGCTGTTCCGGCTCTTTTTCATAAGCCTGCGCACGCAGACCGGACGATTCCAGATCCCGCGCCAATGCCTCGGCCGCGCGCTTGGTGCCCGCCAGAACCGCCACCGCATACTTCTGCTCGACCAGCGGCATCAGCTCATCGCACAGCGCGCTTACCTCGCCGCTCCACGGCGGCAGGCTGTGTGTCTGTGCGGTAACGGTATCCACAAGCTTCATATCCGGCACGGTGCGCGCAAAGTTTTCGCACACGATCGCAGACCGTTTTGACGTTTCGTGCACAAGATAGGCCGCATCCTCGTAAAAGCGATCCATGCCCGGTGCCAGCACGCCTTCCTCCAAAAGGCTTGTATGCGCTTGTCCGCTGCGGAATTCCACACCCTTTGCCGCTTCGCGCACGGCGCTCGGCTCATTCAAAAACACGATCGGATCATCAAAGTATTCAAACAGCGTTGCCGGTTTTTTATACCGCAATGCCAGATATTTATCCATGGCCGCCGGCATCGTTCCGGCATCCAGCTGCGCAAGATCCCGGCTCATCGCCGCTTCCATTGCACCTGCATAGGCGGGCTTTGCCTTGGAAAGCGCCGTGCGCAGAAGCTGCGCCGTCTGCTGCACATCCCCGAACAATACCTCGCGCGCCGGGGATATATGGATTTTCTTCACCTGGGCTTCCCGGCGCTGTGTCACAAGATCAAAGCTGTGGATACTGTCGATCTCGTCATCCCAAAATTCGATGCGGTGCGGTTTTTTCATTTCCGGCGCATAAATATCGACAATGCCGCCGCGCACCGAAAACTGTCCGGGGCCATCCACCTGCATGCGGCGCAGATAGCCCGCCCCATACAGCCGAGTGATCAGCGTTTGCAGCGGCATCTGATCCCCGCGCCTGACTGTCAGCGTATTGCCGCAGAACTCATCACGCGGTGTGGTGTACTGCATCACCGCCTCGGCCGATGCGCACACGATCTTTGTTCTGCCGCCCACCAGATTGCCCAGCACCGAAAGGCGCCGGTATTCGTATTCATGATTCTGCCCTTCCACGGCGCGCAGGACATAATCGCGCGAAGGGAACACCTCGGCGCGCCGGCCGAACTGTTCCAGATCTTCTGCAAGGCGCGTTGCCTCGGCTTCCCCCGCGCAGAGAACCAGTGCCGGGCGCGACGTATCTTCGCACAGCGCGGCAAGAATCTGCGCGCGTGCAGTCGGCGGCATGCCGAACAAAGCCGTTACGGCGGGTGCAGGGCGGGATACATCGTTCAAAAGCCGCTTGTATTCCGGCGTATCTTTCAAAGGTCGTGTCAGCATGATAATCCTCCTTTGCCGTGCATCTGCTTGTGCGGGGCACGCTTATCCGTTATAGCGCGACATCGCAAGATCCGTTTTTTCTTCCACCATAAGTTCCAGCGCCGCGCAGATATCCTCATACCGCGATGTGATCGCCTTTTTATCCGCCGGCGCGATCTGTCCCAGAACCCAGTCGGCAAGATCATATTCCGCATGCGGCTTTTCCCCCACACCCACCTTGATGCGCGGAAAATCCGTTCCGATTGCAGCGATGATGCTTTTGATGCCGTTGTGCCCGCCCGCAGAGCCGGTTTTGCGGATGCGCAGCCGCCCGGGTGCCAACGAGATATCGTCAAACAGCACAATGATGCGGTCTGCCGGCAGCTTATAGAAGCCCGCCGCCTTGTGCACAGCCTGGCCGGAAAGGTTCATAAAGGTCTGCGGTTTAAGCAGCAGCACCTTTGCCCCGTTTACCTGCCCGGTCCCGGTCAGGGCATCGAATTTGGCGCGCGTGATGTCTATGCCCCATTTCTGCGCGGCGTAGTCCAGTGCATCAAACCCCGCATTGTGGCGTGTGCCTTCATATTTTTTCCCCGGATTGCCAAGCCCGACAATCAGGTAATCCAAATTGGATGTGCTTTTAAAAATCATAAATTCTCCCTGTAACACAAGTTCGCGGCACGGCACAACCGCACCGCACCGCTTTTCTTTTGATCTGGTTGTGTTTGGTTATCCTTCTTCGTTCCACCGCCATTTATAATACTATAAATAATGCGCTGTGTCGAGATGAAGCGTGTAAAAAAAACGCATGCTGCATTTGCCGCACCGCAAGCTGTATTTTTCAAAAAAAATGGCTTTTTCGCAAAAGGCTATACAAATTCATTGTACCTCTTTTGCAGATTTTTTCAATAGAAATCTGATTTCTGCACCAATTTTTCAATTCCTGCATCTAAAATCCAACAAAAATAAGGGAAATAGTGGTAGCTTTCCCTGTGACTTTTTGTTATAATTATTTGTGCAAAAGAATAAACATTTTGTTTATTCATACAAGATGAGTGTGCATTTGCCGCTTTCAGCTTGTATCAATTTTTTGGAGGTAGAGAATTTTGAGCGAAAAGAAATACCTTTATCTGTTCAGCGAAGGCAACAGAGACATGCGCGAGATCCTCGGCGGCAAGGGCGCTAACCTTGCCGAAATGACGAATGCCGGGATGCCGGTTCCTCAGGGCTTTACCATCAGCACCGAAGCCTGCACCCAGTATTACAAAGACGGCCGCCAGATCAATGAATCGATCATGGCCGATATCTACGAGTACATCGGCAAAATGGAAGATCTTGTCGGCAAGAAGTTCGGCGATCCCGCTAACCCGCTGCTCGTTTCTGTGCGTTCCGGCGCACGCGCGTCCATGCCCGGCATGATGGATACCATCCTCAACCTCGGCCTGAACGACGAGGTGGTGGAAGGCCTTTCCAAGAAAACCGGCAACCCCCGCTTTGCTTATGACAGCTATCGCCGCTTTGTGCAGATGTTCAGCGACGTTGTCATGGAGATGAACAAAAGCGAATTTGAAAAAATCATCGACGAAATGAAAGAGGCCAAAGGCGTCACCCAGGATATCGAACTGGATGCGGACGACATGAAGGCCCTTGTTTTGAAATTCAAGACCCTGTACCGTGAAAAAATGGGCGAGGATTTCCCCACCGATCCGAAGGTGCAGCTGATCGAAGCCGTGAAGGCCGTGTTCCGCAGCTGGGACAATCCGCGCGCAAACACCTACCGCCGCATGAACGAGATCCCCTACGATTGGGGCACCGCCGTCAACGTGCAGATGATGGTCTTCGGCAACTCCGGCGAAAATTCCGGCACAGGCGTTGCGTTCACCCGCAACCCGGCAACCGGTGAAAAGGCACTGTTCGGTGAATACCTGATCAACGCACAGGGCGAGGACGTTGTTGCCGGCATCCGCACACCGTCCCCGATCAGCCACCTGGCTGACCAGATGCCCGAAGTGTATGCCCAGTTTGTTGATATCGCAACAAAGCTGGAAAACCACTACCGCGACATGCAGGATATGGAGTTTACGATCGAAGACGGCAAGCTCTTTATGCTGCAGACCCGCAACGGCAAGCGCACCGCCGCGGCGGCTTTGAAAATCGCGGTCGATCTTGTCAGCGAAGGCATGATCACCGAAAAGGAAGCCGTGCTCCGCGTAGAGCCAAAGCAGCTTGACAGCCTGCTTCATCCGCAGTTCGACCCGGCTGCCCTGAAAGCCGCCGAAGTGATCGGCAAGGGGCTTGCCGCATCTCCGGGCGCCGCATGCGGTCAGGTCGTATTTACCGCAGAAGACGCCAAGGAAGCCGTGGAAAGCGGCAGCATGAAGAAGGTCGTTCTGGTGCGTTTGGAAACCAGCCCCGAAGACATCGAAGGCATGGCCGTTGCACAGGGCATCCTGACCGTGCGCGGCGGCATGACGAGCCACGCAGCCGTTGTGGCACGCGGCATGGGCACATGCTGTGTTTCCGGCTGCGGCGACATCGTTGTCGATTACGACAATAAGTGCTTCACACTGGCGGGCAAAACCTACCGCGAAGGCGACTGGATCTCTATTGACGGCTCCACCGGCAATATTTACGGCGAAGCTGTCCCCACCGTCGAAGCATCCATTTCCGGCGATTTCGGCACCTTTATGGGCTGGGCAGACGCAGAACGCCGCCTGAAAGTGTTTGCCAACGCCGATAACCCCCGCGATGCAAAGCAGGCGGTCGAATTCGGTGCACAGGGCATCGGCCTGTGCCGCACCGAGCATATGTTCTTTGAAGGCGACCGCATCAAAGCCGTGCGCGAAATGATCGTTGCACGCGATGTAAACGCACGCAAGGCGGCACTTGCCAAGGTTCTGCCGTATCAGCAGGGCGATTTCGAGGCCATGTACCGCGTTCTGGGCGAACGCCCGATGACTGTGCGCTACCTTGATCCGCCCCTGCACGAGTTCCTGCCCACCAAGGAACAGGACATTTTGGAGCTTGCAAAGGATCTTGACATCACTGTCGAGCATCTGCGCGCTGTCATCGACAGCCTGCACGAATTCAACCCGATGATGGGTCACCGCGGCTGCCGCCTGGCTGTTTCCTATCCGGAAATTGCCGAAATGCAGACGACCGCCGTTATCAACGCCGCGATCAATGTCAGCAAAGAGCTGGGCATCCAGATCACGCCGCACATCATGATCCCGCTGGTCGGTGAAGTGAAAGAGCTGAAGTATGTCAAGGACGTTGTGGTTGCAACGGCGGACCGCATCATCGCAGACGCAGGCGTTTGCATGAAGTACGAAGTCGGCACCATGATCGAGATCCCGCGCGCCGCCCTGACTGCGGACGAGATCGCCACCGAGGCCGAGTTCTTCTCCTTCGGCACGAACGATCTGACCCAGATGACCTTCGGCTTCAGCCGTGATGACGCCGGTAAGTTCCTGAACTATTACTACGACAGCAAGATCTATGAGAGCGATCCGTTCGCCCACCTGGATCAGAACGGCGTAGGCAAGCTGGTGGAAACAGCGGCAAAGCTTGGCCGTTCCGTCCGTCCCGAACTGGGGCTCGGCATCTGCGGCGAGCACGGCGGCGACCCGACGAGCATTGAATTCTGCGATAAGGTCGGCCTGGATTATGTCAGCTGCTCTCCCTTCCGTGTGCCGATCGCACGTCTGGCTGCCGCTCAGGCTGCTCTCAAGACCCCCCGCAAGTAAAAAAAGCAGATGTTCCTGCTTGGGGCTTGACGAAGCACAACCCCTGCGCAAATCGCATGGACGCGCCACAAACCGCCCAAATGGCATGATTTGAACGCGGGAATTTATCGAAAAACAACAAAGCCCCGTATATTCCCGATTTTGAACTGCACCCCACCTGTCAGACAGTACGATATACTATCTGACAGGTGGGGTGCTTTTTATGCCGATAGGGATACCCAGCAAACGAGACACACCGGAATTTGAAAAGGTTGCAGTCGCGACGATGCGGTCAGAGCATTTACCTGTTAATGAGACTGCAATGATTTTCTATCATGAGCATGGACTTCATACACCGGCAGCTTGCCCAAAAAGAATTGCAAGCCTCTATGCCGGACAAGACATTTGACCCCATGCCCGATACTGCGAATTTACTTCTTCCCTCAGATCAAGGATAAGCGAAAGAGCTTGCCGCCCGCCTTACACAGACAACAAGCCCTTTCATCAGCTTGAACCGTATTTATCGGAAAATATTATCTAACTTTTCGGGAAGGCGATCCGAAGGATTCAAGGCTTTTTATTCCGTCGGTTCTTTTTCCGCCAGATCCTGCGTATCAAACAGACCGCTGCGGTATTCCTGCGGCGTGCAGCCTGTCGTCTCCTTGAACAAACGGGAAAAATAACGAGGATTTTCATACCCCACCATTTCTGATATCGTATAGATCATCAAGCTGGGGTCAGCCAGAAGCTCCTTCGCCTTTTCCATACGCAGGCGTGTCAGGTATTCCACAAATTTAATCCCCGTTTTTTTCTTGAACAAACGGCTCAGATAAGCCGGACACACATAAAACAGTTCGGAAAGGACCGTCAGCCGCAGGTCTTCTGCAAAATGCTGCTGCATGTATTTTTTGATCCGATCGATCAGCTCTCCGCTGTGTTTTGCTTCATCCTCCTGCTTCAGCTGTGCAAACAGCTGTTCAAGATATTGTGCCATATATCCTTGCAGCTCGGGTATGGTTTGTGCACTCAGCACATCCAGCAGTGTTTCGCTCAGCCGTGCATGGCGTGAATTTTCCGATGAAATCTGCGCTTGAACGGGAGCATCCAGCTCTACTAAAAATTCTGTGCATAAACGCTGTGCTCTTGTCATTGAAAAATCACTTTGCGTTTCCAGCATAGAAAGCGCCGCCGAAAAATCCGCAATCAGATGCACGCGTTCTTCCGGATTGCTGAATTTTTCAACCAATTCACGGATCGTGGAATCCTCATCATCGGCGGAGCTTGCGAATATCTCCCGCACCTGATCATACAGCAGAATGCCTGCGCTGCTGCGCGCCTTCTGATACCGCATCGCACGCCCTGCCTGTATCGCAGCAGTGCGCAGCCGGACATAGCCTTCCTGCTCATCCGAAATCCCGACACACACCGCCAATGTATGCGCACAAAGGCTTTCCAGCTCCCAGCGCACGGCACCGGACTCCCGATGCCCTTCCAGCACGCATAAAAGCTCTGATGCCGTAGGGGAAACCACATGGCAGGGCGCAAAAAGCTCCTGCATCATCTGTGCCAGATCCTGCATTCCCTGCGCAGGAACATCACGCTCACGCGGGGTCAGGCGTACTGCGCGAACCGCACAGTGTACATCCAAACACACCGCCGCCCTTTTTTCATCATACGGCAGACCATTTGCCATGTTCAGGATCATGGTATGCGACAACAGTTCCTGCAAGCGCGCATCCTGCCCGTTATTCTTTTTTTCCTTGTCCAGTGTTTCCCTCACACGCAAAAGCAGTTCTTTCATTGCGCGAAAATTGACCGGCTTTGTCAGATAATCCAGCGCTCCCAGCCGCAATGCCTGCTGCGCATAGGCAAAATCACTGTATCCAGATAGGATTATCGTTTTGATGCGGGGATATTTTTCCTTCAGCAGCCCAATCAGATCCAGCCCGCTTTGGCCCGGCATCTGGATATCGGTGATCACCAGATCCACTGCACTTTCTTCCAGCTGTGCGAGTGCCTGCGATACACTAAGCGCCGTTCCCGCCACCTGGAATCCGGCCTCTTCCCATTGCACAAAGCGCGAAAGCCCCTGTGTCACCATTTCTTCATCATCCACCAGCAAAACCTTATACACTTTGTGTTTCCTCCGTTTTTTCTGCTGCCTGTGCAGGAAACTTCAAACGCACCGCTGTACCTTTGCCCGGTGTGCTTTCGATCCGGATCCCGTAATGCTCGCCATAGCAGAGTTTGCAGCGCTGGTTCACATTGCGCAGGCCGATATGATTGCCATCTCCGCCTGCGGTATCCATGCTTCGGCGCAGCTGCTCCAGCTGCGCCGAAGTCATCCCGCATCCATTATCAGAAACCGTTACCTCGATTTCTTTTTCCCTGCTGCATACGGCATGCACTGTTATGCGCCGATCGGCACGATCACCTTGCGCAAATCCGTGGCGAACTGCGTTTTCGATGATCGGCTGCAGCGACAGGCACGGGATTTGGTAGGCGGCCGGTTCAAAATCCAACTCCGTTTCCAGCTCCACCTTATTTTTATAGCGAAAATTCACAACCTCAAGATACGTTTTTGCATGCATCAGACTTTCCTCGATGCTTTCGGTTTTTCGATCCCCCTTGATCGTCATGCGCAGCAGTACGCAGAATTTTTCGATCATATCGGATGCCGGGCTCTCTGCACCGTTTTCATCCATACATTGCCACCGGATCAAATCCAGTGTATTATACAGGAAATGCGGATTTACCTGCATTTGCAGCGCATCCAGCTGTGCTATTTTTTCGGCAAGCTCCAGTTCCTTTTCCCGCGCTTCCGAAACGTACACCCGCTCGATAAGCTCTTTCATATCTGCCACCATTCGGTCAAACTCTCGGCACAGTGTTCCAATCTCATCCCGGCTGACCGCCTGATACATTGCCTGCAGGTCCCCGTCTCCCACGCGCTTCATCGTACGGATGAGCCGATTTACCGGATATGCAACACTTACCGCGGTGACATAAAAGCCAAACGCACCGACAACGATCACCGCAATCAAGATCAGAATATTGATCTGCCCTTGTCGGATCGCCGGCCGAAGCACCCAATCCCGATAGGTCAGGTTTACGACCCGGAGCGGGAAGTCCGCATCGCCGCAAAAGCTGACCAGCAGCTTTTCCCCACCCGTTTCAAAGGTAAAGCTGCCTTGTGCACGGCCAAACACCTGCTGATGCAGCAGTTCCCGCTGCCTTGGGAACGGCGGAGCAGAAAGCCCTGCCCCAATCCCTTCCAGCAGACCGTTTTCCCCGATAATGAAGGTGTTGCCGCCATCCTGAGTGGAATATTCCTGCAGCGCCCCGGTAAAAAAATCCGGTGAAATGCAGCCGATCAGCACACCGAGCGGCACACGGCTTTTTGTATCATAGATCTGATAGGAAAGGGTCACGCAGCCCGGTATCCCGAACGTACTGTGCTCATCTTCATAAAAAAGGGTCGGTGTCTCTTGCACGGAATCGCGCCAGAAGGGATATCCGCGTTCCTGTACCGCGCCTTGATAGATTTCACTTTTATACAGTGCTTCCAGATTTCTGGCAACCGGGCCGCCGAATCGGTCGGAACGATCGCCGGCACTGTATTGTTCCCCGGCGCTGATCAAAATCAGTGCCCGGATGCCGGACGAGCGCCGACGGGCTGCCAGCAGGGCGTTTTCGATCACCTCGCGGTTATTTTGAACCGTTCGCCGCGCCGCTTCCTGCTCCAACCCGCGCAAGTCTTGATTTTCCTTTACGGCATGCAGAACGCTTTCGCTGCGCAACACCGCCGAAAGGCTTTCTTCCATGCTTTCCTTTTGCTGATGCAATTTGTACAGTGCATTTTGTACCAATGCCGATCGGTATTTGACTGTGCTTCCTTCCAGTTCACGGGCATAGCTGGCCTGATTGAACAGCATAATGAATACCGTAGATACGATCAGCAGACAGCTGAAAATAACAAGCAGCCTTGGATACAGCTTCAGCCTTCGCAGCTGCGTGCTCATCCATTGGACAAGGGCATTCGGTTTCCTGTCACTCATTGCTGTTCACCGGCCTTTCCTGCTTTTCGGTCTTCCTTCTTGCTATTTTATCATTCCTGCTGCTGCAAGGCAACACAAAGCAGGATACGCAATTCGTACCCTGCTTTGGTGTGTGTGAAATTTTCTTTTATCCCGATTGCGCTTTTGTCATCAGGCTTTTTTATTTGCGGTATTGAAGCCTTCCAGGGCTTCCTTTTCCGCAAGTGCCTGTGCATCTCCGAATTCCTTTGCGGGGTCAGCGTTCGGGTCTGTCAGGATCGCCTGAACCGCGCGGTCCACATAAGGACCAAAGTCTGCCTTGCCGTAGAATTCCATGCGTCCGATTTCTCCTACACTTGCAAGGATCGGTGTCCATTCTTCGGGCATCTGCGCAAAATCAGCAATTTTCATATCGGTGCGGGGAATGGTGACCGGTGCAATGGCACCCTTGCTTGCCAGATTTTCATAGAATGCAGAACGCTGCTCCTTGCTTGTCATAAAGCTGATGTATTCCCAGGCTGCGTCCTGCTTTGCCTTATCGGATTTTGCATTGATAACCCAGCAGTCGCCTGCAATGGCGGTTACGGATTTACCGCTGGGACCTGTCGGAGGCAGGATCAGACCGAGATTATCCAGATCCATACCGCTGTTTGCAACGTCTACAACCCAGTCCACTGCAAACGGCATCATGCCGATCTTGCCCTGTGCAAAGTTATCCAGCAGATCCTTGAACTTCAGCGTACGATCGCTGGGCAGGAGTTTTTCTGCGGAAAGCTTCTGGTAATATTTTGCCGCTTCGATAACAGCCGGATCGGTAAATGTCAGTTCTGCGGTGCCGTCTTCGTTTTCTTTCGTCAGGTCGCCGCCTGCCTGCCATACATAGTACTGGAAGAACCATTCGGTCCATTCAGCAGAAAGAGTTGCATAACCGGCAATGTTTTTTTCCGGTGCATTGATTTTCTTTGCCGCTTCCAGTGCTTCCTCCCAGGTTTCAGGTGCTTTTTCGATACCGGCTTCCTTGAACAGTGCCTTATTGTATGCAAACAGCATCGGCATTACCTGATTCGGCACACCGTAAATCTTGCCGTCCTTGGTGAACATATCAAGGTAGGCCTTATCGTAGTTTTCGGTTTCATCCCATGCATCCAGATACTCGTTGAGCGGAGCAACGATGCCGGAGGAAATATACTTGTTCATCATGGTGAAAGAGCCCTGGATGCAGTCCGGTGCCGTACCCGCTGCAACCGCCGAATAGAAATCGTTGCCCGGGTCGCCTTCCTTGACCACTTCGTTGAATTTGATCCACGGGTGTTCATCAAGGAACTGTTTTTTCTGGTTTTCACTGAATTCATCGGCATTGCGGCTGGAAACCCACAGCGTCAGTTCAACCGGTTCGTGTTCCTGCTGTACTTCCGAGGAATCCGATGGCACTTCGGGCTTGGATTCCGCTTCGGAAGAAGGTGATTGTGCACCGCAGCCTGCCAGCATGGACATTGCCAGCATGGCACTGGTTAGCAGCGCAATCAGACGTTTTGCTTTTTTCATGGGGATCCTCCTTTTTGATTTCGTGCTTTCGGCGGGGGGGCCTTCGTCATCCCCCCGCTGCTCTGCATTTAGTTTAACAGGTTCTGCACCGCCTGTAAATGCACCAAAATCGACCTTCACAGGGTAAAAATTATACTTTTTCCATAAAATATTTTTTTCACCAGCCTCATTTTTATAAAGGTTGAAATCCATGCCCTATCATGTCAGTTCTGTGTATCACGCTTCTGCCCGCTGTTTTGTTAAAATGACATCAAGTATAGAAAGGAGTGTCTTTCCTCATGAGCACACGCAAAAAAAGCGAATCGGGCTATTTCTTCCGGCAGAAGCTTGCCCCATGGCTTCTTCTTGCCGCACCGATCGTATTTACCCTGTGGCTGAAATATTATCCGATTTTGAAGGCTGTTCTGATTTCCTTCTTTAATTATAATCCGATCCACCAGCCCGGTGAGCTGCCCGGAGAATTCGTCGGTTTTCAGAACTATGCCACGATGTTCCACACGGAATATTACTGGCAGGCCTGGCGCAACAGCTTTGTGTTTTTGATTTTGCAGATGCTTATGACCTTTTTCATCCCCATTATCCAGGCTTTGTTCCTCAACGAACTGCGCCGGATGAAAAACATCTTTTCCACCATGTATCTGCTGCCCACGCTGATCCCCGGAACGATCAACGTCATCATCTGGCGCTGGGTGTGGCACCCGGACTACGGTGTTGCCAACCAGATTGTCCGCTTTTTCGGCGGCGAGCCGCAGTTATGGCTCAGCGACCCTGCTCTTGTAAAATTCTGCATCATCTTCCCCGGTGTGCTCGGCGGAGGTATCAGCGTGCTTTTGTATCTTTCTGCCATTCAGAACATTTCCCCGGATATCATGGAATCCGCATCCCTTGATGGCTGCACCGGATGGAAGCGCATATGGCATATCACACTGCCCAATATCCGATACATCATCTTCATCCAAATGGTCATATCGGTTTCGGCCGCCATGCAGCTTTTGGATGCCCCTTATATGTTTGCAGCAGGCGGCCCAAGCGGCGCTTCCACTACGCAGGGCATTTACATCTATAACAGCTTCAACAAGGATTTCAACTATGGGCGCGGTTCCGCCGCTTCGGTGATCCTAATGCTGGTGGTCATGGTCATGACCATGATCCAAATGCATTTTGAAAATGCGGAACAGGAGTGAGCACGATGAAAAAGACAAATGAATCCAAATCGCACAAGATCCGCCTTTCCAAAAGCGACCGTTCGCTTCAGGTCGTTTCGATCCTTGTAACCGTCGCTTCGATGCTGGTAATTTTGTTTCCCTTTGTGCTGACGATCAGCAGTGCCATGAAAGACAACATGAAAATCTACGATGTTCCCCCGAAGCTTTTGCCTGATAGTTCCAATTCGCTTTCCGTCGCGGTGGATTATACCGGTTTTTCCGGCACACAGGAGGAACTGGAGGCCCAGCTTCAGGACGATATGGTAAGCACGATGTTCGGTGTATACAGCAAGCTGAACCGTGATTCCATTTTCGAAGTAAAATTCTACGGCACCCGGGATAATGCAACGATTTTCTATTCCCGTGCACACCAAACTCAGCTTCAGCTGGAAAAGGATTACGGCATTTATGAAGGCACTGTCCTTCAGGATCAGACCCTTTTGTATAAAGACCGCGCCGAACGCGTTTCGCATATCATCGGCTATGAATTCGATCCCCACGGTCTTGCGAAGCACTCCGCACCCGATTCCATTCAGGCGGAAACCCTGGAAAAGCTCAATCTTGTGTTCGACAAAAAGTTCAAGCTGCACGGACAGCTTTCTGCCTGCGGCATGCACAAGAACAATCTGCTGCTTTTGGAAAGCTTTATCCATTATATGAAGCTGCCCAACTACATGTATGATGCAAACCCCGTAATTGCACGCTTCGGCTTCCTTTCCTTCGTCGGCAACACGGTCATTGTCATCGGCTTTGCCATTATTTCGCAGGTGTTCCTGTGTTCACTGTGCGCATTTGTCATCAGCCGTCTGCTGCGTCCGCGCGCTGCACGCATCATGCTGCTTTTCTTCATGGGCGCGCAGATGATCCCCTTTGCCAGCATCATGCTGCCGCAGCTGATCATGTACCGCAACATCGGGGCTTACAATAATTACGCTGCTCTGCTTTTGCCTTTTTTGTACCCGTTCGGATTTTACATCTATCTGTTCAAGGGCTTTTTCGACCGCATTCCCGGTTCATATTTTGAAGCCGCGCGGCTGGACGGTGCATCCAACTTTTTCCTTTATATCCGCATCTGCATGCCCCTTTCGAAGCCTACGATCGCACTGATCGCATTGCAGACCTTCCTTGGCAACTGGAACGATTTCTTCTGGGCATGGCTTGTCACCGAACGGCAGGAGCTGTGGACGCTGAACGTTGCGCTTTACAACATTGCCAACAACACAAGCACAAAGCAGAACGCGCTTATGGGCATCGCTCTCGTGACGATGCTGCCGGTCATCGTGATCGCCCTTATATTCTCAAAACAGCTCAAAGCCAGCATCATGTCATCTGGCGTGAAAGGATAACGATATGCAACACTTCAATCCCGACATCCGGATCGATCTGCCCATGCGCAGCGGCACCGAACTCAGCCTTGCCGAGTTCGGTGCAAAGCCGGAAAAAGGCTTTTGCAGCACGGCGGCCTTTCGCAGTGCACTGGATTTCTGCCGGCAGAACCCCGGCACGGTGCTGACCGTGCCGCACGGCGTATACCATTTTTACACAGCTCCTGGTGATATCCACATGCCGATCCACGGCATCACCGATCTGGTGCTGGAAGGACAGGGCAGCGAATTTATCTTCCATACTCCGGTCGCCTATTTCGACATCCTAAATTCCTGCCGCATCCACATGAAAGATCTGGTGCTGGACTGGGCGTGGGAGGACGCGCCCCTTGCCAGCGTGGGCGTGGTGCAGGCCGTTGCGGATGACGGCGCATATCTCGATATCGTATTCCCCGGCTGCGAAAGCGTGCCGGGGAATATGGAGATCCGCATCGCGGGACCGTTTGACGCAGAACGCTATACGCCCGGCTGCCCCGGCGGCATCGAATTCCGCCCGTATGTGGACGACCACATCCATCGTTCCGGCGATGCGAAGTCCGACGAGGAAATGCAGCATCTGGTGCGCGAACTGAGCAACATCCTGCTGCCGAAAATGGAAAAGCGTGCCGATCAAGTGCTGCGGATTTACACCAGTCGGCCGCAGTGGGCAAAGCTGCACTTTCAGGCAGGGCAATGCTACAACTTCCGCCATTTTGAATACGACGGCGTTGCCGTGCGCACCTGCCGCAGCAGCCATATCACTCTCGATCATATCACGATCTACGGCTGCCCCGGCCACGGCTTTCTCAGCAGCGGCGGGGTGCATCATCTGCATTTCGATCACTGCCGCATCCTGCCGCGCCCCGGTACCGCGCGCAGTATATCCATTTCAGTGGACTGTCTGCATGTCGGAAATTCCGAAGGATATTTCATCATCGAGGACTGTGATTTTTCCGCTGCGGGCGATGACTGCATCAATCTGCACGATAATTCCAGCATGGGCGTGCGCCGGCTGGACGATCATACTCTGCTGGCGCTGCGCGTTGCGGAAAGTGCGCTCCAGTTCGAAAAGGGCAGCCGCATCGAACTTCGCAATCCCGATCTTTCGCCGGTGGGGTATAGCTCCATCATCGAGGCGCTTTCCTATCAGCCGGAAGAACGCACCTGTATTTTGAAGCTTGCCGATCCGCTGCCCGACGTGCTGGACGACGAAACCGTGATCTTCAACCGCAGCTTCCACACGGATCATTACATCATCCGCAACTGCCGCTTTACCAATAACCGCGCGCGCGGCGCACTTTTGCAGGGCAGCTGCGGCCTTGTGGAAAACAATCTGTTTGAAAACATTCAGGGCGCGGCAATCCAGATCGAAACCGGCTGCGAAAGCCGCTGGAGCGAAGGGCAGGGCGTGACGGATCTTTTGATCCGCAGCAATGTCATCCGCCGATGCGATCTGAACGCATGGCAAATGGCTGTGATCTATATGGGGGTCTATCTGCCCGGCGGCCGCACAGAATATCCGATTTTCCAAGATATCGAGGTGTGCGGCAACACGATTATCGACTGTCCGCGCCTTGCCGGATTTTTTTCTTCCTGCCGAAACGTCCGCGTACACGACAATGCCGTTATCAACGCAGGGCAGCTGGATTATTCGATTCCGTGCTACGGCTCCAGCACCATGGAAGCCCCGATTTACGGGGAACAGTATGAGGGCATCTTCCAATTTGCACACAGCACAGATTGTTCTGTGGAAAACAACCTTATTTTTTCCACGCTTTTATGATCCGTCTGCCAAATCCATTTCCATACACAAGGAGATTTTCTTATGTCTGAATCTGCTTTTATGGGCGCGATCAGCGCCCGAGAAGAATTTTTCTATCCCGACACTCCGCTTTCTGTACTGCCTCAGCAGCTGCACCTTGCCATGCCGAAAAATGCAAGACCCGGCATCCAGCTTCTTATTCGCAGCGATGCCGCGCTTTCGCTTTCGCTGGAAAGCGATTCTTTTACCGCCGAATGGTTCCGCATGCGTCGCATTCCCGTGGAATACAACACCGGAAACGGAGAAGATCAGGGCGGAGCCATGGTGCTTATGGAACGCCCCGCACAAAAGCCTGCATATGCCACGCGCCTTGCTCCGTTTGAGGTATTCGATTGTCTGGAACCGCTGGACGGCGCGCTGGTACCGGAAAACGGGCTTTGCGCACTGTATTTGTGCCTTATTCCCACAGCCGATATCACCGCAGGCCCGCACACCGCCGTGCTGCACGCGGGCAGCTATCGGTGCGAACTGGAAGTGCGGGTGTATGACGTGACGATCCCTGCGGATGCCTTTCCTGTCACAAACTGGTTCAATCTGCACGCCATAGCATACTTTCACGGGCTTACAGAGGGCACCCCGGAATTTTATGACATGGTGCGTCAATATGCCCGCGCCATGCGGCGTGTGCATCAGACGCAGTTTTTCCTGAATCTGGAGGATGAACGCTGTGTGGTACAGCGCGATCCGTACTGTTTTGATTTTTCGTATCTGGAACCCGTGATCCGCTGTTTTTTCGAGGAAGGCTTTTCCACACTGGAAATCGGGCCGCTGCTCAGCCGCGGCAAGCGGCCGGACGGCACGCCTGATATGTATACAAGCCGCTTTACCTGTGCCATGGCACCGGATCTCCCGATCGACACCCCCGAAGGATATGCTGTAACCGTACGTTATGTGCAGGCATTGGCCTGCTTCCTCAAAAAACACGGCTGGGAAAAACACCTTGTATTCCATATCCACGATGAACCGGATATCCACTGCCCGCCCGAAGCTCTGGAGCCCCGCAAGCAGCAGTATTATCTTGCCGCTTCGATCCTTCGCCGTTATCTGCCCGATGTGCGCGTGATCGAAGCCGTATCTTCCGCCGAATTCCGCGGCGGTGTAGACATCTGGGTGCCCGGCACTCCGGGCTATGAACAACACAAGGAAGAATTCGACCGTCTGATCGATTTAGGCGAAGAAGTTTGGACCTATGTTTGCTGCGGACCGGAGGGCCACTGGCTGAACCGATTCCTTGACTTTGCCGTTTTAAAAGGCCGGCTTTTGTTCTGGGGCTGCTCCAAAAATCGAATTTCCGGCTTTCTGCATTGGGGCTTCAATCAATTTTCCGAACAGTGGAACCCGTTTGAAGGGACCAGCTGCCCCAATAACACCGGCATCGGCACCAATTTTCCGTGCGGAGATGCCTTTATCGTATACCCGGGCACAACCGGCCCTTGGCCCGGCATGCGTATGGAGGCTGCCCGCCGCGGGGCTGAGGATGCGGCCCTGCTGGGGCTGCTGCGCCGTACCGCCCCGGCCGCACATGACGAACTGGTAAGCCGGGTCTTCCGCAGCAATTCCGACTACAACGATGATCCGGCCTTTTTTGAACGTGTATATGAGGAGCTGCTGCAAAAACTGGAGCTGCTTTCTGCTTCCGCTTCTATCCGGTAAAGCGCCCGCTTGACCCGGCAAAGCAAAACGGAGTATACCGCGGTATACTCCGTTTTGCTGTTTTACGATATGGTGCATATTTCCTTCGGCATCAGCCGATGATCCCGTTCGAGGAATAAACCTTCAGCTCGTGCAGCGGATCTGTGCTTTCATACGGATTGCTGGTGATATCCAGCTGTTCCAAGGCCGTATTGGCAGCCAGCGGCGAAAGATCGCGGATCTGGTTTTTATCCACCGCCAGGATGCGCAGTGCCTTCAGATCGGAAAGATCATCCAGTGCCTTGATTTTATTATCGGAAAGCTTGAGTTCTTCCAGCTGGCTAAGCCCGGCAAGCGGGGCGATGTTCTGCAGGATATTGCCGGAAACATCCAGCTTTTTCAAAGCGGAAAGCTGTGCCAGGGCAGAAAGATCGCGCACGATATTTTCCGAAAGATCCAGCTCTTCCAGCAAGCTAAGCCCGGCAAGCGGCGATAGATCCTTGATCCGCGCTTCCCGCAGTGCCAGCTTTCTGAGATTGACAAGCCCTGCGGCAGGCGCGATGTCGCCAAGCTCCACTCCGCTGAAATCCAGCTCCTCCAGCCACGGCATGGCAGCGGCAAGCTGTGCAAAATCCTCTGCGTCCAGCTTATTTTCGGCTGCGATTACGCTTTTCAGCTTCTTCATGCCGAAAAGCGCGGAAACATCCTGCAAATCATTGCCATACAGATCCAGCTTTTCCAGATTTGCCAGCTTTTCGATGCCCGCAAGATTTTCCAGCTTATTTTCCGAAAGATCCAGCTCCTTCAATTCCGGCAGCTTTGCCAGATCGGAAAGCTCCTGCATGCTTTCGATGCGGCTTTTTGCAAGATCCAGCGATGTGATCTTGGCAAGATCGCTTTTTTTCAGCCTGCCCTGCGGCCGACCCAGCTGTTCGCGCACCGCCGCTTCCACCGCCGGATTTTCCAGTTTTGCCTGTCCCACCGGCATCACGCGGTTGAATAAAAAAATCGACAGCGCCAGCGCGCCCAAAGCAACCGCAACCGATACCGCGGTGCGGATGATTTTCGATTGGATCGTCTCCTCCGGCTGCTCGTGCTGTGCCGCCTGCATTTCCTGTTCTTCCATATTTTTTCCCTTTCCGCCCCGAATCGACTGCCGCCTGCTGTGCATCGCAGCGTTCTCTCTGGGGGCTGTCAAAAAATCACAACTCTTTCAGTTATATCAGATTTTTCACAAATTGCAAGCAAAATTATAATTTTATCTCCGATTTCGGGCTCCTTCATCCCTGCACATCGGCCTGTGCCGTTTCGGGCGCAAATTTGCAAAGCAGGTGCAGACTTACCGCAAACAGCACCGCACTGCCCGGCAGCACCAGCATGCCCATATAGTAGCCCACGGCATCGATCAGTGCACCGAAGCCGAAATTGAAAAGGATATCGAACAGCGATGCCGCGCTGATGATCGTACCGGCTGCACCGGAGACCTGATGCGCCGGGAAATAACGCCCGATGCTCATGACAAGCGTGGGATACAAAATGGAAAACAGGCTGCCGGAAAGAGCCCACAAAAGCATCGTTTTTTCACCGCCCAGCGCGCCCGCCACATACACGATGCACGAAGCGGTGCCGAATAAGCGCATGCTGCGCATCATGCCAAGCTTATCCACCAGCGGGGAAAACAAAAGCCGCCCTGCCATGATGCCCCCAAAAAACAGCGCAAGATAATCCGCCGCTTTGGCGGCATCCATGCCAAGCCCCTGCACACTGTACACCACAAGCCAGTTCATCAGCCCATGTTCGGCCACGAAATAAAAGCCAAACACCGGGATCAGCAGCCATGCCGCCTTGTTTTTCAGGATCGAAGCCTGCTTTTGCGCGGGATGCGGCTCGTTTGCCGCTTCGGCTTTCGGTGACGCACCGAACACAAGCAGTAAGGCACACACGCCCCCCAGAACCAGCAGCAGGCGATTGACCTGCTGCCACGAAGAAAACCCCGCCGCAATGCGGCCAAGCACCGATTGACTTGCCGTGGTGCCGACCCCCTGTACAAAAAACAGCAGGTTTACAAAAAAAGCCGGCGATGAGGCAAACAGCATCTGTGTGGAAAGATTGAGCGTTGTGTTGAGCAGCGTCGATGCCCCCATGGAAAAAAACATGCCGATCAAAAGCAGGCTGTACCGATCGGTAAACGCAAAGAGTGCCGCCGCACATCCCCACACCGCTGTCAGCAGCAAAATCGCCTTTTTTTTATCGCAGCGATCGATCAGCCCGCCGCCCATCAGCAGAAAAACCAGATTGCCGATGTAGCTTACCGTAACGATGATCCCCAGCTGCGAGGCATTCAGTGCGAAATGGCTGCTGAAAACAGCCGAAAAGATCCCGCGCAGGCTGTCGCTTGCCCCAAGCGTCAGCATCAGGATCAAAAAAGCAGCAAAAGTCAGTGTATTGCGCCGCATGCGCTTCCCTCCATTTTCAACACAATTCCGAATCCCGGGCTATAAAATCCGAAGTCTTTGTCATGATAGCATACGAACCGGGATTTGTCAGCCGCTGCGGCTGCTTTTTATGCATTTTTTGATATTTTTTCTTTTTGCCCGCCGCGCGCGTGACACCCGCTGCTGCACATGCTACAATAAAAGCAATTATTCTTTCCGGGGGGATCGCCTTATGACAGAAGAAATCGATTATGCATCCGGCTGCACACCGGCGCTGGAGCTTGCCCGGCAGATACAGCAAAAAGCATCCGCGCACGCTCCGCTGCTGTTTGCCGTAGACGGGCGCTGCGGCAGCGGCAAATCCACGTTTGCGGCGTTTGCGGCTCAAACGCTGCACTGTCCGGTATTTCATCTGGATGATTTTTTTCTGCCGCCGGAACTGCGCACTCCGGCTCGCCTTGCCGGCGCCGGCGAAAACATACACCATGAACGCTTTCGCCATGAAGTGATCGAACCGTTCCTGCGCGGGCAGGATGTCTGCTTTCGCCCGTTTTCCTGCCGGATCGGGGCGTTTGGCGAGCCGTGCGTCACACCTGCCGTTCCTTTTGCCATTGTGGAAGGCAGCTATGCGCTGCACCCCGCGCTGCGACGCTTTTACGCCGGGTGCGTATTCGTCACCTGCCGTCCCGAAATCCAGCGCAGCCGCCTGCTGCTGCGTGTGGGCAAAGCGCGCTTTGCCGATTTTGAAACGCGCTGGATCCCATTGGAGGAACGCTACATTTCCGTCTGCCGACCGGAGCTTTTTGCCGGATGCATCCTGGATACCGGCAATTTTTCCAGCCCGCAAAGCTTGTGCTGCGCGCCGTAATCTGGTATGATAAACAGGAATCCGATGTCATGAAGACATCGCCGCTGCACATTTTTGAATACAACGTTTTAAAAAGCTGTACAAAGCATCCCGCATGAAGCAGGGTTTTGTTTTGTGCAGCTTTTTTTAAATGGAAAGGGGAATTTTTCAAATGAAAAAGACACGTTTTGATACAAAGCAGCTGGTGTTTGCCGGCCTTTGCACTGCGCTGGGCGTTGTGCTGCCGATCGCTTTGCACGGCATTCCGAACGCCGGGCGCATCCTTCTGCCGATGCACCTTCCGGTGCTGCTTTCGGGGCTTTTGTGCGGCCCGTTCGGGGGGCTTTTGTGCGGCGTGCTTACGCCGGTGCTTTCCAGCCTGATCACCGGCATGCCGCCCGCCGCCGTGCTGCCCGCCATGCTGTGCGAGCTTGCCGCATACGGGCTGATCGCGGGGGTGCTGCGCCGCACCGTGCACACCGGCAAACGCCTTGCCGACATCTACCTTCCGCTCATCGGCGCGATGCTGCTCGGGCGTGCGGTGTACGGCGTGATGAACGCGCTTGTATTTTCCGCCGGCAGCTATTCCTTCGAAGCATTTGTATCGGCGGCATTCGTAACCGCACTGCCCGGCATCGGCATCCAGCTGCTGCTTTTGCCCCCGGTTGTTTTGCTGCTGGAAAAAACCGGCGTGCTGGCCAAAGCCTGAACCCACAGAAAAAAGCGGCTGTGCACCGCTTTTTTATTTTGCCGATTTTGTGGTATGATAACATTACCCAATCCCGGGAAAGGAGAATTTTGTGGAACCCGATATCACCCGCCCGCTTTTAGACTGGTACGCACAAAATCGCCGCATCCTGCCGTTTCGCACCGAATCGACACCCTACCGTGTCTGGGTAAGCGAAATCATGCTTCAGCAGACGCGCGTGAACGCTGTGCTGCCGTATTACGAACGCTTCGTGCAGGAGCTGCCCGATATTGCTGCGCTTGCCGCATGCAGTGAAGAACGTCTGCACAAACTATGGGAAGGCCTTGGCTATTACAGCCGCGTGCGCAATTTGCAGAAAGCTGCGCAGATCGTCATGCAGCAGTACGGCGGGCATCTGCCCGCAGATTATGATGCCCTGCTGGCGCTGCCCGGCATCGGTGCCTATACTGCCGGTGCGATCGGCTCGATCTGCTTCGGCCTTGCCGTCCCCGCTGTGGATGGCAATGTACTGCGTGTGTTTTCCCGCCTTTACTGCGATGCGCGCGATATAACGCTTGCATCGGTAAAAAAAGAAATGACAGCGCGTGTGCTGCGCATGCAGCCGCCCGAACGTGCGGGCGATTACAACCAGGCGCTTATGGAATTAGGGGCACTGATCTGTATCCCGAACGGTGCGCCGCTGTGCAGCCAATGCCCGCTTTGCAGCCAATGCCGCGCCCGCGCGGCGGGGCTGGAACAAACGCTGCCCGCAAAGCCGAAGCCCGCGCCCAAAACCGTGGAATCTTATACGGTGCTGTGCATCCTGAACGAAGATAAAAACCGCGTGCTTTTGCAAAAGCGCCCCGCCAAGGGGCTGCTTGCCGGGCTGTGGCAGCCGTATCTGCTGGAAGGGACGCTTTCCGGCGAAGAAGTGCGCACACGCTTTGAAGCCGCAGGCATCCCGCTGCATTCCATTCGCCCCATGCCCGATGCGCGGCATGTGTTTTCGCACCGGATCTGGGAAATGACCGGATTTTTGTGCATCGCGTCCCTGCCGGTGCCCCCGCAGGGCTTTGTGCTTGCCGATGCCGATGAGCTGCGCCGTGTTTACACCCTGCCGAACGCGTTCCGCGTGTTTCGCAGGGAGCTGAAAATGCTCTTGTAAAGCGCAGGAAAAACGGATATAATAAAGACACATTCACCGCGGGTGCCGGCAGGCAGGGCTGCCGCACGGCTCCCCGCATAAAACGGGCAGCATCCGCGCCCTTGCAAGGAGGAAGTTTCACTATGAAAAAATCGACCATTGCCGCAATCGTTGCTCTTTTCGCCGCCGTTGTCGGTGCACTTGTTGCCGCATTTATTTACCTGCGCCGCCGTGAAGCAGAACTGGATGAATATGAAAACCTGCTGTTCAGCGAGGATTTCAGCCACAAAGAGCCGGATGAGGAAGAACTTCCCGATGAGGAGCCGACCCAGGAAGAAAGCCCCGTTCTGTGATCGTTTCGGCCTGCTGCAGGTGCGCGGCCGCGGCTTCAAAGCAAAACGCTTGGCATCAACCACATAAAAAGTGCCCCGTCTGTGTGCCGTACGCGACAACAGACGGGGCATTTTTTGTGCCTTTCGGGATGCGGCGCAGGCCGCTTTGCCGTTGGGCTGCTTTTGCTCACTGCGCTGTAAACCAGAACACGCTGCCTTCCCCCGGTGTGCTGTCCACCCCGAAGGCGTATCCGTGGCTGATGAGGATCGCTTTTGTGATCGAAAGACCCAATCCCGTACCCATTTTGCCGAAATCCGAACGGGAACGGTAGTATTTATCAAAGATATACGGCAGATCCTCCTTGGCAATGCCTGCGCCGTGGTCTTCGATCTCCACGCGCACCTTGCCGCCCGGCTGGGGGCTTACGCGCAGCGCAAGCTGTCCGTCACTGCCCACATGATGCACGGCGTTCGCCAGCAGATTGTGCACAACACGGCTCATCATTTCCGGGTCGGCATTCACTTCACACGGAACATCGGTTTGGGTTTTTAATGTGTATCCGTTTTTTTCGCAGATGTTTTCGTAGCGGTACGCAACCTCCTCGCACAGCTGCGCAAGATCGAAGCGCACCCGCTGCGGCTTTTGCGTGCCGGAGGAATAGCGCGAAAGCTCCATGACGCTGTTCACCAGCGCAGAAAGGCGGTCGGTTTCATCCGCAATGACATTCAGCTGTGCATCGCGTTTTTCCTTGTCATCCCCGGTCAGATCGCGCACGGTTTCGGCATATCCCTTGATAAGCGTCAGCGGCGTGCGCAGATCATGGCTGACATTCGCGATCAGATCCCGCTGCAGCTCGGATGTGCGCCCTACCTCCCGTGCCATGGTGTTGAAATCTTCCGCCAGCATCCCCAGCTCATCGTCGGTATCTGCCTGGACACGAACCGTGTAATTTCCCCGCGCCACTTCCCGCGCTGCACCCGAAAGCGCACGGATCGGGCGGGTAAACCATTTGCCGAACCCATATGCCCCTGCAATGCTGATGATCAGCAGCCCTGCGGCAATCAGCGGCATCTGTGCCTTGATGACCCCCGCCGCCTGATCGACGCGCTCCAGATCGGTGGACACGATCACCGTATACCGATCCTCCACCTTCCGGCACACCACCATTTGCCGCACATCCGTCTGCGGGTCGATCTGCGGGAAAAGCTGCGCGTTGGGCAGTGTAAATTCCATATCACCCCGGCTGCGCACCACTGCGCGCAGCTGCTGTGTCTCGGGGGTGTCCCACTGGGGCGTGGAATGATCGCTGAACAGGCTCAGCGGATCGGGGTGCAGCAGGCACCGCCCGGATTGGATCTGATGACTGCCGATCAGGCACCTTCCCTGTGCATCCGCGATCTCAAAGCATTTTCCGGCCAGCAGCGCGCTGTTTTCCCGCAGCGCGTCCATAAGCTTGCTGTTGATGACCTTGCGCCCTGCGGCATCGTAGCCGACCAGATCCTCGTGCTTATTTAAGATATCGCAGTACACCTGTGCGGCATGGCTCAGTTCTTCTTTTACACGGTAATTATACATCGGCTCGAGCATTTTCACGCTCAAAAGCCACACCAAAAGCAGCAGCACGGCACTCATCAAAATCACAAAGGCCGTCAGCTTATGGCTGATCGTATTGAATCTACCGAGCTTTTTTCCTTTTCTTTTTTTTTCGGTCTGCATCATCTTGCCTGCCGCCCTGCATCCGGGTCGAACTTATATCCGATGCCCCAGACGGTCACAATATTTTCCCGATACGGCCCCAAGTGGCTGCGCAGCATTTTAACATGGGTGTCCACGGTGCGATCCTCGCCGTAATAATCATAATTCCATACCTTCTGCAAAATGCGCTCCCGCGAAAGTGCGATGCCTTTATTGGCAGCCAGAAACACCAGCAGATCAAATTCCTTGGGGGTAAGCGGGGCTTCCTGCCCCGCAATGCGCACACTGTGGGAAACGGTGTCGATCACAAGATCACCGAACACATAGCTGCTGTCCGCCGCCGTGTTTTTCGGCATTGTGCGCGCAAGCACCGCCTTTACGCGCGCAACCAGCTCGCGCGGACTGAACGGCTTTACCACATAATCATCGGCTCCGCCCTCCAGCCCTGCCAGCTTATCGTATTCTTCGCCGCGTGCGGTCAGCATAATGACGGGCGTATCGATCCTGCGGCTGCGCATTTCCTTCAGGCAGGTCATCCCGTCCATAAACGGCATCATAATATCCAAAATCACAAGATCCGCCCCGCACGTCGGCAGCATTGCAAGGCAGGCCGAGCCGTCGGTGGCTTCTTCACATTCCAGATCGGCATGCTCCAAATGCTCCCGGATCAGCGCACGGATGCGCGGTTCATCATCCACAATCAAAATCTTTGCCATAATCCTACCCTCTCTCCGGCTGCCTGCCGGTCTTTTGCTATCCGTTCCGGTTTTCCCTCAATACGCTTATCATACCGCTTTGATATGTCGAAATTGTGAAAACTGCCCGCGGAATTGACGGATCTGCACCCGGCGCAGTACAATATCGGTATGATTTCACACGGCCTACGCCGTCAAATGAAAGGAAGATCAGCAATGGCAATTTTTTTATGGATCGCGGCAGTATGCCTGATCCTGCTTTGGTTCGTGCTGCGGCCCGGCCGTTTCGATGCCGCGCAGCGCGAAGCCGTGCTCGGGGTGAACCACGCACACCGCGGCCTGCATACGCAGGATACCTCCGTGCCGGAAAACAGCCTGGCGGCATTCCGCGCCGCGGTGCAGGCCGGATATGGCATTGAGCTGGATATCCAGCTTTCCAAAGACGGCAGGGTGGTCGTGTTTCATGACGATACGCTCGACCGCGTGTGCGCAGTGCACGGAAGGGTCGATGAATATTCCTTCGATCAGCTGCGTGAAATGCGTCTTTGCGGCACCGATGAAACGATCCCGCTTTTTTCGCAGGTGCTCGAAGAGATCGACGGTGCCGTGCCGCTGATCGTTGAGCTGAAAATGGGGCCGCGCAATAACGAACTGTGCCAAAAGGCGCTTGCCCAGATACGCGCCTACCACGGCCCGCTGTGCATCGAAAGCTTTGACCCGCGCATCGTGTTCTGGTTTCGGAAAAATGCACCGGATATCCTGCGCGGACAGCTGACAGACCGCCCTTGCAATTTTAAAGGACAAGCCCATCCCGTTGCTGCCTTCCTGCTGGGACATCTGTTCACAAATGTGCTGGCACGGCCGCAGTTCATTGCCCACGGCCCGGGGAAAAAGACGCTCACCGCCCGCCTTGCCGAAAGCATGGGTGCCCTGCGCTTTTGCTGGACGGTGCGCCCCGGGGATGACATTGCGGCAAAGCAGGAGGAAAACGATGCCGTGATTTTTGAATTTTATCAGCCGGAGTCTCGGTTCCGATAGATCGGGATCGAAAAAAGTTTTTCGCGTGCAATTTTCACGCGGCCTCGTGGGTATATTAATCAGCAGAGGAAATTCTGCTGGCGATACCGCCGAATTGAAAAACAATGAGGAGAATACAAATTATGACACGTTTTACCCGCCTTGCCGCACTTGCCATGGCACTGGTGCTTTGCTTTGCTCTTGCCGCCTGCGGTGGCCAGCCCGCTTCTTCCGGCGATGCTGCCGGTGCGAAAAAAGCAGAAGATTACGCCAACCTGATCCGCGATTCCCGCAGTGAGGAGGACAACCAGTACTTTGAAATCGTCGGCGCGAATGCAGGCGAGGACCCGGTTCTGATCCTGAATCCGTATCAGGTCGATGACGAAATGGCCGCGCAGAGCATCGGCATGATGTTTGATGCCATGGGTGTCCCGGCAGCCGATTTGGATACCTACGCCTTTACGATGTCCCTGATGATGACCCAGGCCTACCACATCGGCATCTATAAGCCCGTGGAAGGAAAGCAGGCCGACGTTCAGGCCGGGCTGGAAGCGTATATCAAAAGCGTGCAGCAGCAATTTGACCGTTATCTGGAAGATCAGTACCAGATTTCTTTGAATGCCGTTATCAAAACCACGGCATCCGGTGAGATCATCGTGGTTATGGCGGAAAATGCCGCTGATATCGCAGATAAAATCGAAAAAGGCCTGTAAGCATCCCCGTGCATTCCCCGCAAAATAAGCAAAGCAGCATCCGTTGCCCGGATGCTGCTTTTTCTTTGCGGCTTATTCCAAAAGCAGCGTTCCCAAGTGCTCCAGATCCCGGCACACCGTATCGGGCACGATCCTGCTTTTTTCCAGATCTTCGGGCGATGTTTCACCGCACATCACAAGCACGGTTCCGCAGCCGCATGCGCCAAGGGCGATATCCGTATACAGCCGGTCGCCCACCATGCAAACCTGTTCCAGCGGCACGCCGTATTTTTCCGAAGCAGCCTTGGCGATATAGCCGTTGGGCTTGCCGATCACCGCATCCGGCATGCGGCCGGTGCTTGCCTTTACAAATGCGATCACCGCACCGATATCTGGAATAAAGCCGCCCTGCACCGGACAGTTATAATCCGGGTGCGTTGCAATATACGGCAGCCCTGCACGCACGGCATTGCAAAGGCGCGTCAGCTTTTCATATGTGATCGTTGTATCAAAGCCCAGCACAACGGCCTTCGGCTGCGGGGCATTCAGCACATACCCGTGCGCTGCAAACTGCGTTTCCAGGCTCTGGGTGCCAATCAGCAAAAGCTCTTGCGGAAAATGGTTTTCTGCAAGGTATTGCAGCGTGGCATCGCCGGAGGTGAAGATATCCTCCTGCGTCACCTGCGCGCCCAGCCGCGTGAGCTTTGCCAGGTAATCCGCTTTGCTTTTGGAGGAATTGTTTGTCAGGAATGCAAAGCGTCTGCCGGTTTCCCGGCAGATCTGCAAAAATTCCAAAGCCCCCGGAAGCAGTGTTTCATCCAGATAAAAGGTGCCGTCCATATCCAAAAGGAACAGCTTTGCGCTTTTTACGTCATCCATGCCCATACTCCTTTTATAAAAAATAAGAAAATCTCGTTTTGTTCTGGTCGCCCCGACCGCAATGTGTTACAATACGGATAGAGAAGTTTCTTTCAGTATAACATGTTTCGATAAAGGAGACCACACTTTTGAAAGCAAGCATCGTCATCCCCAACCTGAACGGGGCGGGCTGGCTGCGCGATTCGATCGAATCCATTTACGCCCAGACCGAACCGGATTTTGAGCTTATCATCGTTGATAATGCCTCCACAGATGAAAGTCTGGAAATTGCCCGCAGCTATATCGGGCGCAGCCATTACACCCTGATCGAAAATAAGGAAAACACCGGGTTTTCCCACGCGGTGAATCAGGGCATCCGCATTGCAAAAGGCGAATATGTCGTTTTGTTCAACAACGATGCCTTTGCCGAACCGGATTGGCTTGCTCAGCTGATTGCCGCCGCCGAGGCCGAGCCGCGCGCCTTTGCCGTACAGAGCCTGATGATCCGCCATTTTGAGCGCGAGCTTTGTGACGATGCCGGCGATTATGTTACGCTGTTCGGCTGGGCGTGCAAGCGCGGTGACGGCATGGATTGGAAGCGCTACCAAAAGCCCGGACGCATTTTTTCCGCCTGCGGCGGCGCCAGCCTGTACCGCAAGCGCATTCTGGATGAGATCGGGCTTTTTGACGAAACCTTCTTTGCCTATTTTGAAGATGTCGATATCAGCTGGCGCGCAAACAGCCTTGGCTACATCAACCTGTATTGCCCCGCCGCCAAATGCTATCATATCTGCGGCGCCACCACCGGCGCGGTACGCTATAATGAATTCAAAAGTGTGCAGAGCGGGCGCAACAGCATCCTGCTGCCCTATAAAAACATGCCTCTTTTGATGTTTGTTTTCAATTTTCCGTTCCTGCTGACCGGATATCTGCTCAAGATCCTGGTGTTTGGTCTGCGCGGCTTCTGGACGCCGTACCTCAAGGGCGCAAAAGAGGCCTTTCGCGTGATCCCAACGCTCGAAAAGCCGCGCTTTCGCTGGCGCAACCTGCCGAATTATCTTTTGATCGAGCTGTGGCTTTTCGTCGATATTTTCCGCTACATCGGTTACCGCACAATGCGGTTTCTGAAAATAAAATGATCCGGCATACTGCCGAAAGGAGCCGAATATGAATATTGCAATCGCATCCGATGCCTCGGGCTTTCGCCTGAAAGAGCACATCAAAAAAATTCTGCGCAGCGCCGGACACGATGTGGACGACGTCGGCCAGCAGCAGGAAGCGGACACCCTGCGCTATTACGAGGCGGGTGAACGCCTTGCCCGCGCCATGCAGACCGGGAAATATGAGCGCGGCTTTGTGATGTGCGGTTCCGGCGCAGGCGTATGCATGACAGCCTCTAAGTTCAAAGGGGTATATGCCGTTGCATGCGAAAGCGAATTCACCGCCGCCGAGCTTGTGCGCATCACCAATGCCAATGTTATGGCTATGGGGGAAAAAGTTGTGACGCCCGCCGTTGCCGAACGCATGGCACTGGCTTTTGTGAACAGCCGCTGGTGCGACGGGATGCCGCCGGAAAAAGCCCAAATGGTGCACGAAGGCTATGATCGCATCCGGGCGATCGAAAACGAGGAAACAAGATAAAATCTTTTTTCTCTAAAACACTTGGAGGAATGGCATAGATGCCTTATAATAAGGCTAAGATGAAAATCGAATGCCGATCGAATGATAAGGAGTGAATGTAATGAGTCTTATGAAAAGTTTTTTGGGGCTTGGCGCCGCTGCCGGTGCTGCACTGTTTGCCCTGAAGGTTGCCCAGCGGTATGAAGATAACCGCCTTGCCGAAGCACAGCAGGCCGCCTGCGGTGCCGACCCCTCGCAGGAGCCTGCCCGCAGTGTATTCGGTGATATCGCCCGCGCGGCCTCGGATGTGATTTCCGATGCCGGTATGCTGGTGCGCGAAGCGCTGACCGGCGGCGAAGAGGAACCGGAGGACGAGTGGGAGGTTTTCCCCGATGGCGTGGACGCGCAGGAATTTGTGGATGCAAACGAAGCCGAGATCCTTTCCTGCACCGATTTCGAGGAACCGCAGGATTCCGGCACGGCGCAGGATGCGTGCGAACCGGACGACGATGATCTGCTGCGCCATGTGCAGAAAGCCGTTGCAACCGGATTGGAGGAGCTGGAGCCGGAAGAACAGCCCCAGCAGGAGCCGGAAAAAGCCGGCGAATAAGCATCATTTTACAGAAAAAGCGTCCGGCGGGCATATGCCCGCCGGACGCTTTTTTCTGCCGCAGCCTGCGCGGCACATCATTCCCTGTTTTGGTTTCGCCTGTTCACCGCTGAAGAATTTCCATAAATTCTTCGCCGGTGATCGTCTCTTTTTCCAG
>JAHHSK010000108.1 GCA_020025255.1 Ruthenibacterium sp. | reverse complement strand
AAAGCCGCGCAGATTTTTCTGCGCGGCTTTGTTTGTGCCGGAGGTTATTTCTGGGTGATGCTGCCTGCGCCCTTTTGCAGCGTAACGGTATATTCCGAATCGGTGTAATCGATGCTCAGGACGATGATCTCCCCTTGTGTCACCGATTGCTTTGCCATTCGCACAGTAGCGGGGAACTTCGAAAGATCCATGTCATCCGTCAGGGAAAAGCCGCCTTCGCCCCGCAGATACTCGACATAGGAGACAAGATCCTCCTGGACGCTGGAGGATTGGTAGGTGTACGATTTGGAATGAATGCCGTTTTTGACGGAGGTGGAAACCGCAGAGACATCCCGTTTGCCAACGATCGCTTTTACGGATTGGATCACGTCATCATCCATTTTGTACTCATCCGCATTGGCCGCACCCCGTGTGGCGAGCACAGCTGAAACACCGCCGATCAGTGCCAGCGCAAGGAAACATGCAACAACGATCAAAAATACCTTGAGTCCTTTTTTCATAAGTAGTTCTCCTTATCCTTATTCAGAAATATATCAGCACGGTTTGAATTGCCGGCTTACAAAAGGAAGGGACACTGCCGAAAGGCCGGCGGTGCCAAGCTGCGCGGGGCGGCTTCAGCTGCTGCGGCTTTCCACCAAAAGGGCATCCACGGAAACGATCGTTCCGCTGCCGTGCTTTTGGATTTCCAGATGAACGGTTTCCCCCGGCTTGTGCGTTTCCAAAACCTCCAGAAGATCATCCGGTGTTTTCATCGTTCGATCGTCCGCTTTCAAGATCACATCCCCTACGGCAATATCATACTGGATCAGATCACAGTATTCTTCCATAGCGGAAATAAAAAGCCCCTGCACCGGAACATCGTTTTCGGCGGCAAGCGCGGGATTCAGCCCGATGACAACAATGCCCAGCGCGGCACGGTCTTTCACATAGCCGTAGGCAATCAGGCTTTCCACAACAGGGCGCGCATCCGCAATGGGAATTGCAAAGCCCAGCCCTTCGAACTGGCTGCTTGCCATTTTTACCGAATTGATGCCGATGACCTGCCCAAAGCGGTTTACCAATGCCCCGCCGGAATTGCCGGGGTTGATCGAAGCATCGGTCTGGATCAGGTTCATGCGCACGACGCGCTGACCGGACTGCATGCGCACTTCGCGATCCAGCCCGGAAATGATGCCCTGTGTCACGCTGCCGGAAAACTGCCCTGCGGCGTTGCCGATCGCAATGGCGCGTTCGCCCACATGCAGCGAATCCGAATTGCCGAACACCGCCGGAACCAGATTTTCGGCGGTTACTTTCACCACGGCAAGGTCGGTGCGGGCATCGGCACCGACGATCCAGGCGTCCAGCTCGCGGCCATCGGCCAATACGACCTTAACGGCGGAAGAGCCTTCCACAACATGAGCATTCGTGATGATGAAGCCATCGGAATTCAGGATGATGCCGCTGCCCGAACCGGCAATCGAAATGCGGTGCGGCTCATAGATGTTGATGCATACCACACTGGGGCTGACGGCGCGGGCGATCTCCTCGGTGGAAAGCCCGCCGTCCAGATCCTCCGGCAGTTCTTCGATCGAAAAGCTGGGGGCATCAGAAGGCGCGGGACGCTTGCGCGGCACGCCCGAAAGCACCGTGCCCAGTACGCTGTCGGCAAGGAACAGCACGGCGGTAATGCCGAGCAAAAGCAGCGTTGCGGCAAGCGCGGCGTGGTTTTTGCGCCGGCGCGGCGGCTTTTGCGGCGGCAGATAGGCAAAGCGCGGAGGATACGCATAATGCGGCGCATAGGCAGCACCGTTTTGCGGCGCATACGGATCGGGGCAGCCCGGCGCTTGGGCATTGGGCGCGCT
>JAHHSK010000107.1 GCA_020025255.1 Ruthenibacterium sp. | reverse complement strand
AACAGGAGAAAAGCGAAAGGGCATCCGGGGCAAAACGCCGCCGTTCAGGTGGGATCATCGGAAAATTCGATGTCCTCCAGCCCGATATCGTTGCGCAAAACGCTGCCGGAGGCAATGGATGCCCGCCCGTATTTTTTACGGATCAAATCAAGGCTCTGTTCAAGCTTTTCGCGCTTTTCATCCGGCTTTGACTGCGTTTCGAACAGGGAGAGCTGCTGCGCCTGCTTTCCGTCGGAAAGGCTCAGTGCGGTGACGGTCAGCATGCGGATCGGCATGCCCGCGCGGCGGTTTGCCTGCACAAGCGCCAAGGCGGCGCGGGCGATATCCTGTGCAAGATGCGTCGGGGCATCCAGCTGCTTTTGCCGCGAGATGCTTTTGAAATCCGGGCTGCGGATCAGCACCTGCACTGCCGAAGCATACAGCCCGTGTTCGCGCAGACGGAAGGCCACTTCATCGGAAAGGGCGTTGAGCCCGGCACGGATATCCGCGTCCGAAACAAGATCGCGCGCAAAGGTCATGCCGTTGCCCACGCTTTTTACCTCCGGGCGCTCGCCTGCGCATACGACGGGCGAATTATCCTCGCCGCGCGCATAGGCACCCAGCTGCGGGCCCGTTTTGCCCAAATGTGCGCGCAGGATGTCATCGGGCACGGCGGCAAGCTGGCCGATGTTTTTTACGCCAAGGCCGGCAAGCGTGCGCGCCGTTGCCTGCCCTACATATAAAAGCGAGCCGACCGGCAGCGGCCATACCAGCGTGCGGAAGTTTTCGCGGCTGATGACGGTGACGGCATCCGGCTTTTTGTAATCGGAGCCCAGCTTGGCAAATACTTTGTTGAAGCTGACACCCACGCTGATCGTCAGCCCGGTTTCGGCTTTGACGGTTTCGCGGATGCGGTGCGCGGCTTGTTCGGGCGTATTTCCGAAGAAATGCCAGGTGTGCGACATATCCAGCCAGTCCTCGTCGATGCCGAAGGCTTCCATGCGGTCGGTGAACCGCGCATAGATCGCATTGATCGTGCGGCTCAAGCTGCGGTAAAGCGCACGGTGGGGCGGCAGGAACACAAGCTGCGGGCATTTGCGCTTGGCACTCCATGCCGTTTCGGCTGTCTGGATGTGATATCGCTTGGCCGCTTCGTTTTTGGCAAGGATGATGCCGTGGCGGTCATCACGGCTGCCGCATACGGCAACGGGCACATCCCGCAGCTCGGGGTGGGACAAAAGCTCTGCCGAAGCATAAAAGCAGTTGCAGTCACAATGGAAAATCACTCGCTCGGCAGCCATGGGCTTGTTCACACTCCTTTTACAATTTCCGTGTGTATTATAGCATTTTCTTTTTGATTATTCCACAATCTTGTAGTATAATAAAAACAATCCGAAGCAAAAAGAAGATCGGAAAACAAAACAGGTAGGAAGGGAAAGGAGTCTTTGGGAATGGACAAAAATATCAGCAAACTGCTGCAGAATATCGTCAGCACAGCCAGCATCGCGGCAGACGGGGCAAAAAATGTCATGCAGCAGGCAGGCAAAGTCGTGGCAGATAAATACGATGAGGTCAAGCTGAATGTTGAGCTTGCCCGTCTTGAAGAGGAGCAGGAAAGTGTATTCAGCGATATCGGCCGCATGATCTATCTGATGCATACCGGCGCCGTGCGCGAAACCGTCATGAGCGACGAAGGCGAAAAATCCCCCAATCAGGTGATCGATTCCCTGCTGGTTACGGCCGAGCAGCTTGGTCAGGAAATGGATCTGATCACCGGAAAGCTGACGGAATTCCGCGATGAAAAGATCTGCCCGTGCTGCGGACGCCTGTGCGCCGAACAGGATTCCTTCTGCTCGGTGTGCGGAACCAAGCTGGAAGAACAGCCGGAACAGCCCGATGCATGCACAGAGGAATGCAGCTGCGGGTGTGCGCCGCAGGAAGGCGATGCCTGCTGTGAA
>JAHHSK010000106.1 GCA_020025255.1 Ruthenibacterium sp. | reverse complement strand
ACCGGACGGCAATGCCGTCCGGTTTTTTTCTTTCTTTTCCCTTGACAAGCCGTTCTCAACAGTGTATAGTGTGTATACGGTATATATACAGTAAGAGGTGCTCCATGGACATCATCATCCGAAATTCAAGTGAAAAACCAATCTATGAGCAGATTGCGTCACAGATCAAAAGCGAGATCCTTTCCGGCACACTTTCCGCCGGTGATCCGCTTCCGGGCATGCGCACGCTGGCAAAGGAACTGCGCATCAGCGTTATCACCACCAAGCGCGCATATGAAGAACTGGAACGGGAAGGATTTTTGGAAACGGTCACCGGAAAGGGCAGCTTTGTCGCCGCCAAAAACACGGCGTTCCTGCGCGAGGATGCGCTGCGGCGTATGGAAGATGCGCTTTCCCAGGCGGTCGATATCGCCTTTCGCAGCGGCATTTCCGCGCAGGAGGTCTCCGAGACGCTTTCTTTGCTGCTGGAGGATAAGAAATGAATCAGATCATTGAAGTGAACGGGCTTAGCAAACAATACGACAGCTTTTTTCTGGATCATATTTCGTTTTCTGTGCCGGGCGGCTGCGTTATGGGGCTGATCGGGGAAAACGGCGCAGGAAAAACCACGATCATCAAATCCATACTTGGGCTGATCCGCACCGATTGCGGCACCGTGCGCATACTGGGCAGGGACCCGGAAACCGACCGCGCCGAAATCGGGCGCAGCCTTGGCGTGGTTCTGGATGGCAGCTTTTTTTACAGTTCCCTGCGCATCTGCGATATCAGCCGCATTATGGCGGGCATTCATCCCGGCTGGGATCCTGCCTTCTTTGCTGAAAACTGCCGCCGTTTTTCCCTGCCTGAAAAAAAACCGCTTTCCCAACTTTCCAAAGGCATGCTGGCAAAGGTTAAGATCCTTGCCGCACTGAGCCACCACCCCCGCCTGCTGATTCTGGATGAACCGACAAGCGGGCTTGACCCTGTGGTGCGCAGCGAAATTCTGGAGCTGTTCTGGGATTTTGTCTGCGATGAACAGCACAGCATCCTGCTTTCGAGCCATATCACAAGCGATCTTGAAAAAATTGCCGATTACATCACCTTTGTTCATAACGGCAAACTTGTTTTTACCAAACCTATGGATACAATGCAGGAAGAATACGGCGTGCTGAAATGCCGCCGCAGCGATGCAGCGTGTTTTCCGGATGCCGAAATCATTGCGCGGCGCGACAGTGCGTTTGACGCCGAACTTCTGATTGCAAACCGGGCACATCTGGCCGGACGGTATCCGGATGCCGCTTTGGAGCCTGCGTCACTCGATGATATCATGACATTTTACGCGAAGGGAGTGCCCGCCGAATGAAAGGTCTTCTTTTAAAGGAATATTATGCTCTGCGCCCTTATTTTAAAAAACAGCTTCTGGTACTGCTGGTTCTTTTTGTTTTCTTCGTTGCAGTTTCTGCCACGTTTTCCATTCTGGTTCCCATGTCTTTGTTTTTCATTGCCAATCTCATGCTTTCCAGCTTCACCATGGACATTCAATCCCACTGGGATTCCTATGCACTGACACTGCCCGTCACGCGCACACGCATTATCGCATCCAAATACCTGACGTTTTTCGGTGCTCTGCTGATTGCCGGCTGTATCGGTACACCCATTGCCTGCATTCTGGAAAAGGTTGTCTTTCACCAGTCCCCGGTCGTACCCGCCCTGTCTGCTGCGGTGAGCTTACTTTTAGCGGGTCTGTTCCTGTGCGTGCAGCTGCCGCTTACCGTGAAGCTCGGCATCGAACGCGCACAGATCGCCATTGCGCTGTGCTATCTTGTCCCTTTTGTTCTGGTTATGCTCGTTTCAAAGCAATCGGATGCATTTCTGCACGTTTTCACGCCGCTGCTGGAACTGCCCTGGTATTGGCTCGCCGCGCTTTGCCTTGCGCTGTATCTTGCAATCATGGCATTCTCTGTCCTGCTTTCCATACAATTCTATAAGGCAAAGGAGTTTTGATATGAAACAGCATTTTTTCCGGCTGCACCGCGGCGATGACCTTCTGCTTTCGCTGAAAGCGTATGCCGAAAAACAGCAGATCGGCGGTGCCGTGATCGTAAGCGCCGTCGGCTGTGTTCAGCGCGCCCGGCTGCGGGATGCTTCCGGTGTGAATCTCCGCGAAATTCCCGAAGAAATGGAAATCGTGTCCCTCACCGGTACGCTCGGCCGCAAGCGCACGCACCTGCACGCCGCTTTCAGCAAGGAAGATCTTTCCACCATAGGCGGGCATCTTGTCCCGGGGTGCATCATCAACACCACCTGCGAAATCGTTATTCTGGAATTGGACGGCGTGCAGTTCGATGCCGAGGATGACCCCGAAACCGGATACGACGAAATCATGTTCCGCACACAGGGCTGAAGATCCGCACAGCCGCCTGCGCCGCCAAAGCAAAATAAAAAGGCAGAGAACGATTCTCTGCCTT
>JAHHSK010000105.1 GCA_020025255.1 Ruthenibacterium sp. | reverse complement strand
TGCTGTCCCTTCCTGCAAATGCCGGCGCAAACAAACGGCCTGCAATCGAGCCTTTACGGGCTTTTCTTCCCGTTGGGCAAGGGTTGTGTTCCCTTACCATTCATCCAGCTCACTGTTCGTTTTGCTTTCATTCTTTGGCTCTTCGGGGTCTTCCTTTTCCAGTTTGTTCCACACAGATTTTGCTGTTCCTTCAAACGCCTTATAATCTTCAGGCTGCTTATTGTTCTCGGTACGCATCAGGCGCACCCCCAGCCATATAAGCAGCCCCGCAATCGCCATGCTGGGCAGGATATTTAGGATCTGCCACATCACCTTGCTCAGCGACCAGCCAAAGCTATTTATCATTTGCTTATAGAGCGCCGATGCCCCAACAAAAATCATCGCTGCACCGATCACAGCATGGTTCCTGCGGATCATGTCGTTCCATTCCTCGCTGCCAAATCGGGAAACATCCACGATGTAATCATCCGTTTCACTTGTGCCCTCCTGCTCGTGTGCGCGCAGATTGAACGTATCAAAAAACGCATACGCCCACACAACCGGCAGCAGCATCAGTATTGCATCAAAATTGAACGCAACACTGATCATGACGATCCCCCAAAAAAATGCCATCAAAGAAAGCCCGCGCTTCATATATCCCAGATACATTTCGCCCGCACCGGGCACACATGCCCAAAAAAATGTCAAAAATCTGTTTTTGTTTCTCATATCCCTGTTCTCCTGTTCTTAACGATTTTCTTTCGGTGCATCCTGCGTCAGCATGTTCTGCACACGGCTGAAAAATTTCTGCTGTGCCGATTCCACAGCATTCCAGATCTGCTGCACCGCTGCAACGGGAGGCTCGGTCGGCTGCTCGGGTATGTTGAGCCGGTGTTTCCCCGGTTCTGGAAGAAAAATATCGAATGTTCCGATGCTCCACAGCATCATCGCCAATGCCAACGCTGCCGCAATGCGTGTATATCGGTTGAAAAAGATCTGCACTGCCTTGGTTTTCACCCGCTTCATGATCGTAGGGGTCAGCGTTTCGTCGGGGACGATCAGCACATCATCCGTCAAAAGCTGTGTATAGCGCACCAGACACTCATCGCAAAAGCTCAGATGTTCTGCCGCTTCCATTCGCTGCATTTCGTCCAGTGTGCCTTCCACTAAACCTTTCAGGCCTTCGTCTGTCAGGCAGCCCGCCCGGCTAAACAGTTCCATGCTGCATTCTCCTTTCTTCCAGCTGCTGCTTTAACATGCGCTTGGCGCGGTATAATTGGGTACGAACCGTTTTTTCCGGCCGATCCAGCAGCGCTGCAATTTCCTCCGGCGTCTTTTGCTTTAAGAAAAAAAGCACCGCCACCTTATGATACGGCTCTTTCAGTTCCTGCACAAGATCGCATATGTATCGCACTTCATCCTTTGAAATCGCAATTTCTTCCGGCCGCTGTGCCTGCGGCAGTTCCGCCGCACCGGCCAGCACTTCATCCTCGGTTGCCTGCACGCGCCGATGATACGCACTGCGCAGATAATCTTTTGCCTTATTGGCAGCAATTCGTGCAATCCAGGGACGACAGCTTTCCAGCGGGCAATCCTCTTTATGCAGATAGGCCGAAAGGAATGTTTCCTGCACAAGATCCTCCGTAGTCTGATGATTCTTCGTCAGCTGAAAGCAGATCGTATATACAAGCCGCTCATATTGGCTTACGATCGCGCCGAATTGTTCATTTGTTATTTTCTGTGCAATCAGTTCCACCGCCTTTGCGCCTTGTGCTTTCTCTGTCTATATAACGCAGGAACCCGGGTATATTCTTCAATAAATTTTTACAAATTCAAATCGGCAGAAAAAAAGCTCTGCGGATCGATTTCCACAGAGCTTTTTCTTTCCGTTGGTTTATGCAAAAATCATGCCGATTGCACCAAATACGCCCGCCGAAGCCGCGCCCATGATCAGCCCGGCTGTCATGATGCCGCCCAGCACAGCCAATACGCTGGGCCAGAATTTGAGATCCAGCAGGGTTGCCGCAAGGCAGCCTGTCCATGCCCCCGTGCCGGGAAGCGGGATCGCCACAAAAACATACAGTGCCCAATAAATGCCGCGGCCGGCCTTGGACTGCATCTTCTCGCCCGCTTTGATCCCCTTATCATATATTTTCTGGAACAAACCGCCTATTTTGCCCGGCAGCTTTGTACACCACACCAGCACTGCTTTGGCAAAAAGAAGAATAAACGGAACCGGGATCATGTTTCCAAGCACGGAAACCAAATACGTCGGGATCATCGGCAGACCCATGGTAAGGCCGAAGGGTACGGCTCCGCGCAGTTCAACGATCGGAACCATGGAAATAAAAAACACCCAAAAATATTCTTTGATCAATCCTAGCATTTCTTGCTCCTTTTCTATGGTTAATAAAATACAGGGTTAATGATAGCGTAAATGCCCGTGCTTTGCAAGCATTTTTTGCCCAATTCTATGTAAATTTCCTGTACAGCGCATTATG
>JAHHSK010000104.1 GCA_020025255.1 Ruthenibacterium sp. | reverse complement strand
GTGGAGGCAGCGGTGCTTTATGCCAGATGCAGCCGCGCCAGACGGATTCCGAGCGGCGTTTCTTTCATGCAGACTACAAGCTCCGTGCCGGATTGCTCCATATCATAAAGGTCTTTGTCTACATTCAGGGTCGCTGTGGAACCGTCCTCCAGCTGAACCGTCAGAGCGGGAGGGTGTCTGACAGACCCATTGCTGGAGATATATCGGTCTACCACTACTGCCGGATAATGCTCCGCAGGCTCAGAAATCGCCAGAACGAAGCCGTATGCCAGCACACACCCGACCATCACAAGGATGAGAAGGATCAAGGCGGCTTCATCCGTTTTTCGCATGCGCTTGGGCGTGCGCAGCCAGAAGGATGCCATCAAGAGCACTGTGATCACGATGATCAGTAGGAAAAAGCGGCCGAAATCCACGATTTGCAGGAAGAATTTTTCCCAGCCATAATAGATCTGAACCATGATCAACAGATTGAACAGAGCAAAAAGCTTCAAAGGAAAGCGTATGTGCATGGATTTCCATTCCGGTGTTGCACCGGCACCCGGATCTGAAAGCGAAAACACAGGCGCAAAAGCGATGTAGTGTAACAGGAACGGTACCGTGGAAAACGCTGTCAGGCAGACAGCGTGCTTCATTTTAAAATCAGGGAACAGATAGGTATACAAAAGAAATGGCAGCACACTGCCCGCGGCAAGCAATACAAGCGTCACGATAAAGCCGATGCGGATCGCCTTCAAATGATCGTGCAGCGGGGTGCGGAATTCCTCGCGCCACTGCGCAGGCTTTTGCGCTTCTTCTTCACGTGATGCTTGGGCATCCATAGCTTTTGTCAAATTTACAGTAAGATCTGTGCTTTCGATCCACTCGATGAATTGTTCTGAACCCTGCATGTTGGTTTCGATCGCAGCCAGCTTTTTTTTGTTTTTGTCCAGCAGATGAAGGGAACGATGAATCGTCAGCTGCACGGAAGCGACCTGACCCGGCGCAAAATGCCTGTGTTTTCCGAAGCTGCTGATATACAACATGGAATGATCCTGAAAAACAAGGAAAGTCCGGTTGCGATACGCCAGCAGCATCCAAACGCCCAAAGGCAGAATGAGGATTCCGATCAGGCTGAGAATCAGCACCGTTGAAGCGTGAAACGGGCTGGTTCCCGCACAAAGGATCGCGAACAGCATGGCAGCAAAGCCGAGCAGCCAATAGATCAGCCCCAGGATCGCAACGAGCTTTCGTTCCCGCATCACAACCAGCGGCCGGCGCAATGCCTGCGTTTCGGTGCGGCGGCACAGCAGCAGCGCAAGCCCAAGTCCGAACAGAACAAGCAAAAGCAGCACAGCAACGGTCACGCCGACCGGGTCCAATGGTTCTTCCGATACAAACAGCAGCGGGAATAAAAAGGCGGCAAAGGCGGCAGTGATGCTGCCGGCGAAAGTGCAGGGCCAGTTTTTGGGCGCAGCGGGGAGTTTTGCGGGCGGCTTCCGCTTTTTGGAGGAAGGCTTCGGCTCCGGCAAGATCGGGGTGATATCAGGCGCTTTTTCCAGCACATGTCCGCAGTGCGGGCATGTGGATACATATTTCATTTTCGGAAAAGCTGCTTTTTGTTCCAGCGGCAGAGGCTGACTGCACTGCGGACAGACCCAGTATCTATGGTATAACCGCTTGTAAACTATCCGCAAGGGCAGCCATACGGCAAATGGGGATACCAAAAACAACAAAAGCCACCATGGACTTTGCGTTGATTGCGCAGCGTATAGGAACAAAGGGTCAACCAGGCACAGCCCAAGCAAAAAAAGCTTGAGCCCTTTCGCGGCTTTGGCTTTCGTGGTGCTTTGCGCAATGATATAGGTTTCGTTGCCGGATTCCATTCCGAGCTGCTGAAGCTGTAAGATGAAGGCTTCGATCAGCTCATAAAGGTCATCGGGTTCACGTACTTCCTTACTGGAAAAACGATCGAATATGGTATTGTTTATGTACAGCACAGTGCCTTCCGGCTTTATCTCTGCCTTTCCATGCAGCAGGGTCACGGTGACCGCATTGCCGGAATGGAGTACCTTGCAGTCAGGATACTGCGCTTTCAATCGGTCATGCAGCCAGTTCAGTGTGTTGACGTCATACATACAAAGCCTCCCAGCAAATCGAAAAAGAAGGGATTCCCGAAAACAGCGTTTTTTCCTTGAACAGTGCGGGCCGAACGGCTCCCTTTCTTTTTCCGGTTGGAACGATCGATTTTCGATCGCGGTTGAATAAAGAAAAATTTCCGATATAATGAAGGAAAGCAAAGGGCGAATGTTCCCGAAATGCAGAAAAGAGTATATCATGAACAAAATGGAATTGCAATGGACGCAAAATGGATCAAAGGAGGAAGCAAAATGAAAATAACCGCATTGGTGGAAAACAAATCGGACGGTGAACTGAAAGCCAAACACGGCTTATCACAGTATATCGAAACGAGCAGCCGCAAAATATTATTTGATGTAGGCCCGGATAACACGTTGTTCCAAAATGCGGCAGCGCGCGGGATCGACCTTTCCCAGATCGATACCGTTGTTATTTCGCATGGACACATAGATCACGGCGGGGCATTGAAGCGCTTTCTGCAAATCAATTCCACAGCGCGGATCTATATACAAAAACAGGCGTTTGAGCCGCATTACAGTAAGCTTTTGTGCTTCCGATGGAATATCGGGCTCGATGCCATGCTCGAACAGCACCCACAGGTGGTTGTCGTCTGCGGCGATTATCAAATCGATGATAAGCTGCAGTTATTTACCGTCGATCAGCCGGATCGCTTTTATTCTTCGGCAAACGACGTTTTATATGACGCAAACGGCAAGGATCGCTTTTTGCACGAACAGAACCTGATGATCCGGGAAGGGGAAGGCGTCCTGGTTATGGGGTGCGGACACGCCGGGATCATCAATATTTTGGAAAAAGCAAAAGCATCCGGGTATGCGCCGGGGGTATGTGTCGGCGGGTATCACTTGTTCGATCCGATCACCCGGCAAACCGTCAGCACCGCATTGCTGGATGCCCTTGCGAAAGAATTGAAAAAATACAGCGAAATCGAATTTTACACCTGCCACTGCACGGGAACCAAAGCGTTTCGGTATTTATCTAAAAAAGTGCCGAAGCTGCATTACTTATCCTGCGGGGAAACGATCGAAACAGAGCCGTAATGCCGCAGGAT
>JAHHSK010000103.1 GCA_020025255.1 Ruthenibacterium sp. | reverse complement strand
GAGATAATAGAAGCTCATGCAATGCCGGATCACATACATAAGAATGCAAGTCCGATGCATGTCAAACCGATTGCGAAAGATAGGCATCCAGAGCATCCATTTTTCGGCTTTATATTTGTATCACGGAAAACACAAATTCACACCAATGATATAAATAAATTATATACTATTGATATGGATAGTGGGTTCAAAAAACGGGAGCATCCATGGTATACTGGTGCTGTCAAACGAAAGGAGCCGTTGCAATGAATCTTGCGTTATCACAAAATATCCGCTGTTTTCGAAAGGAGCGTCATCTGACACAGGAACAGCTGGCGGAGGCAATGGGTGTCACGTCGGGGGCGGTGTACAAATGGGAATCCGGACAATCCACGCCGGAATTGCGTCTTCTTGTGGAATTGGCAGATTTTTTCAGTGTATCCACCGATGTGCTCATCGGATACCAGATGCAGTGCAGCAGCGCAGAACAGATATTGCAGCAGCTGCGCGATTGCCGGCAGAACCGGGAATATGAAGAAGGGATACAAACTGTGCGCAAGGCTTTGCACAAGTATCCGAATCATTTTGAAATCAACTATATGTGTGCCTTGCTTTTGACCCAGATAGCCGAAGATCGTCATTGCGCCGCCGATTATGAAGCGGCATTGCGTCAGCTGGAGCGGGCATGTGCACTCATAGGGCAGAACACAGATGCTTCTGTCAGCGAATTGTCGATTCGCAATAAAATGGCTCAGATCCATTTCCAGCTGGGTCACACAGAGATTTGCCTGGAAATGCTGAAAAAATATAATTCGTGCGGGATCAATCACGCACAAATCGGCTGCATTCTTGCGGATAGCTATCACCGAACCGAGGAGGCAGCCGATTATTTACGCAGTGCGTTCGCCAAAATCATAACCGATTTGGACAATGTCGTGCTGGGCTTTACCACGGTGCTTTTCCAATCGAAAGAGTATGAAACGATGATTTCCAGCCTGGAATGGCTGCGAACCGTTCTTCAAGGGGGCGCCGCGAAGGATACGGTAACGTGGTTTCAAAAGTACGAATGCGTTCTTCTTGCAATCGAAGCAGAAATTTTCTGCATCATGGGCAACGATCCGAAGGCGAAAGCAAAACTGACCGAAGCGGCGGCTCTGGCTCGCCGCTTTGATGCCGAAAACGAGTGCAATATTTCTATGCCAAGCTTGCTGCAAGTTCTGGGCGCAGAGGAAAATCACTATAACGCCTATGGAAAAACGGCTTTTGCGGCGGCGGAGCACCGTGTAATGACTGATGCGCAAGTGGTGCCGCAGCTTCCGGTACTTTGGGCGCAAGTGAAACAGGAGGCGCATATGCAATGAACCCCTATCAAACGATTCTGAAAAAGAACAGGAAAATCTTAACGGGAACCATTCTTTTAACGGTTCTCTCCTCGCTTTTCATGGTATTTGCCGGATATTCGCTTTCCTTTTTCTTTTGCGGTGCTGCAAGCCCATTTTCGCACAACGGCTGAGCCGATTTTGGGCGAAATGATGCAGATAACAGGGAAGATTTAGACAGAAATACCAATAAGATTCCAGCAAAACAGGGGCAGAAAACGGCAGGTAATCAATAAAAATGACAATGTTTTGCATGTTATGCCTGAATACGCCAATGTTTTATTGCACAGCCCATAAAATGCAGCAATAAAACAGAGGTAAACTAATCATAATGCTGAAATTTCGGATGCTTGTTGCAAAATGCCATTTTTGATATATACTTATGTATACACCGAAATGTAAAAATGGGTATTTAATGCGAAAATGGCTCAATAAGCTGTTGGCATGCATCAAGGGGGCGAAGCTGTTACATGAACCGAAAGCCATTGAAAAGAAGGTCTAAGCTGGAACTTTTGGAGCTGCTGGCAGAGCAGGAACGGGAAATCGAGGAATTGAAACAACAGCTGGAACAACGGGATCGGTTTATTGCACAGCGGACGCTGCAAGCCCAAAAATGCGGCAATATTGCAAGGGAAGCACTGGCTGTCAACGAAATATTTCAGGCGGCGCAAAAAGCGGCAGACCAATATGTAGAAAACGTCAAACGAAATGTGGAAGAACTGTTGGAAACCCACGGGGTATATTTGCCCGACCCCGGGCAGGCGAAACCGAACCGTCAGCTGCGCGGGGCTTCGCGGCGGCCGAAGGAATAATTGCGGCGCCGGATGCAAAGAAATTACAGATATAAATGGGTTGGACGATGCGGCGTTTTTGGCATAAAGCCGGCAGGGGTTCAACGGATGCGAGGAACAAATCAATGAAGCAAAAGCTGGACCGCCCTTCGATCGAAGAAATCGATCAGGAAATTGAACGGCTGCGGTATCAAAAGCGAACCGGCCAAACCGTAAAGAGGATGCTGTATTCCCTGGTTGTTGTGGCCGCGGTTGCAGTTTTGGCGGTAACGATATGGATGCCGGTGCTTAGGATTACCGGCTCGAGCATGAAGCCGACCCTCAACGAAGGGGAAATCGTGCTTGCCATGCGCACCAAGAATTTTAAATCCGGTGATGTGATCGCGTTTTACTATGATAATAAAATCCTGATCAAGCGAGTGATCGCCGCTCAAGGACAGTATGTGGATATCCGGGAAAACGGAAGTGTGCTTGTGGACGGGGAAATGCTGGAAGAACCGTATCTGCTGGAAAAGGCGCTGGGCGAATGCAATATCCAGCTGCCGTATCAGGTTGGCGAAGGGCAGATCTTCGTTATGGGGGATGATCGGCAGATATCCCTGGACAGCCGATCGACCGTGGTAGGAACGGTGAGCGAAGAGAAGGTTTTGGGCCGGGTCGTGTTTCGAATTTGGCCCTTGTCCGCAATCGGACGTGTAAAATAAATTAGGTAACAAAAAGAAAAGGAGAAGCAGAGTATATGCCAAAGACAGCAGCAAAGGCTGCAGCGTTTGCACAATACCGCAACCATAAGAAAACGTTCTACATTTGGTTTGCAATGCTGGCGCTGATCGTTGCCGCAGGCACGCTATGGATGATGATATATCCTGCCGATACACTCAGCGGGCAAATCATCTGCACGCAGGAGGAACATTCCCATACGCAGGAATGCTATGAGCAGCACCTGATCTGCGGGCTGGAGGAAAGCGAAGCGCATGTGCACACCGAAGCATGCCGCGAAACGGTTCTGGCATGCACAAAGCCGGAGCATGCGCACACGGCATCCTGCTATGATGTGACACACCCGGATGCGGGTGCAGATGCCTCACAAGGTGCAGATGC
>JAHHSK010000102.1 GCA_020025255.1 Ruthenibacterium sp. | reverse complement strand
CAAGCTGCTTTTTCAGTAATTTTTCACCAGCACTTCCTGCGAATCTTTTTTTGTATTATCATGATAGTTGATATAATTGCTTTGAATGGGAAGGATCGTATACTTTTGCGCCCATTGGCTGAAGAGTTCATTTGTGCGGTCGCGATGCTTCAACACATTGGATACCGCAAAGCGCACCTTTCTGCGATCGAGCTCATCCAAACATTTCAGCAGCCTTTTTTCATTTTCTTCGTTCCACAGCTTGTTGTATTCACTGGATGTAATCAGATACGGCGGATCAAGATACACAAAATCCGCCGGGGTCGGCTGCACCTTCTCAAGGAAGCTTTCAAAATCCTGATTATAGAAAGAAATCTGCCGATCGGCAACATATGAAAAATAGAACTCCAGTGCCTGAGCAACATTTTTATTGAAATCAACATTGCCTACCGGCAAATTGAAATCCCCTTTTGCGTTGAAGCGCAGCATCCGGTTAAAGCCGTAAATCAGCAGCAGGTAAAGCAGTGCCATATCGTCCTTTTTTACGTTAAAATCGCTGCGCATGCGCCGATATGCCTCTTTATTGCACACTGCAAAATATGTCTTTTTGTATTGTTCCCGGTATCCCGGCGGAACATCCCGCCCTAGAAACGTTGCGGTAAGATCATATTTTTCAATATTCTTTTGGATCGTTTTCCAAAACGCGTCCGGATCCGCTGCCGATTTCATCAGATATCGGTGCAGCCGAATCAGGTATGCATCCAAATCGTTCAGCAGATATTCCTGCGCCTGTGTGTTCAGAAAGACGCTCCCCCCGCCGCAGAACGGCTCGATAAAGCGGTCGATATCGCTCGGAAACTGCTCTTTCAGCTGCGCAAGAAGCTTGAATTTATCCCCCACATAAAAAAACGGGGATCTTCGGCACCGATTCTTTTTCTGCAAATTCATTTTTCCACCTTTGTAATAAAAACCAGTTCTTTGTGATTTTCCAGCACGGTTTTCCCCGCATTGAAATACGGGTGTGCTTTTTCGTATACCGAAACGCTTCCCCGTGTTTGAAGCACAGACTGGATTTGTTCGAGCGTGATCTTATTGCGCGAGGAACCGCTTTTGGATGCATAGGTGTTGTTATAGGAAACAACAAGAAAGCGGCAATCCAAAGCACCGATCAGTTCCTGAAATGCCTGTGGTGCTGCTGTTTTGCAGTATTCACTCATGTTTTCTGCCTTCGGCTTGCACGCCACACCGTAAAGCTCCGGCTTTTTCCATGTGGTAAGATTTTCAAGCACATGATAAAAGCGGCTGTATTGTCGTGAATTATAAGGCGGGTCGATATACACGATATCACTGCGGATTTCTTTTGCCAGCTCATTGGCATCCCGGCGGGTGATCACGATTTTCTTTTCCCTGCAGCAGTACGGCTCGATCAAATCAAACGCGAACGAATCCTTGATTTCTGCCCCTTTGATATATGCATCATAATGTCCCACCGTATTGGCCGCCTTATCCGCGGAATACAGCAGCGACGCAAGCAGGATGTTTCGTTCTTTTTCACAAAGGCCGGTACACTGTTCGATCCATTCCCGGATAAAGCCGATTTTTCGGGCATCATTGGGTGAAAAGAACCTGCCGCCAAAGCTTTGTGAAACATAATTATCGGATATCTTCTGCGCATCCAGCAAAGCAAATTCATCCCGAATCTGTTGAAGCTTTTTTTCGTCGAAGCTCTGCTGTTCAAAAAAAGCCCGATAGATCACTTCGTTGGAATAAAGAAAATCATTGATATGGATTTGCTGCATCGTCTCCAGCATCCGCCTGCTGACGATGCCCGTGCCTGCAAACAGGTCGCAGAACGATGTCCCGGTACACTGCTGGGCAATCAGCCCCGCGATCCAATCCGCCAGCTTATATTTGCTGCCTGTATAGCGCCTGTTCCAAATCTGATATGACATAACAGCCGTTCCTTTCCGTATCCCTGCGGATCGTTTTTTGCCCAAGACGCCGGTCGCTGCTTTCGCTTACCCATGGCCGACATTTTGTTATTATATCACATTCTGCACTCATGAAACAACCGAACTTCCCTGCGCAATGCGTTTTCTCTTTTGCTCTGCGCTTTTTCAGGCAACGCTTTTTGATGGCAAAAGCCTTCGGACCGCATCCGAAGGCTTTTGCTTTCGATCATCACGCACTTGCGTCCCTTTCCGGTTTCGCTTTTTGTTTTTCGTCGGCTTGCGCCTTTTCGCCCACAAAGTCCTTTGGGCTCATTCCGAACGTTCTTTGGAATGCACGCTTAAAGGAATATTCATTATCGTAGCCTACTTCCCTTGCAATCTCGCTTGGGCAGTAGCCGCGCAGGTTCAGCAATTCTTTCGCGCGTTCCAGCCTTTTATTGGTAATATAGTTATAAAAGTTTTCCCCCGCTGTTTTTTTGAAGATACGGGAAATGCTTGCATTGGAAACGCCGAAGCGATCACTCAACAGATTGAGCGACAAATCCGGATCAAACACATTCTCATCCACATACCGAACCAAGGATCGATCCACATTGGACGCGGTTTCCTGCTTTTTCTTTTTGATTTCGCCGCAAAGCATCTGCATCAAAATATCCGCATTCTGGAACACCTTTTCCAAACTCTGCGCATATCCGGGTTCATTGATTTCCCCCAAAACCTGCGGCGGGATCTTTGCATCCATAACAATGCGGTGCATGGTTTCATACAGCATCATTTCGATCCGCTGCACCATAGCACGCCCCGGTTGGATCCGCTTGTTTTCTTCGTACAGCTGATGCAAGATCGCACCGGCCTGCTTTTCATTTCCTTCTCGAATTGCCCGTGTCAGCTGGCTTTCCCAATCCAGCGGGTAGAAATATTCCGCGCAGGGGCTTGCATAAAACACGGCACTTGCCCCGGTATTGCATGCCATTGCTTCCATTGCCGCCTGATAGGATGCGCTGATCCCGATCAGCCCTTTGCGGGAATACCCAACGCAGATGCGGCATTCGATATCCTGCTTCTGCAATGCTTCATACAGAGCTTCTGCCAACTCCATGACCACATCTTTTTCCGGCAGCTTTGTAAATTCGATAATGATCGCCGTATTGTTTTCGATGTTCTCTACGATTTCACAATGGCTTTGCCCCTTGTGCAGCTGCTGGAGCTGCTGATGCAGGGTAAGCAGTAAACGAAGCTGCTGTTTTGCCTTTTCTGATGCATCCAGCGGTTCATCCTCCTCGCGCTGCACAACGAATACCGTATACGCATAATCGCAGAGAAACGGAATCTCGCTGATGTTCAGCATTTCCTGCATATCTGCGGAAAAGTAGCCCTTCAGCAGGCTGACGTTCATCTGTTCGCGTATATCCGTCTGATACGTTTGCATTGCGCGCTCCAGCGATTCATTGCTTTCGCACAGATGTTCGA
>JAHHSK010000101.1 GCA_020025255.1 Ruthenibacterium sp. | reverse complement strand
CCGGTTTCCCTCCGTACTCCTTTCCGGCGAAAAAAGGCCCTGTTTTGCGCACTGCGCACACAAAACAGGGCCTTTTTTCTGTCAGGGTGTTCTCATTCCCGGTACATGCCCGGGAATGAGAACGTATTTTATTGCATCCCTTTTTCTGAATAGGGGGGTTATCTATAAGCCGGAGCGTACTGCGGTACGCTCCGGCTTTATTTATGCCGCACACGGCGGGGGAGAAGCAAAGCAAAGCCAAGCCGGCAAGCAATTCTTTTGCGCAAGCTGCCCAAACCAGAGCGGCACGCAAGAAACAGGGCGGCAAAAAAATAAAGCAGAAGGTCATCTTGAGCAAGATGACCTTCTGCCTTTGGAGATAGAGTATTTGAATTCTTGCAGGTGAGCGCGGGATTGCGCAGCTCACAGGCGATAAGCGCTAATTATCGCTGAACGCGGCCGGAACCGTCGCCGCCTGCAAGCTTTTCCACTTCTGCAACCGTTGCAAAGTTGTAATCGCCCTCGATAGAGTGCTTCAGAGCCGAAGCAGCAACGGCAAACTCAACGGCTTCCTGCGTGTTTTTGCCGGAAAGCAGGGAATAGATCAAGCCGCCGCCGAAGCTGTCGCCGCCGCCGATGCGGTCGATGATATGAAGGTGGTACAGCTTGGAGAAGCAGTATTCGTCGTTCTTTGCGTTGTACAGCATTGCGCTCCAGTCGTTATCAAAAGCGGATTTGCTTTCACGCAGAGTGATCGCCACCATTTCAAAGTTGAACTTGTCAGCCAGCTGCTTTGCAACGCTCTTGTAGCCTTCTTTGTTCAGCTCGCCGCTGGTGATATCCGTATTTTCAGCTTCAATGCCGAAAACGTCCTTTGCGTCCTCTTCGTTGGAGATGCAGACGTCAACATACTGGCACAGATCCGTCATGGCAGCACGGGCTTCATCGCGCGTCCACAGCTTGCCGCGGTAGTTCAGATCGCAGCTGATCTTTACGCCGTGTGCCTTGGCAGCCTTGCAGGCTTCGCGGCAGATTTCCACAACATTTGCACCCAGAGCCGGGGTGATGCCGGTGAAGTGGAACCAATCCACGCCCTCGAAGATTGCATCCCAGTCGAAATCGGAAGTGGAAGCTTCGCTGATTGCGGAATGAGCACGGTCATAGATGCACACGCTCGGACGCTGGGAAGCACCCTTTTCGTTGAAGTAGATGCCCACACGGTCGCCGCCGCGGGTGATCTTTGTGGTATCCACACCATAACGGCGCAGGCTGTTCACAGCACTCTGGCCGATTGCGTGTGCGGGCAGCTTTGTTACAAATGCGGCATCCATGCCGTAGTTTGCAAGGCTGACAGCAACGTTGGCCTCGCCGCCGCCGAAGGTGAATTCCAGATGATCTGCCTGAACGAAGCGTTCGTAGTTATAGGGCTGCAGGCGAATCATCAGTTCGCCGAAGGTGACAACTTTTTTTGCCATAATCAAGTTCTCCTGTTCTTATATTAGTGTAAATCAAAACGCGCACAAGGTGCAGACGCTTATTTCTGTACGAGGTGGATCGCAAAGCCGCCTACTTCGTCGGCAAGGTAGCATGCAATGTTTTTGCCGTTCTTGTTGACCATGCTGGTCATGTCGAACTTCACGCCGCGGCGTCCCAGATGATAGACAGCGCGGTCGATGTTATTGCACTTGACAGCGATGTGGCCGAGTCTGCCGCGGCCCTTGGATTTCATGATCTCGAATTCCTTGTTGCCGACAAAGATGCTGGAATTGCCCACAGCGACCTTCTTGTTCAGCAGGCTGCCCAGCAGGTTTGCCGTGGCAAGAGCTTCTTCTTCGTTTTCGCAGTTGATGCCGATGTGGCCGATTTCAAGACCCAGCATCACGTCAACGGCCTCTTTGCTCATTTCGGTGATCTTTGCCCAATCGCCTGCCTTGATGACATCGGATTTGCACATCCAGGTGCCGCCCACGGCAAGGATCTGGTCATAGCCGAGATAATCGTTCACGTTCTTTGCGTTGACGCCGCCGGTGCACATCCATTTTGCGGATTTCAGCGCAGCACCGATGTTCTTGAGCATGGAAACGCCGCCGTTTGCCTCAGCCGGGAAGAATTTCAGCGCATCACAGCCCAGGTTCATTGCCTGCTGCATTTCACCTGCGGTGGCTGTGCCGGGCATGGCGATGCCGCCCTTGCGGATGACATGTGCCACAACGTCAGGGTCAAAGCCCGGGGCAACGATAAAGGATGCACCGGCAGCCATTGCACGGTCTGCCTGATCTTTTGTCAGAACCGTACCTGCGCCCAGCAGCATTTCGGGCATTTCTTCGTGAATCTTGCGGATGCACTCTTCGGCACATGCGGTGCGGAAGGTGACCTCTGCTGCGGGCAGCCCGCCGTCTGCAAGGGCTTTGCAAAGGGGCAGCGCCTCATCCACGCTGTTGAAAGCAATAACCGGGATGATGCCGATTTCATAAACTTTCTGGAGTACTTCGTTCATTCTGATCTTCTCCTTTATCTGTATAAAATATCGCTTTAACAGATTCCGTATAGTGGAACGTCAATGCGTTCCCTTTTCGGTTTCATTATAAACAAACGGGCAGTAATGTCAATGCGTTTCTTGCTTTTTTTGCTGAAACGTCCTTAATTTTGCCAATATTTGCGCATTGCGCCTTGCGGGAATGAAAAAAACAAGGTACAATGCAAGCAGAAAAACGTTTCACTCAGCGGAACGCTGAGCTGGAAGAAGGGGATGCAACCATGGAAAACGGCGGCGTACAGAGCGTCGAGCGCATTTTTTCCCTGATCGAGGTGCTGTGCGCACATCCGAAAGGGGCATCGCTGCAAACCATCAGCGCACAGGCGGGGCTTGCCAAAAGCACGGCGCACCGGCTGCTGGCAAGCCTTGTAACGCTGGGCTATGCAGTGCAGGATGCCTACACCTCGCATTACCGGCTTACCATGAAGATGTTCGAGCTTTCCAGCGGGATCATCAACGATATGGATATTATGGCGGTTGCAAAACCCCACCTGGATAAGCTTTCACGCCGCACGGGGCAAGCGGTGCATCTTGTCATTCAGGATGGGGTGGATGTCGTATATATCTATAAGGCGGAAGCCGAAGAGGATTCCGCCGGCGTGCATATGACAAGCCATGTGGGGCTGCGCATCCCGATGTACTGCACCGGTGTGGGCAAGGCGATCCTTGCGACCCAAAGCTACGGCGAAGCCGAGCGCGTGTGGCACAAAAGCCGCATCCGAGCGATAACCAACCGAACCATTACGGATTTTTCCGCCTTTGTGGAAGAGCTCAAGCGCGTACGGATGACCGGATATGCTGTGGATGATGAGGAAAACGAACCGGGGATCCGCTGTGTTGCCCTGGCAGTGCCCGGCATGAACGGGCGGGCAGAGGCCGCGTTCAGCATTTCGGGCTATGCGGCGCAGATGACAGCGGAACGGCTGGAATCGCTCGCGCGCATCGGGCTGGCTGCGCGGCAGGATATCCTGCGGGATCTTGGCTGGAAATAAT
>JAHHSK010000100.1 GCA_020025255.1 Ruthenibacterium sp. | reverse complement strand
CTTCATGACACAACAACTCCCTGTATGGTGATAGTGCATTGTATGCATCGCGGCTTGCCCAGTATGCACAAACAAGCGGTACGGGGCGGAAAGGATGAAAAAAGAAATTATTTGCACAGGAAAACAAAAAATCCGTACACAAATGCGTCGCTTTTTGGTATAATAAAATAGAAATAAAGCTGCCGCCATTCAAGGGGCAGCAGAAAAGGAGATTTTTATGGTTGATTTAAAAGCAAAGCCGTATTATCTTTCCGATGAGGATATTCGCTGGGTCAATGATACGATTGCAGGTATGACGGATGAAGAAAAGGTGGGACAGCTGTTTTTTCAGCTGACAGCCGGAAATGATGAGGAATATCTGCGTGAACTCATGGAAAAATACCACCTGGGCGGCTGCCGGTATAATCCGGCACCCGGCAAGGCGATTCAGGAAAAAAACCGAATCCTCCAGAAATATGCCAAAGTTCCGGTGTTTATTGCATGCAACACCGAGGCAGGCGGTGATGGCGCATGTGCCGATGGCGTCAACATTGGACGCGGCATCAAGGTGGGCGCAACGCGCAACAATGATTACGCCTATGCCATGGGCAAAATGGGCAACGAACAGGCGGCGGCAATCGGCTGCAACATGGCGTTTGCGCCCGTATGCGATATCCACTATAATTGGCTGAACACGGAAATCGTCAGCCGTGCGTTCGGCAGCGATCCGAAGCTTGTTGCCGAAATGAGCAAGGCATATATGGATGGCCTGCACACGATTCCGGGTTTTGCCTGCACGGCAAAGCATTTCCCGGGCAACGGGCAGGATTTCCGCGATGCACACCTTTCCAACAATGTGAACTATTTTGATGTGGACGAATGGGACAAGACCTATGGCATGGTTTACAAAACGCTGATCGATGGCGGGCTGGATGCGATCATGGGCGGCCACATCATGATGCCGAAATACGCAAAGGCGATCAATCCGGAATTGCAGGATGAGGATATGATGCCGGCAACGCTGTGCCCGGAAATCATGACGACGCTGCTGCGCGATAAGCTGGGCTTCAACGGAATGGTTGTCACCGATGCATCCCATATGGTGGCGATGACAGACCGTATGACGCGCCGCGAAATGCTGCCGCTTTCCATTAATGCCGGATGTGACATGTTCCTGTTCTTCAATGATCCGGATGAAGATTTTGCAACCATGCTGCAAGCTTATCAGACCGGTGTGATCAGCGAAGAACGCATGACGGAAGCTCTGACAAGAATCCTTGGCCTGAAGGCGCATATGGGGCTGCATAAGAAGGCGAAAGAAGATCTGGTGCCTTCGCCGGAGGTGGCTGACGAAGTTCTTTCCCGCGAGGAATACCAGGAAATGCACAAAGCAATCTGCCGCGATTCGCTTACCCTTGTGAAATATAAGGATAAGGATGTTCTGCCGATCACGCCGGAACGCTATAAGCGGATCATGCTGGTTCATGTCAAGGGGCCGGATTCCCCCATGGCGATGCTGACGCGCGGCATGGGCGAAAAGAAAACCCCGGCTGATAAGCTGTGCGATCTGCTCAATGAAAAAGGGTTTGAAGCGTTTGTGTATGAAAGCCCGCTCGATACCATGAAAAAGCAGCTTGCCGCAGGTGAAAAGCCGGATATCAACCTGTACTTTGCCGGCAAAAATGCGATTGAAGACTTCAAATCGGAAATGGATCTTGTCATTACGGTGTGCAACGTTATAAACGGACGTCCGAGCTTTGGAATGTCCAAGGGCGGCGGCGAAATCCCCTGGTATGTGTTTGAAGTGCCGGTGGTTGTGGTTGGCGTGGAACAGCCCACGATGCTTGCCGATATGCCGCAGGCACGAACCTATATCAACACATATGATGCGCGCCCGGATACACTGAACGCGCTGGTAGATGCGCTTATGGAAGGCCTGCAGGCATTCCGGGGCAAGGATCCGATCGACAGCTTCTGCGGCTTGTTTGATGCCCGTTTGTAATACGAAAAACGAACATAGGATTCACAACTACAAAAGGAAGGACGGAAATCTGCTTTTGGGCAGATTTCCGTCCCTGCATTATGCCGGGAAATCCGGTGTACGGGAAGGTGCTGCAATGAAAAAAACAATCGGACTTATGCTGACGCTGTTGCTGGCGGCTGCACTTACTGCGTGTGCCCGGCAGGAACATTCGGATTTGCCGGAAGACTGGCAGCCTGAGGAAAGCTTTTCGTTCGCTTTGGATAATGAGGAAGAAGCCTTTGCATCGGAAAAAATCATACTGGATCAGACGGCGGATTTTGAATATTCGGTCACATGGACCCCAAGCGGGCTATCGACCGAAATCGGGCTGGAAGCCGAGGATGGCACACGGTATAAACACGAGCTTGCAAGGGGCGAGGTACAGGGAAGGATGCAGGATATTCCCGCCGGAGTCTACCGTGTTTATGTGCGCAATACCAGCAGTTTTGAAAAATTCCCGAAAGCGGATCTGCGCAGACTTTCCGGAAGTGCGGGATTTGCTGTCGGCCAGGCGCACTGATTTTACGAACGGGCAAATTCAAAAAACGGGAGCGCCCTGTAAAAATAAAGAGCTTGGCGTACTCTTGACGAACTGCGCAGAGGCTTGTTGAAATATGCGTTTTTGAAAGGAAAGACAGCATCGGAGCATCCGGAAGATGCAGGTGATCTTGATCCGATCCAAGCATTCGCGCCAAAAGAAGGCAGCGGAGAAAGGCAGCTGTGCAAGAAATTGAAAGAACCGCAAAGCGGCAGAAGAGAAGCTTTGCAAAAACAAAAAAAGACAGGGAAAAAGGCATGATTCGATAGTGTAAAAAAAGTGGATAAAAAGATAAATTTCGTAGATTTGTGCTCTTTTTCCGTCTAATTGGAAAAACCATCGTATAATGTTGACAAAAAAATAACATGTAGAGAACACTATATAGGTAAAAAAGAAAAAACAAGGAAAAGCACGATAGAAAATTACGATGGAAGGTACTTGACAAAATGTGTTTAAAAGGTAAAATGATGGTAATCGAGTACTAAATATAGTGTTTTCGATACAAATTTTAGTGGAGGGCAAGTAATGAGAAACGAATGGACAGGATTTGTTCCCGGCGTTTGGGAAAGAGAAATCAACGTGCGGGACTTTATCCAGAAAAACTACACACCTTATGATGGGGACGATACGTTCCTTGCCGGTCCTACGGAAAATACCAAAGCGCTTTGGGAACAGGTTTTGGATCTGAGCAAACAAGAGCGCGAAGCAGGCGGCGTCCTGGATATGGATACGCATGTGATTTCCACAATTACCTCCCATGCAGCTGGTTACCTTGATAAGGATAAGGAAACCATCGTGGGCTTTCAGACCGAAAAGCCTTTTAAGCGTGCACTGATGCCCTACGGCGGTATCCGCATGGCAAAGAAGGCATGCGAAGATAACGGATACACACTGGATCCGGAAGTCGAAGAGTTCTTTACGGTTCACCGCAAGACCCACAACGCAGGTGTTTTTGATGCATACACCCCGGAAATGCGTGCCTGCCGCAGCAACCATATCATCACCGGTCTGCCGGATGCATATGGCCGCGGCCGTATCATCGGTGATTACCGCCGTATTGCTCTGTATGGTGTGGATCGTTTGATTCAGGATAAAAAGCACCAGAAGGACACCACGCGTGTTATCATGTATTCGGACGTTATCCGTGAGCGCGAAGAACTCAGCGAACAGATCCGTGCATTGGAAGATCTGAAGAAACTTGGCGAAATCTATGGCTTTGATATTTCCCGCCCGGCAGAAAATACGCAGGAAG
>JAHHSK010000010.1 GCA_020025255.1 Ruthenibacterium sp. | reverse complement strand
TCCGAATTGGGATTTATCTGCAAGCAAAGGGCGCAGGAAACTGCGCCCTTTTGTTGTGCCGCGGCAGGAACAATGCTATAATAAAGCAGCAATAAACCGATCGCGGGGGTGCACCTATGGCAGAAATCAGTATCATCATACCGGCATACAACAGTGAAAAATACCTGGCGCAGTGCCTTGCCAGCGCATCGGCGCAGACGATGCCGGATATCGAGATCATCGTGGTGGACGATGCTTCCCACGATGCAACGCAAAGCATCATCCGGCAGGCGGCACAGCGCGATGCGCGCATCCGATCCATACGCCACACGGAAAATAAAAGCGTGATGCAGGCAAGAAAAACCGGCTTTGCACACAGTACAGGCCGTTACATCCTGTTTATGGACAGTGACGACCTGCTTGTGCCGGATGCCTGCGAAACGGCATATCAGGCGATCTGCCGGCAGGATACGGATCTTTTGGCATTCGGGGTGACGTGTGTGGCGCAGGACGGCAGCGTGCCGAATGAACCGCAAAGCCCGGTCGGGCAGTACACCGAAGCCCTGCGCACAAAATCGCCCTTCGGCCTTGCGGGGGAAAAGCCGATACGCGCCGTTTCCCGCAGCATGTGGGATAAGATCTACAAGCGGGAAATCGTGGAAAAGGCGAACGAAAATCTGCCGGACGGATACTTCAATATGGCAGAGGACTGGATGTTTTCGTATCTGGCGTTTTATTTTTCCCATTCCTACGCGTATGTGCCGGAAAAGCTGTACCGGTACCGCATCGGGACGGGCATTTCCACAACCGCGGCGCTTTCCCGCGGCAAGATCGAAGCCGTTGCAAAAATGTATTCGATCTATGAATATCTGCTGCACTGGACGCAGCAGCACGGCGCACAGCAGGAATGTGCGCCGCTTTTGGAGCAGATGCGCGAAGCGTGGCTGGGGGATATCGCAGTGAATTTCCTGCACAGCTGCGCGCCGCAGGATCGGGAGTATTTTCTGGAACGGGCGCTGGCATACTGCCCGAAAAACACCTTTTTTGCCGCGCTGTTCCATGTGGTGTATGAACGCAGAGCGGCCGATCCGGCCGAGCTTGCCGAAGCGTGCGTGCAGCTTCGCCCGATGAAAGAAAGAAAAACGCAGGTAAAGACGGTGGGCACGTTTTACCACCGCATGCGCAGCGGCGGCATTGAAAATGTGATGTGCCGGCTTTGCGGTGTGTGGGCGCAGCACGGATACCGCGTCGCAGCCTTCACGGGGGAAGCGCCGCAGCAGACGGATTACCCGCTGGATGCAGGCGTGGAGCGCATCGTGATCCCGACCATAACGGAAAAAAGCCTTGCCGCGTTTGAAGCGCGCTTTGCTTTGTGGGAACAGTATCTTGCGCAGTACCGCGTGGATATCATGGTGTACCACGCCTGGCAGGACCCTGTGATGATGCTGCCGGATGCCATAACGTTCCGCATGCTGGGCGTGCCGCTTGTGATGCACACGCACGGGCTGTTCTGCGTCAACTACATCAATACGAACATGACGTATGCATACCAGAATGCCCGGCTTTCGCGCTATTATCGTCTGGCGGATCTGGTGGTCGCGCTTTCCGAAACGGATGAAGCGTGGTGGAAAAGCTGCGGGCTGCGCTGCATGCGCACGATGAACCCCGCCGGGCTTACGCTTTCCGTGCCCGAATCACCGCTTTGCGGGAAAAACATCTTGTTTGTCGGGCGTATTTCCCCGGAAAAACAGATGCTCGATCTGCTGCGCATCATGGAGCTTGTGCACGAAAAAGAGCCGCAGGCGAAGCTGGTGATCGCGGGTGCGGCCGATGATGAAGAATACGAAGCGCAGGTGCAAAGCGCCGCAAAGCAAAAGCATTTGGAGGGCTGTGTGGAATTTGCGGGCTACCACAAGCAGATGCAGCCGCTTTACGCACAGGCCGCCGTGCAGATCTGCACCAGCCGCTTTGAAGGACAGAGCCTTGCGATCAGCGAAGGGCGCATCTGCGGGCTGCCGCTTGTGACGTACGAGCTGCCGAACTCCGATTTTATCCGCGAAGGAAAAGGCATGTTCGTCGTGCCCCAAAATGACGTGCAGGGCGCGGCGGATGCCGTGGTGCAGCTGCTTTCGGATGAAGCACTGCGCCGATGCATGGGGCGGCAGGCACGCCAAAGCGCGCAGCAGGCCTTCGGGCAGGATATGGCGGCGCACTGGGATGCGATATTCCGTGCGGCTCTGGCACCTGTGCCGGCGCAGCCTTTGCTGTGCACCCGCCCGCCGCTGGAAACCGCGATCGCGCTTGTGAACGAATATACAGCGCAGGGCTTCCGTCTGCGCGCAGGCGGCGTGACGGAGGATGAGGATGCGGCCTATTACCGCCGCCAGTGCAACGCGCTGAACGATACGATCGAAGAACTGCGGGCCAGTGCTTCGTATCGTCTGGGAACCGCGCTGCTTTCGATCCCGCATCGGCTGAAAAGGCTTTTGCGCAAAAAAGAATAGCCAGATCGAAAAAAACGGCACGCCGCAGCGTTTTTTGCCTGCGGCGTGCCGTTTTGGGCGCAGGGCTGAAAAAGCAGCCCTGCGCAAGAAAAATCAGAAATCAAGCTTCATCAGCCGATCGATCGCAAGGATATAGATTTTGAGCGAACGGAACAGAAGCTCCTCGCTGACGCCCTCGTTCGGGCCGTGCATGGTGCCGACCCATTCCGGCGTCGGCTCGCCCGGTTCTTCCATGCCGAAGCTGACCGCATTTGCAAAGTGGCGCGCATAGGTGCCGCCGCCCATGGTAAACGGCTTTGCGTCTTTGCCGGTCACTTCATTGTAAGTGTCGATCAGCGTGCGGATGACCGGCGTTTCGGGGTCGATATAGAACGGCTTTGCAACCGAGGTCGTCGTGAAGCTGCCGCCTGCCTGCTGCGCCAGCGCGCAAAGCTTTGCAGTCAGGGCCGCATCATCGGTGCTGGTGGGATAACGGATATCGATGCTCTGGTGCAGCCTGCCGTCTTTAAGGCAGATGACGCCCGCAACGCAGGTAAGCGGATCGAATACATCGTCCTTTGCGTCGATGCCGATGCTGCTGCCGTCCGTAGAGGCATGCAGCTGCCGGAGCATCGTCAGCGCGCGCACTTCGCTTTCGCTGCAAAGGTGGTTATCCAGCAGGAAATCGATCACCAGCGCGATCGCATTCACCGTGCCCGCCGGCATGGCGGCATGCCCGCCCCGGCCAAAGGCAGAAATGCGGCACAGGCCGTTTCCTTCGTCGGTGATCTTGACGTTTTCGGTATCGGTCAGCGCATGCGCATCCGCTTTTACAATGGCATAGGCACGATCCGGCACAACATTGTGTGCAACGCCGCCCGAAAATTCCACCAGATTGCCGGAAATCACATCGGTTGACAGTTCACCGCCGAACAGCCCTTTTTCCCCGTAGCACACCGGGAATTCCGCGTCCGGCGTAAAGCAGAATGCAGGCTGGGGATAGTGTTCCAGATAATAGTCCAGATCCCCCATGCCGGTTTCTTCGTTGGCACCCAGCAGGATGCGCAGGGTGTACGGCAGCTTTTCACCGCGCTGCTTGAAAAACTTGGCGGCATACAGCGTCAGGATCGCAGGCCCTTTGTCATCGGCCGTTCCGCGCCCGAGCACCCAGCCGTCGCGGCGCACCATGTCGAACGGCGCGCAGCCGTCCCAGCCGTTGCCTTCGGGCACCACATCCACATGCGCGATCGTGGCGATCTGCTTTTCGCTTTCGCCGGGAATCTGCGCATAGCCCATATATCCCTCGCAGCAGCAGGTTTCAAGCCCCATGCTGTCGGCAATGGCAAGGGCGGTATCCAGTGCTTTTTTCGGCCCCGCACCGAACGGTGCGCCCGGTTCGGGGGTGCCTTCCACACTGTTGATGTCCACAAGCGCTTTCAAATCGCGCAGGACGTTTTCCCTGTTTTGATCGATAAAGGTATCGATGTCATTGAGAAGAAGTTTTTTGCACATAAACAAATCTCCTTGCATAGTTGATATCTTTATTATAGTATAAGAATAAGACAACTCAAGCTGTAAAGGAGAAAACAATGAAAAAAAACATTATATTTATCGCCTGCATCCTGCTTGCCGTAATCGGATTTTCGCTGTGGTCGACCTTGGGCGGCAAGCCCGGAACCGCAGCAGTTGTGGATATCCCGGGGCAGGAACCGGTCGTTCTTTCCCTTGCGCAGGACGGGAACTATGATTTGGAAGGCAAGATCCCGGTGCACCTTGAAATTGCCAACGGGAGCATCCGGTTTGTGAACAGTGAATGTCCCGATCATGTGTGCGAACAATTCGGCTGGCTTTCCCGCGTGAACGATCAGGCAACATGCGCACCGGCCGGCGTTGTGGTGCATGTGGAGCGCATGCGCTGATTCGATGCCGCAAATGTACAGTTTTTGTAAAATAAGGTAAATTCCATTGCGTGGATACGGGGCTGTCGGTATAATAAAAAAGTAGGACTGTTACCAAAACATGACCGCAGCAGAGGATGTGCTGCGGAAAGGTCAGGAGGAAATATGACCATTTACAACGCAATCAACCTTGCGGGAGGGCTGGCGCTTTTCCTGTACGGTATGTCGATCATGGGCACCGGCCTTGAAAAGTTTGCAGGCGGCAGAATGGAAGGCATCCTGCAAAAGCTTACTTCTTCCACATGGAAGGCTGTGGCACTCGGCGCAGTGATTACTGCACTGATCCAGTCCAGCTCCGGCACGACGGTGATCGTCGTCGGCCTTGTGAATTCCGGCATCATGCAGCTTTCGCAGGCGATCGGCATCATCATGGGCGCCAACATCGGCACAACGATCACCGGACAGATCATCCGTCTTTCGGATATATCGGGCGGCAGCCTTTTTATGAATCTGCTCAAGCCCAGCACCTTTGCGCCGATCCTGGCTTTTGCCGGCGCAGTGTTTTTTGTGTTCATCAAATCACCGCGCAAGCGCAATATCGGCCAGATCCTTATGGGCTTTGGCTTGCTGTTCATCGGTATGAACATGATGACGCAGTCTGTCAGCGGGCTGAAGGATTCCCCGCTGTTTGCTGAGATGTTCTCGAAGCTGCAAAACCCGGTTTTGGGCGTTTTGGCCGGCACGGTCGTTACGATTGCCGTGCAGAGCTCGTCGGCTTCGATCGGGATACTGCAGGCGCTTTCCAGCACCGGCATCGTGACATGGGGCAGTGCGATCCCCATTATTCTGGGGCAGAATATCGGCACAACCTCCACATCCCTGCTTGCTGCGATCGGCACATCCAAGGCGGCAAAGCGCAGTGCCATGGTGCACGTTTATTTCAACCTGATCGGTACGGTCGTGTTCATGGCGGCGATCTATGGCTGCAAGGCGGTATTTGACTTTTCGTGGTGGAATACCACAATGAACATGGGCGATATCGCAAACTTCCATACGCTGTTCAATGTGGTGGTCACGGTGCTTTTCCTGCCGTTTACCAAGGCACTGGCATGGCTTGCAGAGCATTCGGTGAAGGAAGACGACAAGCCGGAACCGGAAATCGAAGCACCCATTCTGGACGAGCTGCTGTTCAAATCGCCGACGGTCGCGCTTCAGCAGGCGCGCAGCGCGGTGGAAACCATGGCACGCAATGCACGCGCCAATTACGGCGAGGCGATCCCCGTTTTGTATTCGCATGATGCCGAATGCATTGCCCGCATCCATAAGCGCGAAAGCCTGATCGATAAAATGGAAGTCAACATCAATAACTATCTGGTGCGGCTGACGGATCATGAGCTTTCCGACGGTGAAAGCTACACTGTGACCGAACTGCTCAATTTTGTGATCGAATATGAGCGCATCGGTGATTATGCGATCAATGTGGTCGATCGCAGCGGTGAGCTGTTCGACAAAGAGATCGAATTTTCTGCGCGCGCAAAGAAAGAGCTGGCGCTGGTGGACAGCGCGGTGAAGGAGATCATGGATATCACGCTGGATGCGTTCCATAGCGACAGCTTGGATCGTGCCGCAGAGGTAGAGCCTCTGGAGGAGACGATCGATCTGATGATCGAAGTGCTGCGGGAAAGCCATATCCGCCGCTTGAAGGATGGCGTATGTGCCATTGAAAGCGGGATTATTTTCCTGGAAATCCTGACGAATCTGGAACGAGTTTCCGATCACTGTTCCAATATTGCCGCACGCATCATCGGGCGCGAAGCGGAGGACGAGCATTTTGATGCCCATGAATTCCGCCGCAACATGCATGCGGGGCTGGCACCGGATTTTAACCGAAAGCTGGAACAGAATAAGCAGAAATATTATGTGCCGCTTATGCAGGTGCAGGATAACGGCTGAACCGGACGAAGGATAACGCGCGATCCGGCACATGCTGCATGTGCCGGAAGATAAGGGGATTATACGATGATCGGGGAAAGACTGGCAGAAATTCGTAAAAATCAAGGTGACACCCAGGCGGCTCTGGCACAGAGGCTGCAGGTTTCGCTGGCTGCCGTGCGCAGCTGGGAACAGAAGAAAAGCGCCCCGCCGCATGAAATGCTGGTGCGCATTTGCCGGATGTACCATGTGTCGGCGGATTACCTTCTGGGGCTGTCGAATGTCGATCCCTGCGATCACAGATCCCGAAAAGAGCGTTTGACGTCCGAGGAATTGCAGGAACTGAAACGATATAAGGAATATCTGGTTTGGAAAAAGCAAAAACAGGCAATGGAATGAGCCTTCGGCCTGAACGAATAAGACCCCCGCTTCCGATGCAGGAAGCGGGGGTCTTATTGCGTGGGCAGAGATGAAACGGCATGCGCCGTGAGCCGCTGCGCCGGCTCCCATATGAAAAAAAGCCCCCCGCACAGCGGAGGGCACAGGAAAGGACGGCAAAAGCATCAAGGGCAGGTGTCGTCATCCGAAGAATAGATTTCGACGTAATCCGATGATTTGCTGCGGGTGAACCAGGACAGTGCCGCGAACGCACCGGCGATTGCAGAAATCAGCATAAGAAATTTCAAGATTGCTTTCAGCATAAAGATACGCCTCCTTAAATTTCAAAACATAAAAAAGATAAAATCAATAGGGTACAGCAAAAAATGAACCAAAACCGCCGCAGCTCGGCACGCCGCACGCCCCGTTCACCGGAAAGGCGCTGCCAAATGCTGCTTCGGCTTCATCATACAAATAAACATTGCCGGGCATCAGGCAGCCGGTCTTGGGGATGCATCCGAAGATGTCTTGAAACAGTTCTGCCGAAAGCTCGCCCTGTACGCCCCAGTAAAGCCCCTGCTCATCCCCGCCGCGGGTATGCTGCAGCCCGGTCAGGGCAAGCTGACGGGTCGGCACATCGTTTTCGTAAAGCAGCAGGCGGTCATCCTGCCGGTCGGAACAGGAAACAAACAGAAAACGCCGTGCGTCCTCATCCAACGAAAGCGCAAGCCCGATGCGCGCGGTATCCGGCGGGCAGCTGTCAAATACCGTTAAGGAAAAGAACACACTGCCGCGGCATACATAGCAGCGAAGATAGGAATATACGAATCCGCGGGAAGGTTCCCCGTTAAAATAGGTAAGCTTCAGCGCGGGCAGGGTTTCGGGCAAAAGCGGGGTAGGGCTATCGGTGATAAGAAAGGACATACTGCGGCCTCCTCTGGGCACAGCCGAACGCCGACTGCGGGAATGGATTTATACCAAGTATACCACACACCGACAAAAAAACGCAATATCTGCCGCATGCGCAAACGGGGTGACATGGTGAAAGAATTAACAAAAAAAGACCGGGAATTGTGAAAAAAATATCTTTGTTGACTATACCCCATGGAAAGCTTACAATAAATGGTGAGGTATTCTGGGGCTTGGAAGGTGTGCCGTGCGGCACTCTTTATTTAAGCACACGGAAAATACAGGAGGAGAAATGAGGGACTTGCTTTCATGTTTAAACGTTTGAAGCGCAGCGCTCTGGGCGCGGCCGTTCCGCATGAAAAGAAAACAGCCGATATGGCTACGGTAACAATGCCGGTTCCGGAAAAAATCATTCTGCCCATGCAGCAGCACATCGGTGCGCCCTGTACGCCCACGGTGAAAAAGGGCGATGCCGTACTGGTGGGCACCGTGATCGGCAAGGCCGGCGGCTTTGTCAGCGCGGATATCCACAGCGGCGTTTCGGGCACGGTGGAATCGATCGGCACACTGCATATGCCGAACGGGCGCAATGTGCAGACCGTTGTGATCAAGTCTGACGGCAATCAGACACCCGATCCGGCATGCGTCCCGCCCGAAGTGCACGATCAGCAGAGCCTGATCGCCGCCGCACAGGCATGCGGCCTTGTGGGGCTTGGCGGCGCGGGCTTCCCGACGGCGGTAAAGTTTTCACCGAAGGATCTTTCGGCGGTGGATACGCTGGTCATCAACGGCGCGGAATGCGAACCGTATATCACAGCAGATAACCGGGAATTTTTGGAACATTCCGAAACGGTGCTGCGCGGCATTGCGGCGGTAAAGGAAAATCTGGGCTTGAAAAAGGTCATCATTGCCATTGAGCGCAATAAGCCGCAGGCGATCGACCTGATGTTCAGCCTTGTCAAAAATGACCCGGATTATACCGTAAAGCCGCTGAACAGCCGCTATCCGCAGGGGGCGGAAAAAATCCTGATCGAACAGACCACCGGGCGCGAGGTGCCGCGCGGCGGCCTGCCTGCGGATGCCGGTGTGATCGTGATGAACGTCACCACGGTTTCAACGCTGGGGCATTTTCTGGAAACGGGCATGCCCCTGACCACAAAGCGCCTGACAGTGGACGGCGATGCTGTGGAACGCCCGCAGAACGTAGAGGTCATCATCGGCACCCCGATCGCGGATGTGCTTGATTTCTGCGGTGTGCAGCCGGATGTTGAAAAAATACTTATGGGCGGCCCGATGATGGGGACGGCTGTCTGTGATACCGATTCGCCTGTGCTCAAGCAGAACAATGCACTGCTTGCGTTCGGGCCTTCTATGGCGCACCTTTCCGCGCCGGGGGAATGCATCCGCTGCGGCAGCTGCATCAATGCGTGCCCCATGGGGCTTTCCCCGGTTGAAATCGCCGGGGCATATACGCGCCGCGATCCGCAGCGGCTGGACAAGCTGATGACGGATCTGTGCATCGGCTGCGGAACCTGCAGCTATGTGTGTCCGGCAAAGCGCCCGGTCACCCAGACGATGAATCTGGCGAAGGCGTTTATGGCGGCAAGCCGGAACGGAGGGGGAAAATAACGATGGAAAAGAAAAAACTGATCGTCAGTGCATCCCCGCACATCACGTCAAACACAACGACACGGGGGATCATGCTGAATGTCTGCGTTGCGCTGCTGCCGGCACTGATCGCCAGTGCGCTTATTTTCGGTGCACGCGCACTGCTGGTGACAGGGGTTACCGTGGCCAGCTGCGTCGGGTTTGAAGCACTGTATTGCATCCTTTTGAAAAAGCCGGTGCCGGTGGGGGATTTTTCCGCCGTTGTAACCGGGATGATCCTGGCGTTCAACCTGCCGGTTTCGATCCCTTTGTGGATCGCGATCATCGGCGCATTTGTGGCGATCGTCGTGGCAAAGCAGCTGTTCGGCGGGCTGGGTCATAACTTTGCAAACCCTGCGCTGCTGGGGCGCATCGTGCTGTTCGTCAGCTTTGCGGGCCGCATGACGGCATACACCTATCCGCAAACCGATGTGGATGTGCTGGCAACGGCAACACCGCTTGCTGCGGGTGCACAAGGCAGGGATATCCTTGTCAAGCTGCTGCTGGGCACGCACGGCGGCATGCTGGGGGAAACCTGCGCCGCTGCGCTTTTGCTGGGCGGGCTGTACCTGATCGCCACTAAGACGATCAGCGCGGCGATCCCGCTTTCCTACCTTGGCACGGTTGCCCTGCTCAGCCTGATTTTGGGGCAGGATGTGATTTTGCAGCTGCTTTCCGGCGGGTTGCTGCTGGGGGCATTCTTTATGGCAACGGATTATGTCACAAGCCCCTTTACGCTGAAAGGGCGCATCATTTACGGCGTCTGCCTGGGTGTGATCACCTGCCTGATCCGTTTTTACGGCAATATGGCGGAAGGCGTCAGCTTTGCGCTGCTGCTGATGAACCTGCTGGTTCCGTATCTGAACGAGCTGACACATCAGAAACCGCTGGGAGGTGTCAAAGCAAAATGAAAAAGGTCTGGAATGAATTTGCAAGGCCGATTGTTGTGCTGGGCGTGATCTGCCTTGTTACAAGTATGCTTTTGGCAGCAACGAACCATGTTACTGCGCCGATCATCGAAGAAAACGCGATCAAAAAGGCGAACGAAACGCGTGCGGCGCTGCTGCCGGCTGCGGATTCGTTTACTCAAGTGAAGCTGGAAACCGAAATCGAAGGCGTGACGGAAGTGTATTGCGCGGATAACGGTTCGGGCTATGTCATCACGGCGCAGTCTAAGGGCTATGATGGCCCTGTGCCCGTTATGGTTTCGTTCAATGCCCAAGGCAGTGTGGAAGCGGTGCGCTTTCTGGATAACACGGAAACACCGGGTCTTGGCAAAAAGATTGCCGAGCCTGCATTTGCCGATCAATTCAACGGCATCCCCGCGGAAAATTTCACCTTGGAGGATGTGGATGCTGTAACCGGAGCGACCTTCTCATCGAAGGCGGCTGTCAATGCGATCAATGCGGCCATTGATGCATACGGCACTGTGAAAGGGGAAGCAGGGAAATGAAAGAAAACGTAAAGGTATTCACCAATGGTCTGGTGAAGGAAAATCCATCGCTGCGTCTGGTGCTGGGTACCTGCCCGACGCTGGCCGTTACGACCCTTGCAATCAACGGCTTGGGCATGGGGCTTGCAGCTACCTTTGTTCTGGTATGCTCCAACATTGCCATTTCCGCACTGCGCAAGGTAATCCCCGATAAAGTGCGCCTGCCGGCTTATATCACCGTGATCGCGGCGTTTGTTACGATCCTTCAGATGCTGGTCAAGGCCTTTGCGCAGGAATTGGATGCCGCTTTGGGCATCTTCCTGCCGCTGATCGTTGTAAACTGCATCATCCTCGGCCGTGCCGAGATGTTCGCATCCAAACATTCGATCGGCCTTTCGGCACTCGATGGCCTGGGCATGGGGCTTGGCTTTACGGGTACGCTGGTACTTATGGGCTCCATTCGCGAGATTCTGGGCGCGGGCACCCTGTTCGGTGTGCGCGTAATGCCGCAGGCAGTGGATCCGATGACGATCTTCATCACCCCTCCGGGCGGGTTCTTTGTGTTCGGCTGCCTTATGGCACTGGTGATCGGGATCGAGATCCGCACCAATAACCGCAAGGAACGCAGCATCGGCTGTGAAGGCTGCGCGCACAGCGGCGGCTGCGCCGGCTGTGCGGGCTGCGGTGAACCGAAAGAGGGAGGCGAGGCATAATGGCAGCAAAGCTTGCAATGGTATTTTTCAGCATGATCCTTGTGAACAACTACGTCCTCGTACAGTTCCTTGGCATCTGCCCGTTTTTGGGCGTTTCGAAAAAGCTGGATTCTGCGGTGGGCATGTCCGCAGCGGTTATTTTCGTCATGGCGCTTGCCACAAGTGCAACATGGCCGGTTTACAACTATGTCCTTGAGCCAAACGGTCTTGGCTATTTGCAGACGATCGTATTCATCCTGATCATCGCGGTGCTCGTGCAGCTCGTGGAGATCGCAATGAAAAAATTCATGCCGCCGCTGTACAAGGCGCTGGGGGTCTATCTGCCGCTTATCACAACGAACTGCGCTGTGCTGGGCGTTACGCTGAGCGTTCTGGAAGACTGCGAAAGCTTTTTGGAAGCACTCGTCTACGCCCTTGGCGCAGGGGTCGGCTTCATGGTTGCCATGGTGCTGTTTTCCGGTGTGCGCCGCCGTCTGGAGGATGCAAAGCCCCCGAAATGCTTTGAAGGGCTGCCGATCACACTGGTGGCGGCAAGCATCACAAGCCTTTCGTTCATGGGCTTCGGCGGCGTGATCGAAAACATCTTTGCGGGCCATTAAAGGAGGAATCGACATATGTCAATCGTAACAGCGGCGGCAGTTGTTACCGTCATCGGTCTTTTGGGTGCGGCAATCCTTGTAGTGGCGGCGCATTTCATGCATGTAGAAGAAGACCCCCGCATCGCACAGGTGCAGGAGGTGCTTCCGGGCGCAAACTGCGGCGCGTGCGGCTATGCGGGCTGTGCAGACTATGCAAAGGCGATCGTGGAAGGCGCACCCGTCAATAAATGCGTGCCCGGCGGCGCGGCGGCTGCGGAACAGGCCGCTGCGATCATGGGTGTGCAGGCGGGTGCCGTTGCCAAACGCAAGGCGATCGTGGCCTGCCAGGGTACGTTCGATCATACCGAAGATAAATATATCTATGAAGGCATCAGCAGCTGCAAAGCGGCTGCGGCACTGTATTCCGGTTCGGCAGCCTGTGAATTCGGCTGCCTTGGCTACGGCGATTGCATGGAAGCATGCAAGTTTGATGCCATAACCGTTGAAAACGGCGTTGCCCGTGTCAACCCCGAAAAATGCACCGGCTGCGGCGCCTGTGAACAGGCCTGCCCGAAAAAGGTCATCTGGATCCGTCCGGAAAGCGAAAAGCCGGTTGTCATGTGTGCAAACCACGACCGTGGTGCGCAGACGCGCAAGGCGTGCTCGGCAGGCTGCATCGGCTGTATGAAGTGTGAAAAAAGCTGCCCGGAAGGCGCAATCAAGGTCACGAACAATGTGGCGCGTGTCGATTACGACAAGTGCACCGGCTGCCGTACCTGCATGAATGTGTGCCCGGTGCATGCGATCACGATCCCGAAGGTGGTCTGATCCGGCATATGCCGCCTGCACACGGATTTTTGCAAAACAAAACGGAGCGTACCGGTACGCTCCGTTTTATTTATGCCGCACACGGCGGGGCTGTGCTTCAATTACGATGCCGATACTACGCAGAATCAGCGCACGGCAGGAATATCCGGCACGCACGGCGGTTCGGGTGCATTTTCGGGCAGGGCGGCCTTGCGCGCGATCAATGCCTTGGTCGGGATGCCCATTTCGGTGAACATCTGCTCGTGTTCGGTGCGGATGTTCCATTCCGGTTCCTCTGCGTGCAGATCGCGCGTCTGCCACACGATCTCGAATCCGGCCTCAGGCAGATAGCCGAGCGTGTCGTCAAACAGATCCTCGTCATCACACTTGAACCAGATCTCGGCATCATCCGTCAAAAACGAACGGTACATCAAAAGCTGGCGCGTGTGTGTCAGGCGGTGCTTTTTATGGTTTGCCTTTTTGTTCCACGGATTGCAGAAATTGATGTAGATGCGGCTGACGGCATCCGTTTCGTCCAGCAGCGTCGGGATGCGCTCGATATCATGGGAAAGCGTTTTCACGTTGTCGATAGCCAGCCCTTTTTCGGCATAAACACGCTCGATATTGCGCTTTGCCAAAATCAGAACCTTATCGGTGATGTCCACGCCGATGTAGTTGATATCGGGATGTCGGGACGCAAGCTGCGAAAGAAAGCCGCCCTTGCCGCAGCCAAGTTCCAGATGCAGCGGCTGCTTAGGGCGGGCAAAGGTTTCGCGCCAGTGCCCTTTGTATTGGGTTGCCAGGTTCATATGAAACGGGCAGGCGGCAAGTTCGGGGCCCGCATAGGGCTTAAAACGCATGCGCATGGAAAAATCCTTCCTTTTTGCTTTGATTACGGTACATTATTATACCAAAATCCGCGCATCGGCGCAATGAAAAATGCCGCCGGTGCGCAAAAACAGGCTGCTTTGCGCGCAAATCAGCGCGCGTGGATGCCCGCATCCAGACGCTGCAAAAGTGCGGGCACATCCAGCAGGCTTTCCACAATGACGTCGGCCGCAGCGAAAAGCTCGGCGTCGGGCGCATCCAGATCCGGCACCATGACGGTGCAGCAGCCCGCGGCATGGCCTGCGCGCACCCCGTTTGCGGAATCCTCCAGCACCATACATTCACAGGGCTTTGCACCGAGGGCGGCTGCCGCCTTCAAAAATACCTCGGGGTCAGGCTTCGAGCGCGTGACCTGCTCGCCGCCGACCACGGCGGAAAAATACCGGCGCACCTGCGCCTTTTCCAGATTGCGGATGACGCGCGGGCTCTGCGTGGAGGAAGCAACGGCAAGCTTTGTGCCGCGCTTTTCCAGAAAATCCAGAAGCTCGTAAAGCCCCGGACGCACGGGGACATCCTGCTCTAAAAGCGCATCCAGCTGTGCGTGGGAATCTTCCACCAGCTTGTCATACGGCAGTTCGGGGCCAAAGCGCTTCAAAAACGCCTGCCGCCCGCCCTCGCGGTTGCGCCCGCGCAGCAGGGCAACGTCCTGCGGCGTGATCGTATAGCCGAAATGTTCGCCTGCGCGCCGCCAGCAGTCGATGCTCAGGCGTTCGGTGTCGAACATCAGGCCGTCCATATCGAATAAAACAGCATGGATCATCGGTTCCATGTGTTGAGATCCCTCTCTTTTTTTGTTGTACGGCATGCACGGCGCACGCCGCCGCTCCATATTATACAGGATGCACGCAGGAAAAGAAAGCCCCGCCGTGCGCATCGGGCAGAATGTGCGTGAAAGTTTTGCAAAAAAGCGGAAAGCGGCAGGGGAACAGCCGCCCTTTTCCTTTTTGGGATTGACAGGAGACACCCCGCCGATCCTGCCGGTATCCGCCTGTTTCACCCGGCAGAACACAAATCACAGGAAAAGAAAGATTTACAGAAACAATATACAAAAATGCAGGGAGGTGTGCTATAATAATAAAAACTTATTTTGTCATACCTGTCAAAATCATTCTGACAGTTTCAGCATGCCGGAAAAAGGATGCTTCATTTGGAGCACAAAGGAACGGTATAACGCTCCTCTGAAAGGCGCATCCTGCGGAGGTTCACCATGGCAGATGCAGACGCCATGCATTGCAGCGGGCAAGCAACCCGGTGGCTGCAGACTATCTGCGCATAAGGAATACCCGGTGCGGTCTGCGGCTGCGTCAAGAAATAATATTTTACGGAGGGAATATGAAGCTTTTACTCATCATAGGCTCCATAGTGTTTTCACTGCTGGCACTTGTCATTGTGCATCTGATCGCGACACGAAAAATCAAGAAAACATACCTTGCGGTCGCAGTGTTTCTTGAGAGCATTGTTATTCTTTGTCTGATGACACACCAGCCGGGATACTTCGGGCTGTGCGCCGTAGTCGGACTGATCCCGATTATTAAAAGTATCCGAAAATAAAAGGTTTAGTATCTCTGAAAGGATTCATCCCTAACCTATCGATCACTGCACTTTGAAGTGCGGATTGGTGCAATCAAGGGATCATGGATGCAGCTGTATACAGGATCCCGGCAGAGAACTTCCAATCATCTGACAGGATGCATAAAAAGAATAAAAGGGCTCCGCCGTTCGGGCTGGGGTCCTTTTTGTGCAGTTCGACGAATGATTCCCGGTGCAGGCATAAATCGGCACAAAAGGGAAAGGAAAACAGCCGCTTTTCTGCTTGCGCAGCCGAAACGGCTCTGTTATAATAGAAGGGATTTACTTTATATCCTGACGGCGCAAACCGCAGTCGGGAAATTTTATGTTTACAGGAGTGTGGTTTTTTGGATACACCCGGACCCAGTATGTACCTTTCCCTGATCGTTTTGCTTCTTTTTTCTGCATTTTTCTCTGCAAGTGAAACGGCGCTTTCCTGCGTGAACCGCATCCGCATGAAAAACAAAGCGGATGACGGCGACAAAAAAGCACAGCGCGTGCTTGGCCTTTCCGAGGATTACGACAGAACCCTTTCCGCAATTTTGATCGGAAACAACGTTGTCAACCTTACGGCATCTTCGCTTTCCACACTGATCGCGACCACGCTGCTGGGGCAGCAGGGCGCGGCGGTCGCAACAGCGATCATCACGGTGCTTGTCCTGATTTTCGGTGAGATATTGCCTAAGAGCTTTGCAAAAGAAAATCCCGAAAAGATCAGCGCCGCCATCAGCGGGCCGCTGTACATCATCAAAACGCTGCTTTCGCCGCTGGTGTGGATTTTTGTGCAGATCAAGCGCATTTTTACCGGCAACCGTTCGGCAGAGCTGAACGTGCAGCCCAGCGTAACGCAGGAAGAACTGAAAACGATCATAGATACCGTGGGCGAAGAGGGCGTTCTTGATCGGCAGGAAACCGAAATCATCCAGTCGGTAATTGAATTTGACGACACTATGGTGCAGGATATCCTGACGCCGCGTGTCGATATGGCGGCCATTTCCGCCAGTGCCTCGCCGCAAGAGCTTTTGCAGCTTTGCATCGAGGGGGGATATTCCCGCATCCCGGTTTATGAAGATTCGGTCGATCATATCATCGGGGTCATCCATGTGAAGGATGTTCTGGCAGCGATTGCAGCCGGACGCACATGGGTGCCAACCGAACTGATGAGCGATGTGCTGTTTGTGTACCGTTCCAAGCGCATCAAAGAGCTGCTGGCGGAATTCCGCCGCAGCCAGCAGCATATTGCGATCGTAACGGATGAACACGGCGGTGTATTGGGGCTTGTGACCATGGAGGATATCTTGGAAGAGCTGGTCGGTGATATCCGCGATGAATCCGATAAGGACGAAATGGATATCCGCGCGCTTTCGGAAAACAGCTGGCTTGTGGAGGGCGATGTGGATATCGAAGATTTCTTTGATGCGATCGGCTTTTCGGATAAGGAGTTTGAATGTGATTACAACTCCGTCGGCGGCTGGGCATTGGAGGTTTTGGGGCATATCCCCGAAGAGGGCGAGCATTTTGCATATAAGGAGCTGGAAGTCGAGGTGCGCAGCGTGCAGGAACGGCGCATCGAAAGCCTGTTCATCTGCCGCACGCAGACGCAGCCGGAGCCAGCTGCCGTAAAAAGCTGATGTGCGCCGCACCGAAAAACCGCAAATAAAGACAGAAAACGCCGCTGGTGCATGAACTGCGCCAGCGGCGTTTTTATGGATAGGGCAGCCGGCAGGATCATGCCTTTGGAACACAGGCAAGAATGCTGCGGGCGATCGCGTCCCCGGCGGCCAGCAGCTGGGCATCGCTTGTCAGCTGTTCATATTCGTTCGGGTTGACCATAAAGCCGGTTTCCAGCAGAACCGCGGGGCACACGGTACTGCGCGTGACATAATAATAGCCCCAGTGTGCGCCGCGGTTGGCACGCCCGGTGGCACCGGCGACGTTTTCCGCAAGCGTTTTGGCCAGTTCCTTTCCGGCAGGATAAAAATAATAACATTCCGTGCCGGAGGATTGGTTGGCATCCACGCGCAGATCGATCGAATTGTGATGCAGCGAAAGGAAGAAATCCGGCTGTCCGGTGATGATCGCCCGGTTGCGATCCTCCAAGGAAAGGAAGGAATCATCGGTTCGGATCGTCTGCACCGAAGCGCCCATTTGCTCCAGCCGGTATTTTACGGCATTCATCAGCGCAAGGTTGGCATCTTTTTCGGTGGGGGCATCCGCGCCGGCCGGGCCGATCGCTCCGGTATCCTGATCGCCGTGTCCTGCATCCAGCAGAATGCTCACACCGGTAAGGGGCTTGCCGAATACATCACTGCGCACCGGCTGCTTTTTCAGCAGGATCTTGGTCGTGCCGTCCTCGGTATATTCCACAGTATGCCCCCAGACGGGCTGGGTGAATTGGAAGGTGATGCGCGTGAAGCGGTCGTTCGGCTCCACGATCGTTTCAGCGATCATCGCGGAATCGCTCACGGCAAAATCGGCGGCAAAAGCGGCGTCATAAAAATCCATGACAAGATTGCCGTCCACCATGTTGGTGTAGGCAAGCGGCGTGCCCCGGCCGGTGAACGTCACGGCTTCGCCGTAATCGGTTTTCTGCGCCGAAGCACCGGTAAAGGAAAAGCCCGTATCGGAAGGTTCGGAAAGAGGGGTCGTGCTGCTTGCCAGTACATAGTCCCCGCTTGCAAGCTGATAGGCCCATGTCTTTTTGCCCTTTCGCACGGTTTGCACACATTCGGTCACGCGGGCAACCGCGCCGCGGCGCACGGTTTCGTTGATGCTGGCATCGTTTTCCGGGTCACGCAAAAGGCTTGTGATCCAGCCGTCAATGCGGATCGGAGTGCCTGCCTCGACGGCAGTGGTGGCATCGTGGGCAAGTTCCTCGGGCGGTTCGGGCCGGGGTGCCGCAGGGTCCGGCTTCGGCGGTTCGGGGCGCACGACGGTGACGCTCACCTCCTGCCCGCCCTGGCGCAGGGTCAGGACGTTTTCGCCGTAGGAAAGAGCGGCAAGCACACCGAACGTGCCGCCGGGTGCGCGCGTTTCCACGCCAGCATCGTTGAATGTCAGCGGCTGTTCGGGGTCGGATGTACCCATGACAAAGCAGGTTTCGGTGTAGATTTTTGCCCCTTGGACGGGGTACTGTATCGAAAGCGCCTTGGGCGGGGTGTAGTTCAAAAGCACGGGGCGCTCCACGGTGGAATCCAGTACACTTGCAAGAAGGCTCAGCTCCTCGCCGTGTGCAAGGCAGGCTTCGTAATCAAAGGCGGTGTTTGGGATTTCGCCGCCGAGCGTATGTTTGACCAGCACTTCGGGCTTTGCAAAATCCGCTTCGGGGATATAAACGATTTCCTGCTGTGTTTCATAATCCAAAAGCGCGCTGCCCTCTATGGAAAGACCGGCTATGGCGTAATTCTTTTTCAAACGGCGCAGCGTATGCTCCCAATCCTTATCGCCGGAAATTTCCGGTGCGACGGCGCGCACGGAGATCCCTTCAGCCGATGCGATTTCACACAGCGAGGCAAGCGGGTCGTATTTATGGAACAGCGAATCCTGCGAACCGGCGCCTGCCCATGTTGCAAAGGTTCGGTCGCGGAAGCCGACGCCGTCGGCCTCGTTGAGCACATCGAAAAACACCGTGTTCATCCCGTGCTCTTTGGCAAAGCGGACAGCCTGTTGAAAGTAAGTATCCAGTTCTTCGGGCGAAGCTTGGGCAAATGCGGCATCGGAGCCAAAGCGCACGCCGAACACCGGCTGCTGCGGTACACGGGCACTGGCAAGGCCGCGGTGCGCCGGACGAAGCACAAACCAAAATAAAACACAGCCCAAAATAAGCACGGCGGCAAGAACGCAGGCAAGGATCATCAGCATGCGTTTGCGGCGGTATCTGCGTGAATAGACCATAGTATGCCCCCCTTTTTGAATCGCTTTGAAATAAAACAAACGGAATCAGCTTGAGTATACCACGGAATCCAACCGGGAATCTACAAAAATCTGCGGGCTTCGCGCTTTTTTGTGCAATGGGAACGAAACGAAAGCACAATATAAGATATAATGCACGATGCAAAAAATATGTATCGGAACGGAATCCGGCAAAGCTTTTGCAGGCAAAGACAAAAAATTGCTACCAAATCCCGTTCATATATGGTATGCTGTAAGCGGAATCAGAAAAAGGAGACGATTTTTTGCAGATACCCAATCATGCTTTTACACACGGCGGAAAATTTCACGCGGACGATGTATTCAGTGCCGCTCTTTTGAAAATATGCAATCCCGAAATCCGCATCGAACGCGGCTTCACGGTGCCGAAAGGCTATGACGGCCTGGTGTTCGATATCGGGGACGGCCCGTTCGATCATCACGCAAAGGCAAGCCCTGTGCGGGAAAACGGCGTTCCGTATGCGGCGTTCGGCCTGTTATGGCGCGAACTGGGCCCCGGCCTTGTGGGGCGCGAAAGTGCAGAACGCTTTGATGAAGGCTTTGTTCAGCCGCTGGATCTGGATGACAACACCGGCTGCGGCAATCAGCTTGCGGGCGTGATCGCCTGCTATAATCCGCGCTGGGATCAATCGCAAGACCCCGATGAATGCTTTGCGTGTGCCGTCGCGCTGGCCGAGGACATCCTGCGCCATAAGCTGGAATCCATTTACAGTGTGCAGCGTGCGGCAAAGGAAGTGAACGAGGCGCTTTCCAAAATGAAGGGGCGCATCGTGCGGCTGGAACGCTTTGCACCGTGGAAGCAGCAGCTCATCCCCAGCAAGGCATATTTTGTAGTGTATCCGTCGCAGCGCGGCGGCTGGTCGGCACAGGCCGTTCCGGCAGCGTTCGGTTCGCCTGCACTGAAGGTGCCGTTCCCGCGCCACTGGGCGGGCGCGCCGGAATGCGATCTGCCGGGGCTTTCCGGCATTGAAACGCTGCGCTTTTGTCATGCGGGCCGTTTTCTGATCACGACCGGCACGCAGGAGGATGCGGTCGCGGCCTGCCGGGCGGCAATGGAGCAGGAGGAATGAGCGGGGCATTCGTCTACATGCTGCGGTGTGCGGATGATACGCTGTACACGGGCTGGACGAAGGATCTGGAAAAGCGCGCGGCGGCGCACAGCGAAGGGCGCGGGGCAAAATATACGCGCAGCCGCCGCCCGCTGACGCTGGTTTATGCAGAGGAATGTGCCGATAAAAGCGCGGCGCTGCGCCGGGAAGCGGCAATCAAGCGGCTTTCCCGCGCCGAAAAGCTGCGGCTGATCGGCACATTCCGTGAAAAAAAGAATCGCTCCGAATAAAGGAGGAAGGACTGTGGAAAAGGAACGCTTTTCGTTTTGCATCGGCAAACGGCAGGAAGAAGATTATCTGGAAGAAACGGCGCGTGCGCTGGAAAAGCGCACGGAAATGCTCTCGCGCAGCAAGTGTCCGGGCATGTGGAAGGTAACGGACGCCGCATCGCGGTACGCAGGGAAACATCCCCAAAAGCCGCGCCGCCGCACACGGGGCTGGGTGTTCCTTGCGGCAGGGCTTCTATTTATCCTTACAGCGCTCATCCCGCCGGAAAGGATCTGGATAATGTTTTGGGCCGGTGTCATTTCCGCCGTTTGGGGCATTGCCGTGCTGTGCGCGAAAACGGATGCACAGTCGCGCATGGGCCGGCAATTCCGGGATGCCGCACAGACCCTTTTGCGCAATACGGCACAGAAAGAGGGGGAATCCGTGGAGCTGCTGTTTGACGCGGGCGGAATGACAATGAAAGCGGATGACGATGCACAGCAGGTGGCATACAGCGCGTTTGAATGTGCGGTGGAAACCGAACATCTGTATCTTATCTGCGCGGATCAGCGTGCGCTGGTGCTGGCAAAAAGCGAAATGACAGACGGCACACCGCAGGAGTTTTCCGCATTCCTTGCCGGGAAAACCGCCTTGTATCCCGCATGAAACCCGCCGAAAGGGCACTGTTACAAAAATGTAATGAATTGGATTTTGCCGCGGTTTCAAGCGGAAAAATCACGATCTGCGGCGAAAAAGGCATGCCGTGCGGGAAAAATGGGCTTGACAGCGCGGCAAACCGGTGTATAATTGGGAACATAACGCAAAAGACGTTGACGAGAAGAGTACGCCGTGAACCGGCTTTCAAAGAGAGCTTCCGTTTGGTGAAAGGAAGCAAAGCAGGTCCGGCCGAACATGGTCTCTGAGTTGCATGTGCGAACCGATCCGGTAAGTGCATGACGGGTGCACCCGTTACAGTGCCGCGCTGTAATCCGAAATACGGCCGCAGCGGCAGAGGCTTTTTTCTGTGAAGAAAAAGCAAAACAAGGTGGTACCACGAGCTTTGAATTTATGCCCGTCCTTGGAACGAATCGTTCTGAGGGCGGTTTTTTTATTGCCTGTCAAAGCAGGCAGCGGATTACGGAAAGGCAGGAAGCGGCAGTGATTCAAATTTCACATCTTACAAAAATATTTGAATGTAAGGATCATCGCGTAACAGCGCTGGAGGATGTGAACCTCAATATCGAAAAAGGCGAAATCTACGGCATCATCGGGATGTCCGGGGCGGGCAAATCCACACTGTTGCGATGCCTGACGCTGTTGGAGCGTCCCAGCTCCGGTGAAATCAGCCTGAACGGGCATAATATCGCGGCGCTTTCCGGTGCACAGCTGCGCCGCGCGCGGCGCAGCATGGGCGTTGTGTTTCAGGGCTATAATCTGCTGATGCAAAAGACGGTTTTTGAAAACATTGCCTTTCCGCTCAAGCTGGAAAAAAAGCTGAAAAAGCCGCAGATCGAAGCGCGCGTCACCGAGCTGCTGAAGATCGTAGGGCTGGAGGATCGGAAAAACGCCTATCCCGCACAGCTTTCCGGCGGGCAGAAGCAGCGCGTTGCCATTGCGCGCGCACTGGCAACCAATCCGGAAATGCTGCTGTGTGATGAACCGACCAGTGCGCTCGATCCGCTGACAACGAAAGCGATGCTGACGCTGTTGGACGATATCAACAAACAGCTTGGGGTTACCATTATCATTATCACACATGAGCTTGCCGTGGTAAAAGCGATCTGCTCGCATGTGGCGGTCATCAGCGACGGCAGGCTGGCAGAAAGCGGTGTGGTGGAGGACGTGTTCCGCGCACCGAAGAGCGATGTGACACGTCAGCTGATCGGTATGGAGGGATAAAAGTGGAAGTGCTGACAGAGCTTTTTACAAAATACGGCCCGCTTTTGTGGGAGGGGACGCTGGAAACCCTGTATATGACCTTTGTTTCCACCTTTTTTGCCTATGTTCTGGGGCTGCCTATGGGGGTGCTGCTTACCGTGACAAAACGCGGCGGCATTGCCGAAGCACCCCGCTTTAATGCGGTGTTTGGCTGGTTTGTGAACATCATGCGCAGCATCCCGTTCATCATCCTGATGTTCTTCATCATTCCGTTCACACGCTTTGTTGCAGGCACCAGCATCGGTGCAACAGCGGCATTGGTTCCGCTTACGGTCAGCGCCGCTCCGTTCATTGCCCGCATGGTGGAACAAAGCCTTGAGGAAATCGACCCCGGTGTGCTGGAAGCAGCGGCCTGCATGGGCGCGGATAAATGGCAGATCATCACACGCGTGCTGCTGGTGGAAAGCGTCCCCAGTCTGCTGCGCGGGCTTTCGATCAGCCTGATCACGATTTTGGGCTACACCGCGATCACCGGCAGCGTCGGCGCGGGCGGCCTTGGCAATATCGCATTCCGTTTCGGATATCAGTATTACAAACAGAGCGTGATGTACGCAACGATCCTGATCATTATCCTGCTCGTGTGCATCATCCAGACCATTTTTGACCTCATCGCCCGCAAAGCGGATAAACGCAACCGCTGAGTACGCGTGACGCTTCAGCTGCCGGATGCATACGGCGGCGTGCGCCAAAGCAAAGGGCTGAGATAGAAACCATACCGGAAACAAAGAGGGGGTTCCGGTATCGTTCCTGCGTGACGATTGACCAAGAAAAGGAGTTTTATTATGAAAAAGATTTTTGCATTGATCCTTTCCCTGTCGCTGTGCTTTGCACTGGCAGCATGCGGCAGTTCCGAAAACGGCACTTCCTCCGGCAGCCAGGCGGCAGGCGATTCGGCGGCAGACGATTCCGTTACATTGAAGGTGGGCGCAAGCCCGGCCCCGCATGCAGAGATTCTGGAATATGCGGCATCGCTGCTGAAAGAACAGAATATCAAGCTGGAAATCGTTCCGTTCGATGATTATGTCATGCCCAACACCGGCGTGGAGGAAGGCTCGCTGGATGCAAACTATTTTCAGCATCAGCCGTATCTGACAAACTTCAACGCCGAGCACGGCACCAAGATCGCAAGCCTCGGCGCGATCCATTATGAGCCGCTTGGGATCTATGCGGGCAAATCCGCAGATCTTGCCAATGTGCCCGACGGCGCAGTGATCGGCATTCCCGATGATGCAACGAACGGCGGGCGCGCACTGCTGCTTTTGCAGGATAACGGCATCATCAAGCTGAAGGACGGCATTACGCTCGATACCTTCCGCCAGGCACAGACGGATGCAGGCGCGATCAACTTCAATGAATACGACGGCATTGCCGAAAACCCGCACAACATCAAGATCGAAGCATTGGCAGCGGCAAACCTGCCCGCAAGCCTGCCGGATCTGGACTTTGCCGTTATCAACGGCAACTATGCGATCCCGGCCGGCATTTCGGATAAGCTGATCGTCACCGAAAACGCCGACAGCGAAGCCGGCAAGGTGTTCGCCAATGTGCTTGCCGTGCGTGAGGAGGACGTGGAGCGTCCTGAACTGAAAGCACTGGTGGAAGTGCTGCAAAGCAAGGAAGTTGCAGACTGGATCACCGAAAAATATCAGGGCAGCGTTCTGCCCGCAGCGTAAGCCTGTGTGCATAAAACAAACGGAAAACCAAAGCGCACCGCTCATTTTTGCAAAAATGGGCGGTGCGCTTTTTGCTGCGAAAAGATAAGCAAGATACGCAATGAGAAAAAAGGGAAAAGGGACTTGAATTCTGCGGATAAAGGGTTCATTATATAGGGCGAACGGGGACGGGTATATCGGATGCAAAAACGAGGTGACCGCAATGGCACAGTGTGAAGCAAAACAAGCACCCAGATTTTCGGCAAAGGCGCTGTTCAGCCTGATTGTTCCGCTTGTGATCGAACAGCTGCTTGCAACGACGATCGGCATGGCGGATACCATGATGGTTTCGCGGGCGGGACAAGCGGCGGTCTCCGGTATTTCTCTGGTGACTTCGATCGAGATCCTGCTCATTCAAGCCTTCGTGGCGCTTTCCACGGGCGGCGCAGTCGTTGCAAGCCAGTATATCGGCCGCGGCGACAGGGTCAACGCATGCCGCACCGCAAAACAGCTTGTGTATTCCACGCTTTCCATATCGCTTGTGCTCATGGTGCTGGTGCTGTGCTTCAACCGGCATATCCTGCGCATTGTGTACGGACGCGTGGAAGCGGATGTCATGCATGCATCCGGGATCTACTTTTATTTTTGCGCTCTTTCCTATCCGGCACTGGCTTTGTATAATACCGGCGCGGCCTTGTTCCGCAGCATGGGCAACAGCCGGGTTTCGCTTATGGCCTCTGCGGTGATGAACGGTTTGAATATTGCCGGCAACGCCGTTTTGATCTACGGCGCAGAGCTTGGGGTAACGGGTGCGGCGATTTCCACACTGGCAGCACGCTGGGTGGCTGCCTGCATGCTGATGTGGCTGCTGATCCGCGGGCGCACGAACCCGGTGTATTTCGATCGCCCCCTGCATTTTGAATGGCATGGCTCCATTCTGCGCAGCGTACTGCGTATCGGGGTGCCAAGCGGGCTGGAAAACAGTATCTGCCAGCTGGGCAAGCTGCTTGTGGCGGGGCTGATCACCTCGTTCGGCACGGCGGCCATTGCGGCAGATGTCGTCAGCAACAATCTGGCGTCCGTGGGCAATATCATGGGCAACTCGATCGGGATCGCACTGGTGACGGTGATCGGTCAGTGCGTCGGCGCGGGGGATTATACCGCAGCGCGCATCTACACAAAAAAGCTGATGATCGTGGCGTACATCTGCATGGGTACGATGTCTTTGATTGTGTTCCTGCTTGCGCCGTATCTGGTACAGTTTTATTCCATGCCGCAGGAAACGACGCAGCTTGCCCTGCGCGTGCTGCGCGTGAACTGCGTGTCGTGCGCGATCGCATGGCCGTGTGCATTTACGCTGCCCAATGCGCTGCGCGCGGCAGGGGATGCGAAGTACACGATGACCGTCAGCATGGCGGCGATGTGGCTGGTGCGCATCGGGTGCGCATATCTGTTTGCATTGCACTTTGAACTGGGGCTTATGGGCGTCTGGCTTGCGATGCATCTGGACTGGGTGGTGCGCACGGTGTTCTTTGTTTCGCGTGCGCGCGGCAGTAAATGGGAAAAGATAAAGGTTCTGGATCACTGAATAGAAAATAGACCCGCGCCGGATCGCAAGAAGGAATCCGGCGCGGGTCTTTTTTTGTAAAAAAGCAGAGTGTGCGGCGTTCTGCAAAATGAGCGCAGTGCCCTTGGGTGCAGCGCATGCGGGGCAAAGGGATTCACACGCCGAACAGGGCGCGGGCGTTTGCGTTCGTCACACGCAGAACTTCTTCTACGGGGATGTTCTTGATCTCGGCAAGCTTTTGCGCCGTGTGGCAGATCATGGCGGAATTGCATTCGCGCCCGCGCAGCGGTTCCGGTGCCATGTACGGGCAATCGGTTTCCAGCACGATGTTTTCAAGGCTCAGTGCGGCGGCGGCTTCGACGGCACGGCGCGCATTTTTGAACGTGAGCGCCCCGCCGAAGCCGATGAACATGCCCTGACGCGCGATCCACAGCGCATCATCGGCACTGCCGGAATAGGCGTGCACGATGCCTTTCGGGCGGTATTCCCGCAGCAGGGCATAGGTTTCGCCGTGCGCTTCGCGGTCATGGATCAAAATCGGCAGATCGTGCTCACGCGCGAGGGTAAGCTGTGCGCGGAACAGCTCCAGCTGTTCCTGCTCGGGGATCGGCCAGTGGTGATCCAGCCCGCACTCGCCGACGGCGACTACGCGCTCGTCCTCGAAAAGCGGTTCGATCGCGGCAAGCTCGCGCCGCCAGTCGCCGTGAAACTGTGTGACGGTGGAAGCTTCTTCGTCAATGATGCTTTCCGGGTGGATGCCCGCCGCGGCATAGATCCACGGGCGGGAATGGCTCAGCTGTACGGCATTGCGGCTTGTGGCAAGATCGACGCCGCATTCCACGATTCCGTCAACGCCCTGTGCGGGCAGGCTGTCCAGCAAAGCGTCGCGGTGATCGTCAAAGCGGCGGCTCAGATAATGAGCGTGCGTATCAAAAATCATAAAAAATCCTTTCGGCTGCGGCGCACGGAATCCCCGTGCAGCCCGCAGAAAAAGGCGGCGCCTGTGCGTACAGGACACACAAACACCGCCGGGATTGCAAAAATCGGATGAAAGATCCGTGCGGATAAAATCAGTGGATGCGCATGCCTGCCGGCACGTCATCGGGGAAGAACATCACGCTGGCGGCACCGTCTGCGGTATCGGCAGCCAGGATCATGCCTTCGGAAGTATACTTGCCCTTCATCATGGGGCGCGGGGCAAGGTTTGCCACGATGCCGACCTTCTTGCCCAGCAGATCCTCCGGGGCATACCATTTTGCAATGCCGGAAAGGATCGTGCGTTCGCGTTCGCCGTCGAACACGGAAAGATGCAGCAGCTTTTTGCTTTCCTTCATCGTTTCGCACTTCGTCACTTCGCCCACCAGCATTTCCACGCGGCAGAAGGTATCAAAATCGACCTGCGGCTCGTGCTCGATCGGCGCTGTGGGTGCAGCGGGCGTTTGGGCGGGCTCTGCCGGCTTTGCCGCTTCGGCTGCCTTCTTTGCGGCCTGCTGCATGGCGGCAAGCTCCGCCAGCTCCTTTTCGGCGTCGATGCGCGGGAACAGCGCTTCGCCCTTGTGCACGGTGAAGCCTTCGGGCATGCCGCCGAAGCGGCCCAGCGTTTCAAACTGCATGGAGGCTTCGTCCAGACCCAGCTGCTGTGCCATTTTGGGCGTGGTGCCGGGCAGGAACGGCGTCAGCAGAACCGCGGCGGTGCGCAGCACCTCGCACAGGTTGTAAAGCACGCAGGCAAGGCGCGGCCGATTTGCCTCATCCTTTGCCAGCACCCACGGTGCAGTTTCGTCGATGTATTTGTTGGCGCGCTGGATCAGCCGGAAGATTTCCGCAAGGGCGTTGGGAACCAGCAGATGATCCATGCAGTCCGTCACCTTGGCGGGCAGGGCTTCGGTCATGGCGATCAGCTCGTCATCCAGCGGATCGGCGCGGCGCTGGGCGGGCAGCGTGCCGCCGAAGTATTTTTCGATCATCGCAACGCTGCGCGAAAGCAGGTTGCCAAGGTCGTTTGCAAGGTCGGAGTTGATGCGGCTGATGAGTGCTTCGTTTGAAAAATTGCCGTCGTTGCCGAACGGGATCTCACGCAGCAGGAAATAGCGCACGGCATCCACGCCGTAGCGGCTGCACAGCACGACCGGATCAATGACATTGCCCTTGGATTTGCTCATCTTGCCGCCATCCAAAAGCACCCAGCCGTGGCCGAATACGCGCTGGGGCAGCGGCAGATCCAGAGCCATGAGCATGGCAGGCCACAGAATGGTGTGGAAGCGCAGGATCTCCTTGCCTACAATGTGCAGGTTGGCCGGCCAGTAATGATCGTAATCCGAATACTTTTCGTTGCCGTAGCCCAGTGCGGAAATATAGTTGGAAAGAGCATCGACCCAGACGTACATCGTGTGCTTGGGGTCGAACGGAACCGGGATGCCCCACGAAACCGAGGTGCGGGATACGCAGGTGTCCTGCAGCCCCTGATTGATAAAGGCGATCATCTCGTTTTTGCGGGTTTCGGGCTGGATGAAATCGGGGTTGTCGGCATACAGCTTCAAAAGGCGGTCGGCGTACTTGCCGGTGCGGAAGAAGTACGCCTCCTCCTCGGCTTCGTACACGCTGCCGCCGCAATCCGGGCATTTTCCATCCACAAGCTGGCTGTCTGTCCAGAAGCTTTCGCACGGCTTGCAGTAATGCCCCTTATATACGCCCTTGTAGATATCGCCCTGCTCGTACAGCTGGGTAAAGATCTTCTGGCAGGTTTTTACATGGTAATCATCGGTTGTGCGGATGAAACGGTCGTTGGAAATGTTCATCTGCTTCCAAAGATCCTGGATGCCGGAAACGATGTCATCCACATACTGCTGCGGCGTCACGCCCTTTTCAGCGGCTTTATCCTGAATTTTCTGCCCGTGCTCGTCGGTGCCCGTCAGGTACAGCACATCGTATCCCTGCATGCGCTTATAGCGTGCAAGGGCATCGCAGATGACGGTGGTATAGCTGTGGCCGATGTGCAGCTTATCGCTGGGATAATAGATCGGCGTTGTGATATAGAATTTCTTTTTTTCTTCCATGGGTTTCAGATTCCTTTCGGGACGCGCGAATGAAACGCGCCCTAAATTTATTTTGCAGACCGCGCATGCAGTCGGAACAACTTATTTCTCATCAAGGAAAAAGCGCTTGTACCATACAAGGAACGTGAACACCGTCCAGATCTTGCGCTGGTTTGCAGCGCGCCCTTCATAGTGATCGTCCAGCAGCTTCATCAAAGCGGTGCGGTCAAAGAAGACAGCGGCGTAATCGCTGGTGAAATGCTCCTTGACGATGTTGTAGTATTTTTCTTCGCGCAGCCAATAGCGAATGGGAACGGGAAAGCCCTTCTTGGGGCGGTTGGCCCATTCGTCCGGCAGGCATTTGTTTGCGGCGTGGCGCATAACGGCCTTTGTCTCGCCGCCGCGGATGCGGTAATCCACGGGCACGGTCTGGGCAAATTCCATAACCTTTTTATCCAGCAGCGGCACGCGCAGCTCCAGGCTGTGCGCCATGCACATTTTATCGGCCTTCAAAAGGATGTCGCCCGGCAGCCACATGTTCAGATCCAGATACTGCTTTTTCGTCACTTCGTCTTCATCCGGTACGCGGCTGTAAAAACGCCCGGCCAGCTCGCGCGCGCTGGCTCCGTTGCGGTATGCGGGCTGCAGGATGCTTTCCGCTTCATCATCCGGGAACACAAGCGCCTGCCCGAAGAAATAATCCTCGGGGCGTTCAGAGCATTTGAGCAGGAAGTTTTTGCCTTTGAAGTACGGCATTTTTTTGGCGGCGGCAGCGGCGGCGCGGCGCAGGCCGAGCGGCAGCTTTTTGAATTTCGCCATGGGGGGCGTATCCGCATACCATTCATACCCGGCAAAGATCTCATCGGCACCCTCGCCCGAAAGCACGACCGTCACATCCTCGGCCGCAAGCTGGGCAAGGAAGTACAGCGGCACGCTGGAAGGGTTCGACTGCGGCTCATCCATGTGGTACTGGATGTCGGAGAAGGCGTCAAAGCATTCGTCCGCCGTGATCAGCTTGCGGTGGTTTTCGATGCCGAGTTTTTCCGAAAGCTCGGCGGCGTAGTTCGTCTCGTTGAATTTGTGGTAATCAAAGCCGACGCTGAAGGTTTTATCCGGCATCAGCACGGCGGCGATATAGCTGGAATCGACACCGCCGGAAAGGAAGGAGCCGACCTTCACATCCGCGATGCGGTGTGCGGCAACGGATTCGCGGATCACTTCGTCCAGTTCTTCGGCGCACTGCTCAAACGGCCGATCCTGCGGATCGAATCGGCATTCCCAGTAGCGTTCTATGGAAAGACGGCCGTTTTCATAGGTGAAGCAATGCCCCGCAGGCAGCTTGTAAACCCCCTTGAAGAAGGTTTCGTCCGTTGCGGAATACTGCAGCGTCAGGTACGGGCGCAGGGCGTTTTCGTTGACGGCCTTTTCAAAGCGCGGATGCGCAAGGAACGCCTTGATCTCGCTGCCGAAAATCAGCCCCGAACCGTCGGGAATGGGGTAGTAGTAGAACGGCTTGATGCCGAAGATATCGCGTGCGCCGAACATGCGCTTTGCCTTGGCATCCCAGATGACGAATGCATACATGCCGCGCAGCTTTTTGACGATTTCGGTGCCGTATTCTTCGTAGCCGTGCACCAGCACTTCGGTGTCCGCACCGCAGTGGAACCGGTGCCCCTTGGCTTCCAGCTCGCTGCGCAGCTCGCGGAAGTTATATATTTCGCCGTTGAATACGACAACGACGCTTTCGTCCTCGTTTGCCATAGGCTGCGCGCCCGCTTCGGAAAGATCCAGGATCGAAAGGCGGCGGAAGCCCAGCGCGATGTCGTCATCCGTAAAGGTGCCGCCCATATCCGGGCCGCGGTGGATGATGCGATCCATCATACGTTCCAAAACGTTTTTTTTGTCGTCTCCGGCATAGCCGGAAAAACCGATAAATCCACACATATCGTGTTGCCTCCAGTCAGGTAGGGTTAAAATTCGTCGAAACCGATCGGGGTCTTGCCGAACATCCGAATCGCTTGGCGTGCAAGCACCTCCATGGAATCCAGAAAAAAGGCATCCAGATGCTCATCGCGCTTGATGAGCGAAAGCTCGGTGCAGCCGAGCACGACACGGTCGCAGCCCTGGCGGGTAAGGGATTCCACCGCGCGGCAAAACGCCGGCATATCGGCGCGGCGGCCCTGCTTGATGTCATCATAGATGATGCGCATCACGGCGCTTTGCTGCTGGGCATCGGGAACAGCGAATTCCAGCCCGTGCTTTTCGCACATGCGCTGATAGGTGCGCGTGTTCACTGTGCCGGACGTGGCAAGGATGCCCAGCTTCGTGCAGCCGCCGGCCTTGGCGGCAAGCACGGTTTCTTCCACCATGTTCAGAATGGGAATGGGGATCGTTGTGCTCAGCCGATCGTAAAAATAATGTGCCGTATTGCAGGGAATGGCAATGACATCCGCGCCGAACGTCACAAGGCGGGCAGCGTCTGCCGCCATGATGTCGAACGGGTTTTCACTGCTTTCGCCCAGGATGAAGCGTGTGCGGTCCGGCGTGGTGGCGCGGCTGTTGATGATGATGTCAATGTGATCCTGATCACAGGCGGCTTTGGTGTGCTGTGTGAGCATTTCATAAAAATAGACGGTTGCCATAGGGCCAAGGCCGCCCAGAATACCCAAAACACGGGGGCTTTTTTGTTCCATAGATAACAGATAACCTTTCCTTCCCGCACGGGGAAAACGGTGCGCATGCTTTTATTTGCAGTAGGTTTTGAACTTTTTGAAATAGCGCTGCATGTGCACAAGATAATAGCCAAGACGCTTGGGGTTGCCGTTCAGATCCGGCCGGTAGCCGAGCGTGGTGGTTTCCAGCCCTTCACGCGAAAGGCGCTTTGCCTTTTCGATGAAGGCGGCATCCTTCACATACCGGTACACAACGCCGCGCGGCACACTGTGCCAGAACGTTTCCTTCCGGTTCATCACGCATTCGCCCAGATCGTGCCCCAGCACGCGGTCCTCCACGACATAGCGCGCGATATTATAGCCCGCACCCGTGACGTAATAGTTGCTGCGCCCCTGACGCAGATTGATTTCGAATACGCGATAGCTGCCGTCGCGGCTGTCGTACTTGATGTCAAAGTTGGCATAGCCGGTGTAGCCGATCTCCTCAAGGAATGCTTTCAGTTTTGTCATCAGCGGCTCATTGTATTCCGTGATGATCGCGGCATGGTTGCCCAGCGCTTTCGGTGTGTGCTCTTCCAGCCCCACATGCCCAAGACACATCATCTTCACCTTGGCATTTTTGTCGCAGTATGCGGTAAGAACATGCATAAAGCAGTCTGCCCCAGGGATCGTGTCCTGCAAAATAACGATATCGGGATAGCCCGCGCCGTAGATTTCGTCAAGGATCGCCGAAGCGCGTTCGGGTGTATCCGCGGTGTAGACCTTTTTCATGCCTTCGAACGGATGCTTCCAGTACAGGATGCTGCTCGAGGGCTTGACAATGATCGGATAGGAAAAGCCCAGCGCGCTTTCGCTGAGTTCTTCGGGCTTCATCGGCTTTTTGGCACAGAAGGTCTTCGGATATGCGATCTCATATTTTTCGCACAATTCATAAAAATCGGCCTTGTTCACAAGGCGGTCGCGCAGCTGGGGCGTGATGTAAGGGGCGATGCAGTTTTTCGGCAGCGCGGTGCGCACATCCATTAAAAGGCTTGCGTAATCGTCGGTGCAGCCCATAACGATGCAGGTCTTTTCCGCATGGGCGTTTGCAAATTCCGTTACCGTGCGCGTGAGGGTTTCGGCATTGTCGATATCGGGCACAGCGGTAAATTCCACGATGCGGGAATACATCGTTTCGCCCATAGCCCAGCGCCCGAACGCGTGCGAGCGCACGCCGTATGCCTCGTGGAAGGCACGGGCGAGGGAATAGCAGTTCATATCCGCGCCGATCAGCACGGGCAGGATCATTTCACAAACAGACATCAAAAGGCTCCTTTTCCGGCGCCGCAGCGGTGTGCGGCGTGCGTTTGAACCTGCCCGCGCGCGGGCAGATATATACTACTTTATTATAGGCACAAACACACGCTTGTCAAGGCAAAGCGGCGCCGTGTGTGCCGCCGGTGGGAAAACAGCCCCCGGCACACGGCGGATTTGCGGGTTTTGTTTGCATTTTAAGCAAAAATGCGGTATTATAAAAATAACTATTTTTATGTTTCGGCCTTGGCCTGAATGCGTATTTTCGATGATGAGGTGTCCTGTTTATGATAAAAATTTCTCCTTCCATTCTGGCAGCGGATTTTGCCGAATTGGGCAAAAGCTGTGAAAATGTGATGAAAGCGGGTGCAGATATGCTGCACATCGATGTAATGGATGGCGCGTTTGTGCCGAACATCAGCCTTGGCGTGCCGGTGCTGCAATCGCTGGCAAAGCGGGTGGAGGCTTTTTATGATGTGCACCTGATGATCCGCGAGCCGCTGAAATATATCAAGCCGTTCTGCGATGCCGGGGCAGATCGGATCACGTTCCACATCGAAGCGGACAGCCCCGTGCGCGAAACGATCGAGGCGATCCGTGCGCAGGGCTGCAAGGCTGCGCTGAGCATCAAGCCTGCCACACCGGTGCAGGCGGTGGTGCCGTATCTTGATATGCTGGATATGGTGCTTGTTATGAGCGTGGAGCCGGGCTTCGGCGGGCAGAAATTCATGCCGGGTGCGGTGGAAAAAATTGCGCAGCTGCATGCCGAAATATCCCGGCGCGGCCTGAAGTGTGAAATCGAGGTAGACGGGGGCATCGACGCGGCAACCGCGCCGCTGTGTGCCAAAGCCGGTGCAACGGTGCTGGTGGCAGGTTCGGCTGTGTTCGGCGCACCGGATGCTGCGCAGGCGATTGCACAGCTGCGCAGAGTATGTGAATGAATTTCTTACAAACGAACCGGAGGAAAAGAGGCGAACGATATGAGCAATGAGACCGCGCTGCCGCTGCAGCCGCCCACCGCCCATGATTATAACCGTGATATTGTATTTATGATTTTTCCGCTTTTGGCACTGCCCACATATTTTTACGGGCTGCGCCCGGTTGCGCTGTGTGCGGTTGCCGCACTGACGGCAAAGCTGTGCGATCATCTTGCTGCGTGGCTGCGCAGACGCCCGTATGATAAGGAAGAAAACAGCAGCGTGCCCCTTGCGCTGGTATTGGTGATGATGTTTCCCGCTTCGGTGCATTATCATGTGGTCATCATCAGCGTTTCCGCAGCGATCCTGATCGCCAAGCACGCATTCGGCGGGTATGGCTGCTATCCGTTTCACCCTGCCGCCGTGGGATATGCCATAGCGGCAGTAAGCTGGCCGGCCGATCTTTTCCGCGATCCGCTGCCGTTCACCAAAATGACGGTTGCCGATGCCAGCGGTGCCGTGCTGGTGGACAGCGTGACGCATATGCTGCGTTCGGGCGGCGTGCCGAATGTGCGGCTGTTCGATCTGGTGCTGGGCAATTTCCCCGGGCCGATCGGTACAACCTCGGTGCTCATCATCATTTCCTGCGCAATGTATCTGTGGATGCGCCGCGATATTTCGATCGATATCCCCGCGGGCTTTCTGCTGGCATGTGCCGGGGTCGCGTTTTTCTACCCGCGCGTCAATACGCTGGGGCTGGAGCTTCCGTGGAAATATCTGGATGTCCGCATTACGTCGCTCTGCTATGAAATGCTGTCCGGTGCAATCATATTTGCCGCCGTGTTCCTGATCAATGAACCGGTCACCAAACCCAAAAACCCGAAAGCGCGGTTCGCTTACGGATTGCTGCTCGGCTTTATGACGATGATGTTCCGTTATTTCGGCATCTATGATATCGGGGTATGCTTTGCGCTGATTTCCGTAAATGCCATTTCGGGATATCTGGATCGGCTGTTTTCACAGCAACACTTTCGCAAGGGGGTGCGCTCATGACAGGATCTTCGGATAAAAAGATACACTCGCGCGCAGAGATCGAGCATCGCGCGCGCAAAGACCGCATTTTCCTCAATAATCCGGTCATTATGCAGGGCCTGGGGCTTGCGCCGCTGATCGTTGTGGCAACCACATTGAAAAACGGCATCATGCTTGCCGTGGCGGTGTTTTTGCTGCTGACGCCGATGCGCGTGCTTGCGGCAGCACTGAGCAAGTTTGCGTATTTCCGCTTTCGCGGGCTGACGTATGCGCTGACAGCGGCGGTGGTATACATCGGCGTGCGCTATCTTATGGGGCGGCTGTATCCGACAGCGGATCTTGCGCTGCTGGGGTTGTATCTGCCGCTGCTTGTGGCAGACCCGATCATCCTCAAGCGCTATGAGCGTCCGCAGCGCGAACGCATGCACACCGCCGCGCGCAAGGGCTTGATCACTTCGCTGGGCTATATGCTGATGCTCGTACTGCTGTCGGCAATGCGGGAATTTTTGGGCGCAGGCACGCTTATGGGATACCAGATCGTAAAGCAGGCCTGGTTCCCCATGGCGCAGCTGCCCGCAGGCGGGTTTATCATCCTGGCCTTGGTCATGGGGGTATGGCGTGCGGTGGCGCTGAATGTAAAAGAACAGATGAGTTTGGGGGTGCAGAAACCATGAGAGAAGTGATGCAGTCCCTTGGCACGTTTTTCACCTATGCACTGCTGGCTGTGTTTGCACAGAATGCCGTGTTCACGCGTGCGCTGGGTGTTTCGCGCCTTGTAAAGCTGGTGGATGATACGGCAGTGGATTCGCTGACATTCGGCGGGCTGCTGTGTGCCATACAGCTGATTTCCGCACCGCTTGGATTTTATGCAAATCGCTTGCTGGAACAGTACCGCTATCGCAGCTTTGTGCGCCCGCTGGCTATGGTGCTGTGCAGCGCAGTGGCGTTTTTTGTTGTTTTGTTCCTGATTGTGCTGTGCGTCAAAATGGAAGGCGCGCGCAAATTCATTGCGGTGCTGCCCATGGCAACGTTCAACACCTGTATTCTGGGCACCATGATCATCAGCTCGGTGCAAAGCCTTACGCTGCTGCAGACCATGGGCTTTGCACTGGGCAGCAGTGTGGGCTATGTGCTGGCAGTGCAGCTTGTGACGGAAGGACAGAGCAAGCTGCAAAGGGAAGAAGTGCCCGAAACATTCCGCGGGCTGCCGATCACGCTTTTGTACATCGGCATCCTTGCTCTTGCGATCTATGGCTTTACAGGGCATATAGTCGCATTCTGATGAAGCCGGGCAGGCTTTCGGCCGGAAGGAGAATCGGATGATGCATGTGCGCAAAGCGGCCGGTGCAGACGCCGGTGCGCTGGAGACAATGGGAATTGCCTGCACAGCACAGGTCTATGTGCTGGAAAAGGATAGTGTCGTGATCGGCGCGGCGCAGATGCAGAAAAGCTGCCTTGTGCAGTGCGTTATGATGCCGCAATGGCGCCGCCGCGGGTATGGCACCTTTCTGCTTCGCCGCGTGCTGCGGGAATATGCACCCGGCACACAGGCACCGGAGCCGCAGAATGAAGCGGCACGGGCACTTTTGCACCGCTGCGGCTTTCGCCCGAAGCAGCCGGGGCAGCCGTGGATGCGGGGGATTCCGCACGGGGACGGTGAAAATGCGCTGAGTACAGTGCATGCCTTTTTAACGGCGCATGTCCGCGCCGGGATGACGGCGGTGGACGCAACGGCAGGCAATGGCGGCGATACGCTGTTTTTGTGCCGCCTTGTGGGCAGCAGCGGGCATGTGCTGGCACTGGATATCCAAAAGCAGGCAGTGGAACATACCCGCCAGCGGCTGGAAAAGCACGGATACGGTGCCGTGGGCAGGGTCGTGCAGGACAGCCATGCCAATCTTGCCCGCTATGTGCAGCCGGGTACGGTGGATGCGGTGATGTTCAATCTGGGATATCTTCCGGGCGGGGATCATTCCATTTTCACGCAAAAGGAAATCAGCATCCCGGCCATGCGCACGGCGCTTTCGCTTTTGAAACAGGGCGGCGTAATGACCGTCTGCGTTTATTCCGGCGGTGCACAGGGAACGCAGGAGCGCGATGCGGTGCTGCACTTTTTTGAGCAGCTGCCCAAAACACAATATGAGATCACGATCCGTGATTTTAAAGAACAGGCGGGTCTGCCGCCGATCCCGGTCTGTGTGCGCAAGAAATAAGGCGGCTTGAGCCGGAAAACAGGGCGAATAGGTCAAAAGAAAAAACGTTTGAAAGCGGTTGCCGTACTTTCACCTTTTTTTCACACGCACATGACTTTTTTTTCACAAGAAAAGCATATACTGAAGTCAGCATCGAAAGAGGAGGATGTGCAGTATGAACAACAACTGGGAATATGATTATTCTGAACTATATCACGGACAAAATCAAAAAAACGATCCGCAGGGGCAGGAACCTGTGAATACGCAGGAGCAAACCGAAGGAAATGAGCAGCAGAACGGGGAACCAAAGAAAAAACACCGCCCGAATGCGAAACGCATTGCTGCCGCAGCAGCGCTGGTGCTCTTTTGCGGTGCAGCGAGCTTTGGCGGAGGATATGCCGGATACCGTATGGCACGCGGTGCCGGGACAACAGTGATTCGCCATGCGCAGACGGTGCAGTCCGACGAAGGAGCCGCCCCTGCACCGGGTTCGGCTCTTTCCGTAAAGGACGTTGCAAAGATCGTCGGCCCCAGCGTTGTGGAGGTTACGACCGAGCAGGTCACCACCCATCCGATTTTCGGCCAGTTCGTGCAGGGCGGCGCAGGCAGCGGCGTGATCCTTTCGCAGGATGGATATATCATCACGAACAACCATGTTGTGCAGGGTGCAACGCAGGTCAAGGTTCGGCTGACGGATGGCAGCGAGTATGAAGCCAAGATCGTGGGCATGGATTCCAAAACCGACGTTGCGGTACTGAAGGTTCAGGCCGAGGGCTTGGCATCGGTGGTCGTGGGCGATTCGGATCTCATAGAAGTAGGCGAGCCGGTCATTGCCGTCGGCAACCCGCTGGGGCGTCTGGGCGGTTCGGTCACAAGCGGCATCGTATCAGCACTGGACCGCACCATTACCGTCGGCAATGAGGAAATGCACCTGCTGCAAATGGATGCGGCAGTCAGCCCGGGAAATTCGGGCGGCGGCCTGTTCAACGAACGCGGGGAGCTGATCGGCATTGTCAATGCAAAATCCGGCGGCGAAAACACCGAGGGCATCGGATTTGCGATCCCCGTCAATACGGCGGTTCGTGTGGCGCAGGAGCTTATGGATAACGGATATGTTACCGGACGCCCGGGAATGGGGGTAACTGTCATCCAGATCACCGATCCCCAGACGGCGTACAGCTACGGCGTAAGCCAGGCAGGCGTATATGTGCGGGACGTAAATAAAGGCGGCGCGGCGGAAAAGGCCGGGCTGAAGCCGGGCGACCGCTTTGTAAGCGTAGATGGCGTGGCGGTTTCCGAAACCGGGGATGTTACCGGAGCTTTGGCAAAGCATCAGGTCGGTGATACGATCGATGTTCAGGTTGCGCGCGGCAAACAAATGGTTTCGGCATCCATTGTGCTGGAAGAATTAAAACCGCAGCAGCCGGCACAGCAGGAAGGCTGATTTTATAATCTTAAAAAGGCATCGAACCGCAGTTTCGATGCCTTTTCGGGCATCCATTCCCAAATTTCGCTATCAAAATCACGGACGGGATAAAAACAAAAAAGGACAGAGGAAAGAAGGTCGGAAACAGTGTTTGAAAAAATAAATGTACGAATGCTGGGCGGATTTTCCGTTACCGCAGATGGAAAAACACTTGCGGATACACAAACAAAGCTTACCAAACCATGGCAGCTTTTTTGCTATCTGGTGCTTCATAAGGATCGTGTGACGCCGGCAGAGGTGCTTTTGCAGGAAATCTGGGGAAACGAGGAGCTGACCGATCCGCAGAATGTGCTGAAAAATACGATCTATGCACTGCGCCGATCGCTTGCCGGGCATGTGAAGCCCGGTGAAACCCCGATTTTGTATCGTGCGGGAGGATACTGCCTGAACGGACATATCAAATGGCGTGTTGATGTGGATCGCTTTGTGGAGCACTGTACTGCGGCCGAACGCTGCCGCGGCGACATTGCCGCCCGCACAGCGGCATGGAAAAGGGCGGAAACCGTGTTCCGCGGCGAGCTGCTGCCCCGGCTTTCGGGGGAGCTTTGGGTCAAGCGTGTCCAGCGCGAGCTTGCCAAGAAATACCTGAAGTGCATTCAGGAAATGAGCAGCGGCCTGTTCGAGCTGAACCGGTATGACGAGGTGCTGCGGGCTACCGTGCATTCCATGCGGGTGGTGCCGCTGAATGAGCCGGTAATGCTTTTGATGTTCCGCGCGCTGCATCAAATGCGCATGCACAGTGAAATTGTTGTGGCATATAATAAACTGGCGCGCCTGTTTGAAGCCGAAACAAGACGCCCGCTGTGCGATGAAATCCGCAGCATATATCGGGAGGCGGCAAAATCGGTGGATAAGCCAACGCAGGATTATACCGCCTTTTGTGAAGAACTGGCCGAGGTGCTCAAGGAGAAAAACCGGGAAAACGGGCCTGTTTACTGTAATT
>JAHHSK010000001.1 GCA_020025255.1 Ruthenibacterium sp. | reverse complement strand
GATCGAAATCGTAAATCGTAAGAAGCATAAGTTCTCCTTTGCAATGGGTTTTCCTGGGTTCTGAAAAAAGTATATCATAATTCTATCATGAAAGAAAACTGGGTTTTGAGAGAAAATATTTTGGAAAAAGCAGTTGACATTTTTAAATGTAACATGTATTATTACAGATAGAAACTGTAACTTTAAAAAATTCAGTTAAAACAAGAGGATACAATTTGAAACATAGGGAGGATTTTACTATGGCTGTTATTACACTTACCAAAGAAAATCTGCAGGAGGTTGTTCTGGAATCCAAGCTGCCTGTGCTGTTGGATTTTGGCGGTCCCAACTGCGGATACTGCCGCAGAATTGCTCCGGCGGTTGCAGCCATTGCACAGGAAAATGAAGGTCGATTGGTTGTGTGCACTGTAAATGTGGATGAAGAACCGGAAATTGCAGAGCGCTTTGATATTATGACAATACCGGAACTGATTGTTGTAAAGAATGGAGAACATGGTGAGTCGATCGTGAACCCCAGTTCGAAAGCGGCAATTGAAGAGTATCTGCGTGAACAAGGAGCTCTTTGAGTCAAAGAGTAAGCAAACGGAGGTTTAGCATGAATAAAGTATATGATATTGCGATACTGGGCGGCGGCCCCGGCGGATACACCGCAGCGTTGTATGGCGCACGCGCAGGGCTTTCTACGATCGTATTGGAAAAGCTTGCGGCAGGCGGGCAAATGGCAACGACCACGAATGTGGAAAATTACCCCGGCTTTTCCGAAGGCGTAAACGGCTTTGATCTTGCTGAAAAAATGCAGCAGGGTGCCGAGCGTTTTGGAGCGGAAAGCGCGTATGAAGAAGTAACAGCGGTAGATTTCAGCGGAAAAATCAAAACATTAACGACAATGAACGGCGAATACCGTGCCCGCACGGTGATGATCGCAACCGGTGCCGATCCCCGTCCGCTTGGCACAGCGCATGAAAACGAACTGCGTGGACGCGGAGTTTCGTACTGTGCAACATGTGATGGCATGATGTACAAGGGCAAGACGGTCGTTGTGGTGGGCGGCGGCAATACCGCGGCTGAGGATGCACTGTATCTTTCCCGTATGTGCGAAAAGGTGTATTTGGTACACCGCCGTGACAGTCTGCGTGCTTCGCACAGCTATGTAAAAGCATTAGAACAGCAAGAAAATGTGGAAATCATCTGGAATTCCCGGGTTGCGGAATTTAAATATGATAAAAAAATCACGGGCGTTGTGCTGGAAAATGCAGTGGATGGCTCCCGCACGGAAAAAGAATGCAGCGGTGTGTTTGTGGCAGTAGGGCGTGTTCCCAATACGAAAATGTTTGAGGGCATACTGGAACTGGACGAAGCAGGCTATATCATAGCAGATGAAACGACCCGTACTTCCATCCCCGGCGTGTTTGCAGTAGGCGATGTGCGCACGAAGCCTTTGCGCCAGATCGTAACGGCAGCATCGGATGGAGCGGTTGCCTCCAAATTTGCCGAGGAATATCTTGCAGAGCACCGGGAAGAAAACGCATAAGACAAAATACAGCAGCTTCGCAAAAAGGACAGAAAGAAAAGCGGGACGCTCCCCTTAGGAGCCGTCCCGCTTTGCGGTTAACGGATCGATTATTTTGAAAATAAGCCTCCGAGCCCTTCGGATATACGGTCGCCCCATGCTTTTGCTGCCTCAGATGCACTTTTCAGTTCCTGAACCGCAGAATTCAGATTGTTAATGGCATCATTGAATGCTTCGACGTCCAGGCCGGAAATCGCTTCGCTCAGCCCTTGTGTATCCAAGAGTGAAAGCTGACGGGAAATCGCCGCAAGATCGACCTGTTCGATCTGCGCGTGGATACGGCTAAGGCTGTTCATTGTGCCGCCAACGCATACAATGACGGCAACCAGCAGCACGGCAAGAAGTGCTGCGGCAATCCGCGTCCATAAAAGCTGACGGCGCGCAAGCTCGTTTGATTGTTTTACTTCATTTAGAAGATCTTCATGGTTCATTGGAAATTCTCCTTTCATATGTTCTTTTGAGATAATACCACGGAAAACGGCTGTCGTCTATTCTTTTGGGGCGAAAAAGGAAGGGCGACAAAATTTAAAAGGAAAGCAGCAGCATGGCAACCTTGCGCTTTTGATCGGATATTGCTATATTATTATAATAAACCCAGATGATAGCGGATATGAAAAACAGGGAGATGCAGATGAAAAAAGTTCTCAAATTTTTTTGCGGAAGAGTATTCATTACAGGGCTGATGATTTTTTTGCAGCTGGTATGGCTGGGAGTATTTTTTTGGAAGCTGACAGCTTATTCGGTGTGGATCGATATTGCCTTTACGCTGGTAAGTATACTGATTATCCTGTATATTATACATAGTGATGATGTACCGGGGTTCAAAATCGGTTGGATCATCCTGATTTTGTTGTTTCCGGTTGCGGGCGGTGTTTTGTATTTGCTGTTTGGAGGGCAGCTTCCTGCGCGCCGAATGAAACAGAAGCTTTCTCAGCAGCATAATAAAATCCTTCCGCAGCTTTCGCCGGATATAGCAGCCGCTGAAGCACTGAGGGATGCCGATAAGCGCACGGCGTCCTGCAGCCGCTATATTGAAAATGCATCCGGGTATCCGGTTTATACCAATACACAGGTAAAATATTACGCATGCGGGGAAGAAATGTTCGAGGATATGGTCTGTGCGTTGGAGCAGGCAGAGCATTTTATTTTTCTTGAATATTTTATTATTCATCCGGGTAAAATGTGGAACCGGATCGAAGAAATCCTGCGAAGGAAAGCATCACAAGGGGTGGATATCCGCTTGATTTGTGATGATATGGGAAGTTTGTTTCTGCTTCCGGATGATTTTGCAAAAAAGCTGGAAAGCATGGGAATCAAAACGCTGATGTTCAATCCGTTTGTCCCGGTATTGTCGCTGGTGATGAATAATCGCGATCATCGAAAAATCATGGTGATCGATGGGCATACGGTGTTCAATGGCGGAATCAATATTTCGGATGAATATATCAATGAAATATCGCTGTATGGCTATTGGAAGGATACAGGGGTACGCTTACAGGGTGAGGCAGTATGGAATTTTACGGCAATGTTTTTGGAATTTTGGCATGCCTACCGTCCGGAAAGTTCAGAAGAATCCATAGATTCTTTCCGACCGCATGCGTTTCATCCCGAAGCGTTCCACGGGGAAGGCTGGGTACAGCCGTTTGCAGATTCGCCGATTGAAAAAGAGGCGGTCAGTGTGGGGGTATATTCCGATATTTTGGCACAGGCAAAAGATTATGTGTATATCTATACACCGTATCTGATAATAGATGATGTGTTGCAGGCGGCAATCTGTGCGGCAGCGAAGCGCGGTGTGGATGTGCGCATCATTACACCGGGAGTGCCTGATAAAAAAATCGTATATCGCCTTACCCATTCCTATTACGAACCGCTGCTGCGTGCAGGTGTGCGCATTTTTGAATATACTCCGGGATTTATTCATGCAAAAAGCTATTTGGCCGATGACAGCATCGGTGTGATCGGAACCATAAATATGGATTACCGCAGTTTGTATCTTCATTTTGAATGCGGGAGCTATTTTTACCGCTGTCCGATTTTGAAGGATTTGAAGAAGGATGTTATGGATACGCTTTCCAAAAGTCGGGAAGTGACTCTTGCGGATTGCAACCGTCATTTCTGGAGCCGTCTGCTGGATGCGGTGCTGCGGATCGCTGCGCCTTTGTGCTGAAAGAAAAACAAACAAGTGCCCTGTATTTCTGTTTCAGGAAATACAGGGCACTTGTGCATGTGCAGCTGCGGCACGGCATACACATTCCGCAGGGGGGATAGCATGGAACAGGTAATTACAGCTTTTATCGATCGGTTCGGATACTGGGGTGTTGCACTGCTGATTGCAATCGAAAATATTTTTCCGCCGATCCCAAGCGAGGTGATCCTTACATTCGGCGGCTTTCTGACGACCTATACCGGCATGACGCCGTTTGGTGTTGTGCTGTTTTCTACTTTGGGCAGTGTGGCAGGGGCAATTATGCTGTATGCATTGGGGCGCGTGCTGTCTGCACAGAGACTGCGTACCATAGTGGAAGGGCCTGCAGGAAGGATACTGAAGCTGGATGCCGATGACATCGAAAAAGCGTCGGAACGGTTTGCACGCAATGGGCGCAAAAGTGTCTTTTACTGCCGATGCATTCCGATTCTGCGCAGCTTGATTTCGATTCCTGCGGGCATGTCCGGTATGCCGTTTCTGCCATTTTTGCTGCTTACTACGGCAGGAAGCGCAATTTGGAATATCCTGCTTGTGGGCATCGGCGTGATTGCAGGACACAACTGGATGCTGGCAACAAACTGGATCGTGCACATGGCAGATTGGACAAAGGCGGTGTTGGTGGTTCTTGGCATCGGCACTGTTCTGGTTTGGCTTTGCAAAAAACGAAAAAAGGTTCCATCCCGCGAAGAAAAGAAAAAAGAAGCCGGAAGGCACACACTGCATTGACTTTCTGCTGATTTTCGGGATATACTGAATGAATACGATCAAGGTACAGCGCAAAAGCGTTTTATGAACAGGATAAGGAGAAAAAATGGAAGAATTCAAGCGCAGTGAACTTTTATTGGGGTCAGCTGCAATGCAGCGTTTGCAGGCGGCGCATGTGGCGGTATTCGGCGTTGGCGGCGTTGGGGGGCATGCAGTGCAGACCCTTGCGCGTGCGGGCATCGGCAGCCTGACGCTGTTCGATCACGATACCGTTTCGATATCGAATATCAACCGGCAGATTGCGGCATCTCATTCCACGCTGGGGCAGCTTAAGGTGGATGTGATGAAGCGGCAGATTTTAGATATCAACCCGGCCGCGCAGGTAACATGCATGCCGGTTTTTTATACAGTCGAAAATGCACAGCAGTATGATTTGAGCCAATATGATTGCATTATTGATGCGATCGATACCGTCAGCGCAAAAATCGAGCTGATCGTCCGAGCCGACCGCATCGGTGTGCCGATCATCAGCGCAATGGGATGCGGAAACCGACTCGATGCAACGAAGTTCATTGTGACAGACCTGTATAAAACGCAAGGGGATCCATTGGCGCGCGTTTTGCGGCGAGAGCTGCGCAAACGGCAAGTGGGGCATCTGCGTGTGGTGTGCAGTACCGCTGCGCCGCTCGAGCAAAAGCAGGAAGGGGAACACAAGGGAACAGCCGGACGCTTTGCTCCGGGCAGCGTGAGCTGGGTGCCCGGAGTCGCAGGAATGATCCTTGCCGGTGAAGCTGTAAAAATGATTGCGGGAATAGAATCGTGAAGGAAAAGTAAGGTGCAGCAAGAGAAAAAGGGCGGCAGAATCTGCCGCCCTGAGGCTGTCGAAAAAGTTCGACAGCCTCTGAAGGACACCGGGCGCACATTTTGCGCACAGCGCAAAAGATGCTTTCCGGTTTCCCTCAGTACTCCTTTCCGGCGAAAAAAAGCCCTGTTTTGCGCACTGCGCACACAAAACAGGGCTTTTTTTCTGTCAGGGTGTTCTCATTCCCGGTACATGCCCGTGAATGAGAACGTATTTTATTTCATCCCTTTTTCCGAATTGGAGTTTGTCTACAGTTTGAGGGCGGCAGAATCTGCCGCCCTTTTTTGCGTAAAAAAAGCTGCGGCATTGAACTTAAAGTAAAAATATCTTATAATAAAAAGAAGTGCAATACAAAATAGAAAAGGGAGGAACCGCCATGCCCCAGATGCCGTGTGTTTTTGTAGTAGAGGATGATGAGAGCATTCGTATGCTGCTGGAAGTGGCACTTCACTCTTCCGGATATGAAGTGTGTGCATTTGATAATGCATCTGATGCGCTGGAACAAATGAAAAATACAGTGCCGGATGCCGTAGTGCTTGATATCATGCTGGAAGGCATGGATGGGATCACAGCGTTAAAAAAAATGCGGGATAATCCTCAGCTTGCCGCCGTGCCGGTCATGATGCTTACGGCAAAGGATTCCGAAGCGGATAAGGTGATTGGGCTGGATGCCGGTGCCGATGATTACATGACAAAGCCGTTCAGCGTGCTGGAGCTGTGTGCCCGTGTGCGGGCCATTCTGCGCAGATATGTGGCGGCATCGGCAAAAAAGAATACGGTGCTGCGCAGCGGAGCGCTGACGATCAATCTTTCCGCGCATGAAGCGGCACTGGATGGCCAGCCGTTGGAGCTGACGAACAAGGAATTTGAACTGCTGCGGGAACTTATGGAAAATGCGCCGGATGCTTTGAGCCGGGAAGCGCTGCTGCAAAGTGTCTGGGGATATGATTTTATCGGGGAGACCCGCACACTGGATATGCATATCGGCACCCTTCGTCATAAACTGGGGGATGAAAGCTCTGCTCCGCGTTTTATCAAAACGGTTCGAGGTGTGGGATACCGTTTTCTGGGAAGCATAGACCGGGAAGGATAGGCCGGATGAAAAAAAGTATTTTAAAAAGCACGGCATTCTGTCTGGGTGCCGGACTGATTTGCTGCTTGCTGCTGACTGCGCTGATCGTGGATTACCGTGCGATGCAGCAAACAAAAGATTATCTGTGCCGTATGGTGACCGTGCTGGCAAAAACAAAAGATACAAAACCGGCAACCGATGAAAATGCAAAACATCTTTCCGAACTTTCAGGCGGGATGCGCATCACACTGCTTTCGGACACCGGAGTTGTGCTTGCGGATTCCCAAAGGGAACATACGGTGGCGCAAGCCGGCACCGGGGAAAGCGGATTTCAGCAGATGATACAAAGCGGTACTCTGGCTGCGGTGCACCGAAACAAACAGACCGGACAGCGCATGATATATGCCGGCGCAAAGGTGGATTACGGATATCTCTGTGCTGCAATGACAAGTCGGGATTTTGGGCACACATTGCTCAGCCTGCTGCCGGCGTTTTTGCTTACCGGCCTTGTTGCATTTGCAGCGGCCGCAGCCCTTGCCTCGCGCACTGCGGATACTGTGCTGGCGCCGGTTGCAAGCTTTGCAAAAAGCCTGAAATCGGTGCAGCAGGGGGGAGTGAAGCTGGACCCGCAAAAATATCCGTATGAAGAACTGCGTACTATGGCCGGCAACATCAACGGGATGTCGGAGGAAATTGCCCGCAATATGCGCCGTCTGGAGCAAGAGCGCACCAAAATCAATTATATCCTGGATAATATGAATGAAGGCTTCGTGCTTTTGGATACCCAGCAGAACATTCTGCTGATCAATGAGGCTGCGTGCAGCTGCTTTCATGTCGATAAAAGAAATGTGCAGGGAAAAAATATCCTGCATGCAACACGCAGCGTCCCGGTCGTGGATGGGGTGGCGGCAGTGCTGGAAAAAGGCGGGCATATTGCCGTGGATCTTCCGCTGCCGGATAAGAAAAAAGGGGAAGTGAATATCAGCCGCGTGGAGCCCGAGGACAACGGAGCGATCGATGGCGGCGTGATCCTGATTATTACCGATGTGACGGCGCAGCGCAACGCAGCGAAGATGCGTCAGGAATTCTTTGAATCGGCTTCGCACGAGCTGAAAACGCCGATCACTTCGATCAAGGGCTTTGCAGAGCTGCTGTGCAGCAATATGCCTTTGGGCGGCAATAAGCATGAGGAGTTATCGAAGCGCATTTTAAAGGAAACAGTGCGGATGAGCAGCCTCATCAGCGATATTATTATGATCAGCCGGCTGGAAAGCGGCGATATCATGTTTGAACGCGAATTGATCGATCTTGCGGATGTGGTGGATGAATGCTGCGCGGATGCCGAACCCATGGCGGAAATGAATCATGTGCGCATCCTTTGTTCGGTGCAGCCGAGCGTTGTTTCCGCATCGCACCGGGAAATGCGGGAGCTTACAGGCAATCTCATCAGCAATGCCGTCAAATATAACCGCCCCGGCGGATATGTGGACGTCAAGCTGGAAAATCAGGATAATGTTCCGATCCTGACTGTATTCAACACCGGGGAGCCGATTGCGCGGGAATATATGGAACGAATATTTGAACGATTTTTCCGCATCGACCGCGGACGCAGCAAGGCGGCGGGCGGAACGGGGCTGGGGCTTGCAATCGTAAAACACATTGCAACAAACTACGGGGCATCGGTTTCCGTGGCAGCATCCGAAAAAGGCAACACATTTATTGTGAAATTCCCGGTACAGTAAAAAAGAAAAACAAAGCGGCACTCCCGGCCAAAAGCCATGGAGTGCCGCTTTGTTATAAAAGCTTCGATTACAGGGCGGATTGGATGCTGCGCGCAAAGGCCTGTGCTGCGGCGAAATCCGATTCATCGGGGTGGGCAAGAGCACGATCAAAGTTTTCAAGCATGCTTTTCATGTGCTCATCTGCGGGATTGCTTTCCACAGCAGCGGCATAACGGGTGCGCACGCTGGCAGGCATGCGACCCTGGCACATCCAGCCGCCAAGATATTCGGCATCCTGCGGCAGTTGATTGCGCACACTGTTGAGCAGGGTTTCAAAGTAAGCGGGATCGCCGCCAAAGCCGGCTGTGCCGAACAGTGCTATTTTTCGGCCGCCGCAGCCGGCCAGAAAATCGGCCAATTCTTTGGAGCAGCTGCCTTTGTCTGTCCAGAAGCCCGCAAAGATGACATCGGCTTCGAGTGCGGCGGCATCCGGCTTGCCGCAGAAAATCACGTCATCACCGAGAGCTTCAGTGATTGCCTGCCCAACGGCACGGGTGTTTCCGGTAAGACTGCTGGTAACGATTGCGTATTTCATAATAAACCTTCTTTCTTTTTTATAAACCGCACGAAGGCGGCAGATTACGGGTGGATGCATCCGAGGATGCTGCTTCCAAGCCATGCGGCTTTGCACAGACGAACGAAAGCTTTGGAACAATGCGCTGCATCAGTGTGTGCAGTGTAAGGCGCTCTTGTTCAGAAAGCGGTTCCAAAACCATGTTTTCCCATTCCGAGAAAAGCCCCTGCACAGCGGAAAACGCTTTTTTGCCTTCCTGCGTCAAAAACAGTTCCGTCACGCGTTTATCCTGTTCGCTGCGCTTTCGTTCCAGATAGGAAAGCTGTTCCAGTTTGGCAATGCAGCGTGCTGCGTGCCCGCTGTCGGCACGAAGGGCACTGGAAAGATCGCTGGGGGTGCAGCCTGCGTGCTTTCCGATATACAAAAGAAAGTAAAGCAGCCCGCCGGAAAGCCCAAGCGGATTCAAGCGTGCGGTGCAGAATTCGGAAAAATCTTTTTCGAACAGACGGATGTAGGAAGAAAAACCAAGAGTCACGCAATCATCTCCTTTTATCTGACAAGGTCAAGTATAAATCATTTATCTGACTAAGTCAAGTACTTTTTTGAAAAAATCCCGGCAGAACGAAAAAACAGTTCTGCCGGGATCAGCGCGTCAATCCCGGTCGTTATTACCGACAAGACGCAGGATATACATAAAGATATTGATGAAATCCAGATACAGCTGAAGTGCTGCAAAAATAGAAGCCTTGCGCGACATGACGTAATCGTGTTCATACATGGTGTACAAGTGCTTTATCTTTTGCGTATCGTATGCCGTAAAGCCCATAAAAAGCAGCAGGCCGGCAAGACAAATGAATCGGTCAAACGCGCTGATCGGCAAAAACATGGAAATCAAAAGGCAGACAGCCAGGAAAATCAGCCCGATCGACAGCAAAGGAGCCAGACGGGACAAATCGCTTTTTGTGATAAAGCCGTACAGTGCAAGCACACCGAAGTAAAGCGCCGTCAGCCCGAATACGAACAGCAGGATGCTGAGATCAAACACAAGAAAAATAGAAGAAAAAGTAAATCCGTTGAGCGCGGCATAAGCAAAAAACAGGCCGCGTGCCGCATTGATGCTCAGCCGGTCAATGCGTGCAGAAAGAAACATCACAACACCGACTTCGGCAAGCATCAAAAGCAGCAGGCCGGGATAACCCAGCTGCAGGAAGTTGAAGATCAGGCCGGAACCGATCAAAAGGATCGAAGCAGCAAAGGTGACGAAAAGGCCAAGGAACATCCAGCCGAATGTTTTGGCGGTATACTGCGCAAGAGATTCGCCCGAAGCGGTATAGGATCGATGTTCTGATCCGTGAAAGACGGGGTCGAACCCAGGTTGATTTGTCATAAATAAAACCTCATTTCATAAATAATAGTACAGCTTTTAAAGACCGTTTTCCAGATAAATCCGGCATAGATCCGAAAGGATATCCTCCGGGAGCATGCCCTGCTGGGAAAGCCGTGCACAACAGCGATCGGCCGCCAGCCCATGCAGATATACCCCGCATAATGCGGCATCCAGAGCAGAAAGCCCCGCACAGGCATAGCCTGCGATCATGCCGGCAAGCACATCCCCGCTGCCGCCGCGCGCAAGCCCCGCGTTTCCGGTCGTGTTTCGGAAAAGCCTGCCGTCCGGACAGGCAACCAGAGTGCGGTGCCCCTTGAGCACAGTAATTGCATTCCAGCGTTTTGCGCAGGTAAGGGCGGCTTTTGCGGGATCGGCCAGGATCTGCTTTCGATCCGTATGGGCAAGCCGCGCCAATTCACCGGGATGCGGGGTAATGATCAGCGAGCCGTTTGCGGTGCACAGAAGTTCCGGCTGTTCGGCAATGCTGCCAAGAGCACCGGCATCCAAAACCAGCGTGCCATGAACCGTACAAAGCAGCTTTTCGGTCAGGCGTGCTGTGGAATCATTATCGGGAAGCCCGCATCCGGCAAGACAGGCAGAACTTTTTGCTGCCGCAGAAAGCAGGGCTTCGTCATCCGGCAGAACCAAAAAAGTTGATTCCAGAATCCGCGAAGCAATACTTTGAATCACCGTTTCCGGCGCAGCTAAAGTAACAACCCCCGCACCGGCGCGAAGCGCACCCAGTACACTCAATGCAGCTGCCCCGCGATAGGCTTCGCAGCCGCATACGGCAAGCAGCTTTCCGAAACAGCCTTTGTGGCTTTCCGGGGCGCGCGGCCGAAGAATCGAAAAGATCATTTCATTGCAAATAGAAACAGGCATAAGATCATCCTTTGCTTTTGGCAGGATGCAAGGAAAGTGCGCACCCTGCTGTGATACAATGAACGTATCATTATTTTACCACAATTCTGTACGAAAATATGAAGAAATCGAAAATTTTTGATAAGAAATCGCACGGAATGACACGAAAAAAGAAAAAATAGGCTCGGGCCCCATGAAAACCGCAGCATCGGGCGATGCCAAAGCAAGGCTTGTGCTGCACGGTTGCGTCGGCAAACGTTTGGATGAAATCCATTTGTGAACAAAATTAAAAGCATATACACAAAAAATGTGACGAAAGACTTGATTTTTTGTGTAAAGTGCATGTATTATAGAACTATAACAATTTGCAGGAAACGGAGCGGTTGAAATGCAGATGGCAAGCGGTGAAGAATTTGTTCGCAAGAGGGAATTTCTGCTGTGCGTCGATATCGAAGGCACAGTGCTGGATACATTGCGCCTTCAGCAGGAGCAGGCATTTTGCCCGGCTTTGATTGAAGTGTTTGAGCTGGAAGCCGACCGTACCGTAATGGCAAAGCTGTGGATGCAGGCTTCTGTGGAAAGCTGCATGCGCGGGGAAAACCGCTTTCGTATTTTAGTACATGTATGCCGTATGGCAATGGAAAAGCAGATTTTTGTGCCGGGGTTTGATGAGATCTGCGCGTGGGTCGAAAGCGGAAGCGAACTGACGCATGGCGCACTTGCCGCCCGTGTGAAGCGTGGGGCAGGGCCAGCGCTTGCGCGGGCTTTGGAATGGAGCCGGGACGTAAACCGCAGATTGAATTTTATGCCCAAAGAATACACACCCTTCCCCTCTGCAAAAAGCTGCCTTGCAGCGGCACACAGCGTGGCAGATATAATAGCCGTCGGTACCGGAACGGCGGCGTGTGTTCGTGCAATCTGGGAAAAAAGCGGGCTGGCCGGATATGCGGATGCGGTGATACCGGTGCCGGGTGGCAATCGGTATGATGCGCTGGCAGGCTTTTTTCATGAAGGCTATCTGCCGAGCCATATGCTGGTGATTGGAGATACTCTGGGGGATGCACGGCTTGCGCAGCAGGCGGGGGCTTTGTTCTTCCCCATCCTGCCCGGGTGCGAAGAGGTGTGCTGGCAAAGGCTGTACGAGGAAGGGCTTTTGAAATTTTTGCATGGCAGCTATGCGGGAATGTATGAAACCAAGCTGCGCAATGCACAAAGTTCGTTTTTGATGTAAAAATCGGATTGCCGGCATAAGCCGAAGCCTTTGAAAAAAGCAAAATATCATTGCCGAGCTAAATGGAAAGGCCGTATGTGCAAACGGGTGCATAAGGGAAGGCACATCCGATTGCGGTATACTAAAATCTGCCGTTTCGGATAGACCCCACCGCACATAAGGCCGGATAGCAGGTTCGGAATGCGGGAGTTTATCGCATATCGATTCCCATTGGAATGAAATAAAAATGCCCCTTGCGGCACCGGTATGAGTTTACAGGTGCTGCAAGGGGTTATTTCGTTCGATCCCAAGAAGGAAGCTTGTGCAATGCCTGCTGGGGATCGTGCGTTTGCGGTGTGCGGCAAAACAGGAAAAAGGCAAAAGGCAAAAGGGAATGCGCCCTCCTTGCCGGCTTTGTGCAAAAGCCGGCAAAACCGGATGCGGAAGTTTAATGGGCGCAAAGGGGTGCCTGCGCAGCGGGATCCGAGCCGCAAGCACTGGTGTAATCGATCCCAAGGGTTGCGAGCCCATTGAGCGAAAGATCGGCAATGCTGCCGGATTGATATTCGTAATACCCCTGCGCTGCAATCATGGCGGCATTGTCGCCGCAAAGGCTGATATCGGGCAGATACAGCTTTGCGCCCAGCTTTTGCGCACCTTTTTGCAGTATTTCACGCAGGGAACGATTGGCGGCAACGCCGCCTGCAATGCAGATCTGCTTTGCCTGGGTATCGCTTGCCGCCAGCAGCAGCTTTTCGGCAAGGATATCCGTAATACGGAATTCAAAGCTTGCCGCCATATCGGGGACACAAATGCTTTCGCCTTTCATTTTGGCTTTGTTGACAAGGTTCAGCACAGCGGTTTTCAGGCCGGAAAAGCTGACATTATATGCGCCTTCCACATGCGGTGTCGGCAGGTGGTAAGCCTGCGGATTCCCCGCGGCGGCGGCTTTGCTGACAGCAGGCCCGCCGGGGTACCCCAGACCGAGAGTTCGAGCCACCTTGTCAAAGGCTTCACCGGCAGCGTCATCCACCGTGCGCCCCAGAACCCGGAAATGGGTATAATCGGTTACTTGTACAATGTGGCTGTGCCCGCCGCTTGCAACAAGGCACAGGAACGGCGGCTTCAGTTCCGGGTGCGTCAGATACAATGCAGCGATATGTCCGCGCAGATGATGTACCGGAATCAGGGGCTTTTCCGCAGAAAAAGCAAGCCCTTTGGCAAAATTCAGCCCCACAAGCACAGCACCGATCAGCCCGGGTGCAAAGGTGGCGGCAACCGCATCGATTTCGTTGAGCGTTATACCGGCTTCGCGCAGGGCGCGTTGCGTCACCTGTGAAATATGTTCGATATGGCGGCGGCTTGCAATTTCGGGTACAACACCACCGTAAAGATTTTGTTCGGCTGCGCTGGTTGCGATGCAGTTGGAAATAAGTACCCGTCCGTCGCGCACAACGGCTGCACAGGTATCGTCACAGCTGGATTCGATTCCTAAAATATACATACGGTTCCTTCCTTACTGATAAAATCGAACGTGAAAATCATGAAACAGGGTAGGGCAGCGCGGCTTGCAGATCTACATAGTAACGCCGCGGATGCTGAGGATCGATATAAACCGTGACCGGGGAATTTACGGCAAAATGATCCGGCAGCTTGATCCAGATGCTTTCGGAACGAAATGTGCGCATGCCCGCACCGAACGGATCCTGTGCTTCGCATAAAAGATAATGCGGATAACGACCGTTCATACGGAACATTCTGTCACGGCAAAACCGGATGACGCGGGCTGTGATGCAAACGCCCCCGACCTTCAGACGCTGTGCCCGGCGTATTCGATATGCCCGGTAAAGCAGACAAACCGCGCCGCCGAGAAGAAAGATAAAACCCATGGGGAACAGAACCAGACGGGCAGAAAACGCAAGAAGTTGAGCAAAAAGCAGGCAGCCCCCCAGAATGAGATAGAGGATCCCGAGTGTTTTCAAGACTTTTAGCATAGGGAAAATCCTTTCTTTGTCAAAGCGGCTTGCTCATCAGAATGGCATCGTCGGCGGGGTTTTGATAAAAATTGCGCCGCAGACCGATCTCTTCAAAGCCGAGCTTGCGGTACAGTGCGCGTGCCGCAGTGTTGTGCGAGCGCACTTCCAGAAAGACCGTCTGTGCACCTTGTGCGAAAAGCGCGGAAAACGCAGCAGAAAGAAGCTGCTCGGCTGCGCCCTGGCGGCGCATGGATGGCGCGGTGCTGACAGCACACAGGCTCGCTTCGCCGCACACAAGCTGAAAGATCGCAAGAGCGGCAATCGCACCTTCCTCGGTTTGTGCGACAAAAAGCCGTGAGATCTCCTGCGAAAGCTCGCAGGAAATCGCACGCTCGCTCCAGCCGTCCGGCACACCGGCTTCGATCGCGGCACAAGGGGCAAGGTCTTCGGGGCGCATCGGGCGGCAGAAAAATGCATGTGTAGCCATGGAATAATCCCTCTTTCTGAAAATGAAGCCGAAATCAGCCTTTGGCAATATACCACGAGCTGCCGCTGTTGACATCCGCTGTCAGCGGAACGGAAAGCTCGGCAGCGTGCTGCATCTCTTCGCCCAAGATCGCGGCGGCGGCTTCCTTTTCGTCCTCGGGGCATTCCACAATCAGTTCATCGTGCACCTGCAGGACGAGTTTTGCGCGCAGGCCTTCCTTTTTCAGACGCTGGTATACACGCACCATAGCAAGCTTGATGATATCGGCGGCAGTGCCTTGGATCGGGGTGTTCATTGCCATGCGTTCCCCCAGGCTGCGCACATTGAAATTGCTGCTCGAAAGCTCCGGCAGCATCCGGCGGCGTCCGTACAATGTGGTGACAAAGCCGTTGCGGCGGCCGTCTTCGACCGTTGTATCCAGATATTGCTTGACACCGGGGAATTTTTCAAAATAGTGCTTGATAAAAGCATCCGCCTCTTTGACGCTGACCCCAAGATCTTTGGAAAGGCTGAATGCGCCGATGCCGTAAACAATGCCGAAGTTTACGGCCTTGGCCGAGGAACGAAGCGAAGCGGTGACATCCTCCGGCGCAAGCCCATAAATTTTGGCGGCGGTGCTGCGGTGGATATCCGCACCGGTCCGGAACGCTTCACACATGGCTTCATCACCGGAGATGTGTGCCAGCAGGCGCAGTTCGATCTGACTGTAATCCGCGTCCAGCAGTGTGGCATGTTCCGGCGCAATAAAATAGCGGCGGAACCGGCTGCCCAGTTCCGTGCGCACCGGAATATTTTGCAGATTCGGTTCACCCGAAGAGATGCGCCCTGTCCGGGTTTCAGTCTGGTTAAAGGTGGAATGAATGCGGCTGTCCTTGCCAATCACCTTCAAAAGCCCTTCCACATAGGTGGAATTCAGCTTTTGATAGGTGCGGTATAGCAGGATATGACCGATGACGGGGGAATAATTGCGCAGGCTTTCCAGCGTTTCGGCATTGGTGGAATACCCGCTTTTGGTTTTTTTGCGCACGGGAAGCCCCAAGTCTTCAAACAGAACGTGGCCGAGCTGTTTGGGGCTGTTTACGTTGAATTCATAGCCGACTTCGGCATAAATGGCAGAAAGCTCCTCGTGAATGGCGGCTTGCAGCTCTGCGCCGAAATCCTCGATGCCTTTTTTGTCGACCAGAACACCGGTGTGCTCCATACTGGCGAGCACTTCGCAGAGCGGGAATTCGATCTCATCGAGCAATTTTCCCATTTCGTTCCGATCGCATTCACTGCGCAGAACGCCGCACAATTCTTCAATGAGTGCAGCCTGCGGGTATTCACACGCAAAAGCGGGGTGTATGCTGTATTCCGCGGCAAGCCGGGATACCGTATAATCCGACGCGGCAGGGTTGAGCAGATAGGCGGCAAGCTTTGCATCAAATGTGATGTTCTGCGCTTGGGCATTGTGGGCAAAGCACATGCGGTACAGCGGCTTTGCATCAAAACAGCGCTTTTCCACACTCGGATCACACAAAAGTGCAAGCAGCGCTTCGGAATCCATGGGTGCTGCAAATACAGCCCGGCCCTGCACCACCAGCATCTGATCGTTTTCCGCATAGAGGAACACCGTTTTGCTGCACTGTGCCAGCGGCTGTACCGTCACCGAAGGAAGATCCGGTACATCCGAAAAGCCCAGCTGTTCGGGTGCGGATTCTTGCAAGTGAAGCTTTTCCAGAATAGAGAACATTTCCAATTCCGATAACAGGCACCGGCAGGCATCGGCATCGGGGGCTTGCTTGCGGTAACTGCCGGCCGCAGTCTGGATCGGCGCATTGCGGACGATTTGCGCAAGGATGCGGCTCATTTCCGCGTTTTCTTTATCGCGCACCAGCTTTTCGCGCACCCCTTTTTTGATGCGGGCGTCATCGATGTTTTCGTAAACGCCGGAAAGGGTCCCGAATTGCTGGATCAGGGAAAGCGCCGTCTTTTCCCCGATCCCCGCGACGCCCGGAATATTATCGGAAGGGTCGCCCATAAGGCTTTTTACATCGATCAGGCTTTGCGGGGATACGCCGTATTTTTCCTGCACGGCGTCCAGGTCCATAAGCGTAGTGACGCTTTTTCCCATTTTAGTGCCTGCGAGCAGTACGCGGGTGTGGGATGAAACCAGCTGCAGACTATCGCGGTCACCGGTAGCGATCACACATTCATCGCCGCGTGCATCGCACGCACCGGACAGCGTGCCGAGGATGTCGTCGGCCTCAAAGCCTTCGCATGTCACCATTTGGTAGCCAAGATCCCCAAGCAGCTCTTTCAAAATCGGCATCTGCGCTGCCAATTCTTCGGGCATGCCCTTGCGCTGCGCCTTATAGCCATGGTACATCTTGTGGCGGAAGGTGGGCGCTTTCAGGTCGAAAGCAATAGCGACCTCATCGGGTTTTTCTTCACTTTCCAGTTTTAAGAGGATGTTCATAAATCCGACAATGGCATTGGTGAAACGGCCATCTTTCGTTGTAAGAACTTTGATGCCGTAAAACGCGCGGTTTACAATGCTGTTGCCGTCCAGTACTAGCAGTTTCAAAAAGGATCTCCTCCGTAAATTCGAATATAAAACGTATGCTGTTAGTATACCATATTTTTCGTGTTTATGGTACAATATTATCAATATCGCCTGCGGAAACCGATCCAGCGCAAGGGCTGAAAAGGGATATTCCGCCGGTTGGAATCCGAAAGAAAAGCAGGTTTTGTATGCAGATTGGAAATTTGAAACTTTGCACAGGGGCGGCACTTGCGCCTATGGCGGGGGCTACGGATGCGACCATGCGGCGTATCTGTGCACAGCACGGTGCGGTGTGCACCGTCAGCGAAATGGTCAGTGCCAAGGCACTGACTATGGGGGATAAAAAAAGCCCGCGTCTCATGGCGGGCGGGGGCGGCAGCGCGCCGTTCGGCGTACAGCTGTTTGGTGCAGAGCCGCAGGTTATGGCACAGGCGGCGCAGATCATCTGCGAAATGCGCAGCAAAACGCCGTTTGATTTTATCGATATCAACATGGGATGTCCCGCGCCGAAAATCGTGGGTTCCGGTGCAGGCAGTGCGCTTTTGAAGAACCCGCCGCTTGCCGGCGCAGTGGCACAGGCGGTGCGCGATGCCGTGCCCGCACAGATCCCCGTCACGGTCAAGTTGAGGATCGGCTGGGATGACGACACCATGACGGGGGTGCAAACGGCAAAGCGGTGCGAGGATGCCGGCATTGCCATGCTGACGGTGCATGGACGCACGCGGCAGGAAATGTATAATCCGGGCATCCACACGGATGAAATCGCAAAGATCAAAGCGGGCGTTTCGATTCCCGTGCTGGCAAACGGGGATGTGGTAACGGCCGAAGATGCAGTGAGGCTGATCGCCGATACCGGCTGTGACGGGGTTGCGGTCGGGCGCGGAGCTATGGGCAACCCATGGCTGTTTGAACAGATCGCCGCCGCGCTGCAAGGCAGGCCGATTCCCGCCCCGCCCACTCTTGCAGAACGCTTTCGCGTGCTGAAAGAGCACATCTATTCCATGTGCGAGGAAAAAGGCGAATGGGTTGCGATGCAGCAGGCACGCGGACACGCCGCATGGTATATGCACGGGCTGCGCGGGGCGGCATCCCTGCGCAGGGAATGCTGCGGGATGAGGTATTTCACGGATCTGGACGCGGTAATAGAACATGCATGGGAGCTGCAAAGCGGGCAGTGAACTGCTTTGGCTGTGCCGAACCGGAACGATCCGGCTTTGCAGCAGCAACGAAAAAACGATTGCCTTTTGTACAGCAGGCACCATTCCATAAGGCGATTCCGATTGGCAATGAGCCTTGCTTTATGCAGCAGCGGCATCGAAAAATTTATAACAGGAGGATCACGTCATGAACCGATTTGCCCAATGCGGCAGCCGCAAACAGATGAATGGATATGCGCTGTCCTTTCTGATTTGTGCGGCAACGGCCTTCTTTATTTTTCTTCCCTTTTTGATCGTAGATCGAGGACTTTTTCAGTATTGCGGTGATTTTAACAGTCAGCAGATTCCATTTTACACATATATGAATGGATTTGTGAAAAACAGTGCGGGGCAGTGGAGCTGGGAAACGGATCTCGGGACGTCTGTGGTGAACGGGTACTCCTTCTATCTGCTGGGTTCGCCTTTCTTTTGGCTTACCGTGCTTTTGCCGCAGGCGTGGGTTCCGTTTTCCATGGTGCCGATGTTTATGCTGAAATTCGGCGTCGCAGGGCTGGGAGCCTATGCGTATCTGGCGCGGTATGCAAAATCGCGCAATTATGCCGTGATCGGCGCCTGTCTGTATGCGCTTTCGGGGTTTACGGTATACAATACGTTTTTTAATCACTTTGTGGATTGTGTTGCGCTGTTCCCGTTTTTGCTGTGGGCACTGGATAATTATGTCTATGACGGACAGCGCGCGATTTTCCCGCTGGTGGTCGCGATCAATCTGCTGAATAACTATTTCTTCTTTGCAGGGCAGATCGTATTCCTGTTTTTGTACTTTTTTATTATGCTTGCTGCCGGAGAATATAAAATCCGCATCAAAAACTTTCTGCTGCTTGCGTTTGAATCGCTGCTTGGCGTGGCACTGGGATGCCTGCTTTTGTGGCCTGCCGTGCTGTGCCTTGCCGATAATCCGCGCACGATCGATCTTTCCAGCGGATTTGGCTTTTTGCTGTATGGGCGGGTGCAGCAGTATTTTGCGATCCTTTCTTCGCTGTTCCTGCCGCCGGATCCAACTTATTTGCCCAACATTTTCAAAGATGCGGTAATCAAGCACACCAGCATGACGGCATATCTGCCGATTGTCAGCTGTGCGGGCGTATGGGCGTATATGAAAACCCGGCAGAAAAGCGGATTCACAAAGCTTTTGTGGGCGTGCCTTATCATGGCGCTTGTGCCGGTGCTCAACTCGTCGTTTTATGCGCTCAATTCCAGCTATTATGCGCGGTGGTATTATATGCCGGTCCTGATTATGTGCGCGGCTACGATGTGCGCGCTTCAGGATGAGGAAATCGACCTGATGACCGGATTGCGTCCGGTTATGGTCATTACGCTTTTATTTGCGGTATTTGCGCTGGTGCCCGAAAAAAACGAAGATACATGGACTTTTGGCGTTGTGCAGAATCAGGCACAGTTTTGGCTGACATATCTTACGGCTGTGCTGGGGCTGCTGATTTTTATTTCGATCCTATACCAGTGCTACCGCAGACCGAACTTCACGCGCGCTGTGCTGGCAGCGATCCTTGGTTTTTCGGTATTCTATTCCGTAGTGCATATCTCGCTTGGGAAATTCCCACAGTGGGAAAGGGATGCAAATTACCGCAGCCAGTGCTATGAAGCAGCCCGCCACATCGAACTGCCGGAGGATCATTTCTACCGGATCGACACATATGAGACACAGGATAATCTGGGACTTTGGGCGCAAAGACCGTGTATCCATTTCTTCAACAGCGTTGTTACGCCTTCGATCATGGATTTTTATCCGCGCGTCGGGGTGAAGCGCGATGTATCCTCCAAGCCGGAACAGAAGCTTTATGCACTGCGCGGCCTTTTGAGCGTGGAATATATTGCAGTCGAACCGGATAAGGCCGGAGAATTTGCTGAAAAATGGGGCGAATACGGCTACACGCTGGATCATACCGATGGCGCGATAACATATTTTCGCAATGAAAACTATGTGCCCATGGGCTTTACGTACGAGAAATATATCCTGCTGGAAGAGGAACAGACGCAAGAGGATACCATACCGACCGGACACAGCACGGATGCGGCGGCAGAAACACCGGCGCCCCTTACGCTTATGGGACGCCCGGAAGAAGCGCGTTCGCAGCTTCTGATGCGCGCCATGGCGCTGACACAGCAGCAGATCGAACAATATGGGCATCTTATGGAACCGATGCAGACATCCGATTTGAACGTTGGTTATGAGCGGTATGTGCAGGATGCAAACGAGCGGCGCAGCACAGCGGCGCACAGCTTTGAAGCGGATGGAACCGGTTTCACAGCGAAGATCACGCTCCCGCGCGAAAACCTTGTGTTTTTCTCCGTGCCGTTCGATGAAGGCTTTACCGCGCAGGTAAACGGTAAGCCTGTGGAAATCGAGCGTGTGAATGGTGGATTGAGCGCGGTGCTGTGTCCGGCGGGTGAAAATACGATCGTTTTTTCTTATGAGACACCGGGCTTTGCAGCCTCAAAGAACATTACGCTGTGCGCTGTATTCGTGTGGGCTGCTTATGCAGGTTCCGTACTTTACCGAAAAAAGAAACGCACAGCAGGCAGACTGCAATAGAAAAACGCATCGGATGTTCCGGCTTATAGGGAGCATTAGTAAAATACAGGAGTGACGGAAAATGAAAAATCATGCAAGCGAGCTTGCTGCTGAATTTAAATTGAATGAAAAACGTGTTGAGGATACGATTGCCTTGATCGATGAAGGAAATACGATCCCGTTTATTGCCCGATACCGCAAAGAGGTTACAGGTAGCATGGATGACCAAATGCTGCGGGCGCTGGACGAGCGGCTTTCCTACCTGCGCAAGCTGGATGACCAGAAGGAAACGGTCATCCATTCCATTACGGAGCAGGGGAAGATGACACAGGAAATCGAACAGGCACTTGCAAAGGCGCAAACGCTTGCACAAGTGGAGGATATTTACCGGCCATTCAAGCCGAAGCGGAAAACAAGAGCTTCGATCGCACGCGCACGCGGGCTGGAGCCTTTGGCCGATCGTTTGATGCAGCAGAAAACAGGGGATGACCCCGAAATGCTGGCAAGGGAATATCTTGGACCGGAAATTGCGGACGAAAAAGCAGCGCTGCAAGGGGCGCGCGATATTTTGGCCGAGAATTTTTCCGATGAAGCGGAATTGCGCACCGTGCTGCGTGCGTTTTACTGGAAAAATGCGGTTTTGGAGAGCCGCGCGGCAAAAAAAGAAGCCGAAAGTGTTTACGAGGGCTATTATGAATATTCAGAGCCGATATCGAAAATTGCAGGTCATCGCATCCTGGCACTCGACCGCGGTGAGCGGGAAGGCTTTTTAAAAGTTTCGGTTTCAGTCGAGCCGGAGCCGGCGGTAAAGCGTATCACAGATCGGCACATAAAAAACAATTCCCTTGCCGCACAGCAGGTGCGCATGGCGGCAGAGGATGCGTACAGCCGTCTTATCCACCCGAGCCTTGAACGGGAGGTTCGCGCGGAGCTGACGGGAAAGGCCTGCGAAGGAGCGATTGCAGTATTCAGCAAAAATCTGCAGCAGCTTCTGCTTCAGCCGCCGATCAAAGGCAAGGTGGCGCTTGGGCTTGACCCCGGATATCGCATGGGATGCAAAACGGCGGTTGTGGATGCAACCGGCAAGGTGCTTGATACGGCGGTGATCTATCCGGTGCCGGAATTCAAACGGGTGGATGAGGCAAAGCGCAAGCTGAAAGAGCTGATCCAAAAGCATGGCGTGGAAATCATTGCAATCGGCAACGGTACAGCCGGGAAAGAAACGGAAATTTTCGCCGCGCAGGTCATAGCAGAGCTGCAATGCCCTGTCAGCTATATGGTTGTCAGCGAAGCGGGTGCAAGCGTCTATTCGGCATCCAAGCTTGCGGCAGAGGAATTCCCGGAATATGACGTCAACCTGCGCAGCGCCATATCGATCGCACGCAGGCTGCAGGATCCCTTGGCGGAGCTGGTTAAAATCGACCCCAAAGCGGTGGGCGTTGGACAATATCAGCATGATATGCCCGCGGCACAGCTTTCCGAAGCTTTGGACGGCGTGGTAGAATACTGCGTCAATACCGTGGGGGTCGATCTGAACACTGCCAGCGCGCCGCTGCTGCACCGCGTGGCAGGGCTGACGGCGGCAACGGCAAAGAACATTGTGAAGTATCGCGAAGAAACGGGCGAGTTCAAAACAAGAAAAGAACTTCTGAAGGTGCCGAAGCTCGGCCCCAAGGCGTTTGAACAGTGTGCGGGCTTCCTGCGGGTGCCGGGCGCAAAAAATCCGTTGGATGCCACGGCAGTCCACCCGGAAAGCTATGCGGCGGCACAGCAGCTGCTGGAACTGTGCGGCCTGAAAGCGGAAGAAATCGGAACCCCGCGGGCTGAAATACTCAAGGAAAAGACGGCGCAGCTGGGAGAAAAACAGATTGCCGAACAGCTGGGCATCGGGGTGCCGACGCTGCGCGATATGGTGGAAGAACTGCTGCGTCCGGGGCGTGATATGCGCGACAGCCTGCCCAAGCCGCTGCTGCGCACCGATGTTATGGATATGAAGGATTTGAAGCCCGGCATGCAGCTGACCGGCACCGTGCGCAACGTCATTGATTTCGGCGCATTTGTGGATATCGGTGTGCATCAGGACGGCCTTGTGCATATCAGCCAGATCAGCAGCCGTTATATACGCCACCCAAGCGAGGTGCTGAAGGTGGGGGACATTGTTACCGTGTGGGTACTGAATGTGGATGTATCCAAAAAACGCATTTCCCTTACGATGAAACAGCCCAAAGAGCAGGCGGCACAGTAAGGCGGGCTTTTCGGAAAGGGATATGGGAAAAATATGAGTAAAATTTTGGATCGCCATTTTCTGCTCAATAAGCAGTTTATGCGCATGCTGCTTGCGATATCGGTTCCGATTGCATTGCAGAATATGATTTCATTTGGTGTGGCGGTTATGGACAGCGTGATGCTTGGCAGCTTTGGCGATGTTGCGATCGCCGCGGCAAATCTGGGCAGCCAGCCGTTTTCACTGTTGATGTCATTCGGCTTTGGGCTTTCATCGGGCGGAAGCGTGCTGATTGCACAGTATTGGGGTAAGCAGGATGTGGAACGCATTCGAAAAGTAATGCGCATCAGTATGCAGCTTGCGTTTTCGGCATCGCTTATTATTGCCCTGCTGAGTATTTTCCTGCCCGAACCTATCATCCGTATTTTCACAACGGATGAAGAAATCGTGCGTGCCGGGGCGGCCTATCTTTCGCTTGCGGCATTTTCCTATGTGCCATACAGCATAGCAAACAATTATATGATGAGCATGCGGGCAGTGGAAAAGGTAAAGATGTCTGCCGGAATTACAGCATGCAGCTTTTTCGTCAATATTTTTTTCAATTATGCGTTTATTTTCGGCCGCTTCGGTGCGCCGCGCATGGAAGTGCGCGGCGCTGCGGTCGGTACGATTTTTGCACGATGCAGCGAGCTGGTTCTGGTGCTGCTTTACATGTACTTTCGCGATCATACGATCAATTTCCGTCTGCATGACTGCTTTCGCATTAAAAGCGAAATGCTGCGCGATTACGCGCGCCACAGTCTGCCGGTGCTGGGAAATGAGCTGATGTGGGGGATCGGAATGTCGGTAACAAGCATCGTTATCGGACGCATCGGCAGCGTTTTTGTTGCGGCAAACAGCATCGCGTCTGTGCTCAATCAGCTTGTGTTCATCAGTCTTGCCGGCGTGGGCAGTGCTGCGGCGGTCATTACGGGTAAAATCATAGGGGAAGGCAGCCGACAGCGAGCACAGAAAGCGGCGAACACATTGATTCTTGTCAGCGTGCTTGTGGGGATCCTGAACTGCTTGATCGTGCTTGCGATCCGTCCGGTTTTTCTGCTGCTTTACAATGTAACGCCGGAAACCTATGATGCGGCTTATTCGATCATTGGCATGCAGGCACTTTTGCAGATCACGCTGGGAGTGGACGTAAGCTGCATCGTTGGGATTTTGCGCGGAGGCGGGGATACGCGGACGGCATTTATTTTTGATTGCGGTGCATTATGGCTGGTAAGCATCCCGGCAGGGATTTTGACAGGGATCGTTCTGCACTGGCCGGTTCCGATCGTATACCTGATGATGAAGCTGGATAGTCCGATCAAAGCGGTGCTGTCCTGTATCCGCATACGCGGCGGACAGTGGATCCGAAATGTGACGGTTTCATCCTAAAGGCTTCACTTTGGGGCGGTAAAGCCGCCCCAAAGTGAAAATCAGGGCAATAAAGTACAAGGAACGAATGGATTTATAGTCCAAAACAAACAAAGTTCAGATCGAAACGGTGTTTATCCTTGACTTTTGAGTGAAACGCAAGTAAAATGAGATAGTCCACAAAATAAAACGGAGCCTTCATGGAAAACGATATCATCACAATGCAAATAGAACAGGCAAAGGGCGGGGATGAACAGGCACTTGCGGCACTGATTGCCCGCCAGATGCCGCAGATCCGTTCGCTTGCGGTGCAGTCTCGGTGCCGCGGCTTGGATTTTGATGATTTGGTGCAGGAAGGGTTGATCGGTTTTTTTTCGGCGTTGGAAACCTATGATGCAGAAAAAGGCGTGCGGTTTGCAACCTATGCCCGCGCCTGTGTGCAGAATGCAGTGGCATCCGCAGTGCGGGCGGCAGGGCGCAATAAGCATATGCCGCTGAATACGTCGGTGCCGTATTCGGAATATGAAAGCATACCCGGGCCGGAAGAATTGTTTGTGGAAAATGAGCGTTACTGCCAGACAATGCAAAGCATTGATACGCGCCTTTCCCATATGGAAAAGCAGGTATTGTCGCTGTTTTTGGAAGGCAGTTCCTATGCGCAGATCGCGAAAAGGCTTTGTGTCAATGAAAAAGCAGTGGATAATGCACTGCAGCGGGTACGCGCAAAACTGAAATAAGTTGGCAGCGGTTGAAAACCGTTCAATATGCCCCTTGTAGCTTAAGTAAAGAGCGTTGGTCCCAGATCAAAGGTGTCGGTGTGAATCCTTCCGCGGGCAAAATTTAATCCGAAATGGAGATACCCAAAATGTACGAAGACAAGACTCTGGTATGCAAAGATTGCGGCAAAGAATTTGTATTTACCGCCGGTGAGCAGGAATTTTATGCAAGCCGTGGCTTCGAAAACGAGCCCCAGCGCTGCAAAGCCTGCCGTGATGCCCGCAAGAACGCCGGCCATGGCACCCGCGAGATGTACACCGCTACCTGCGCAGCATGCGGCAAAGAAGCTCGCGTTCCTTTCAAGCCCCGCGAAGACCGTCCGGTCTATTGCAGCGAGTGCTTTGCAAAGATGAAGGAAGAGGGCTGATTTCAGCATCTTCAAAAGCCCCGTTTAAAACGGGGCTTTTTCTTTTTATCCGCAATACAGAATCAAAAAACGCAGCGAAGGAACACGCTTTGTGTTCCTTCGCTGCGTTTGGTATAGCAGGAATCATCCCACATCGGCAAACTGGCTTTTATACAGTTCGCTGTAAAATCCGCCCTTGGCAAGAAGATCTTCGTGCTGTCCGGTTTCTACGATATCGCCATCCTTCATTACCAGGATCAGATCCGCATCGCGGATTGTAGAAAGACGATGTGCAATAATAAAGCTGGTCCGGTTTTCCATAAGATGATCCATGGCGCGTTTGATCGACAGCTCGGTGCGGGTATCCACGCTGGAGGTCGCTTCATCAAAAATCAGGATCTTCGGCTCGGAAATAATGGTGCGTGCAATGGTCAAAAGCTGTTTTTGCCCCTGACTGATATTGCTTGCTTCCTCGTTAAGAACGGTATCATACCCTTGCGGAAGGGTGCGCACATAATGGTCGATTTGCGCTGCCTTTGCAGCGGCGATCACTTCCTCATCGGTTGCATCCAGACGGCCATAGCGGATGTTTTCCATAATGGAAGCGTTGTAAAGCCAGGTGTCCTGAAGCACCATGCCGAACGAGCCGCGCAGGTCGTTTCGGGCAAACTGACGCACATCCAGGCCGTCGAGCAGCACCGCGCCGCTGTCCACATCATAAAAGCGCATCAGCAGTTTTACAATGGTTGTTTTCCCGGCACCAGTCGGGCCGACAATCGCAACTTTCTGCCCCGGGCGGATGATTGCCGAAAAATCGTGGATGATCGTCTTTTCCGGCGAATATCCAAAATGAACATGCGCAAAGGCGACCTCACCTTGGATCATATCCGGCGGAAGTGCATTTTCCGGATCCGGCTCTTCTTCGGTTTCTTCCAGAAAACCGAACACCCGTTCGGCAGCGGCAGCGGTTTGCTGCAAAACATTGGAAATATTTGCAATCTGCTGGATCGGCTGTGTGAAGTTGCGGACATATTGAATGAACGCCTGGATATTGCCGACGGTGATCGCGCCGCGCAGGGAAAGGAACCCGCCGAGCACGCAGATCCCGACATAGCCGATATTGCCGACAAAGTTCATCAAAGGCATCATCATGCCGGATAGAAACTGGCTTTTCCAGGAGACATCGTACAGACGGTCATTGATTTCATTGAACGTGCGCAGGCTTTCCTGCTCGCCGTTAAAGGCAGTGACAACAAGATGTCCGCCATACATTTCTTCTACATGACCGTTGATTTCCCCAAGGTAAGCCTGCTGCTTTTGAAAGAAAGGCTGGCTGCGCTTTACCACACTGCGCACGATCACAAGGCTCAGCGGAAGGATGCACAGCGCAATCAACGTCATCAGAGGGCTGATCGTAAGCATCATGATCAGAACGCCGATGAATTGCGTGACACTGGTGACGATCTGCGTCATGCTTTGATTGAGCGTCTGTGTAACAGTATCCACATCGTTGGTAATGCGGCTCAATACTTCGCCGTGGGAGACACGGTCAAAATACGAAAGCGGAAGCCGATTGATCTTTTGGCTGATATCACGGCGCATGCCATAGCTGATTTCGGTGGAAACCTTCGTCATGATGAAGCCCTGAATATACGAAAGAACAGCCGATACAAGGTAAATGATGCCGAGAAAAACCAGAATGCGCAGAACGGCAGAAAAATTGATGCTGCCCGTTCCCGTCAGCTGTGCAATGACCCCGTTGAAAAGTTCGGTGGTTGCAGTGCCGAGAATGCGCGGACCCAGAATTGAAAAAATCGTGGAGCCGACGGCAAACAGCATTACCATAACGATCGCCGGCAGATATCGTTTGAGATAGCGTATCAGATTGGCGATTGTGCCTTTGAAGTCTTTGGCCTTTTCGCCCGGCATCATGCCGCGCGCGCCTCTTCCATGTGCTGCCATTATGCCAATTCCTCCTTTGAAAGCTGACTTTGCGCAATTTCGCGGTAAGTGCTGCAATGCTCAAGCAGCTGTTGATGGGTGCCGATGCCCACGACGCGGCCTTCATCCAGCACAATGATCTGTTCGGCATGCATGATCGTAGAAACACGCTGCGCGACAATCAGCATGGTGGCGCTGCCGGTGCGCTGTTTCAGTGCCGCGCGCAGGCTGGCATCGGTTTTGAAATCCAGTGCGGAAAAGGTATCGTCGAAAATGTAAACAGGGGCGTCCTTTACTAAGGCGCGCGCAATGGAAAGACGCTGCCGTTGACCGCCGGATACGTTTGTGCCGCCCTGACTTATGGGGGTGTGCAGCCCTTGCGGCAGTGTGGAGATGAACTCGGTGGCCTGTGCGGTGTCGCATGCGCTGTTCAGTACGCTTTCCTGTGCATCCACACAGCCCATGCGCAGATTGGAGGCGATATCACCGGAAAAGAGCACGCCCTTTTGCGGAACATAGCCGATCGCATCCCGCAGTTCCTGCTGCGGCAGATTGCGAATATCAACGCCGTCCAGTGTGATGCTGCCTTCCGTGACATCGTAAAAACGAGGGATCAGATTGACGAGAGTGGATTTTCCGCTGCCGGTAGAGCCGATGAAGGCAGTGGTTTGTCCGGGACGCGCAGTGAAGCTGACGTGCTCCAGCACATTTTCGCTTGCGCCATCGTAGCGGAAAGAAACATCGTTGAAGCGGATGACACCCTGTACAGGCTGTGCCAAATGCTCCGGTGCTTTGGGATCCTGAATCGGGCTTTCTGTCTGCAGAACTTCAGCGATCCGGTTGGCGGAAACAGCAGCGCGCGGGATCATGACAAAAATCATGCTGATCATCAGAAAACTCATGATGATCTGCATGGTGTACTGGATGAAGGCCATCATGTCCCCGACCTGCATCGAGGCTTCGGCAATCTGGTGTCCGCCTACCCACACGATCAGCAGGGAAATCAGGTTCATAATAAACATCATGGTCGGCATCATGACAGCCATGGCGCGGTAAACAAACAGATTATTGTCGGCAAGCTCTTTGTTCGCTTTGGCAAAGCGATTTTCTTCAAATTTCTGTGTTGCAAAAGCGCGGATTACCAACATACCCGAAAGATTTTCGCGGCTGACCAGATTGAGCTTGTCCACCAGCTTCTGCATGATTTTGAACCGGGGAATGGCAACCGAAAACAAAACCAGGATGACGCCGAAAATAACTGCGGCGGCAAGGGCAATGACCCATGCCATTCCCGCGCTTTTGTTCATGGCCATGAAGATGCCGCCGATGCCGATGATCGGCGCATAGAACATAACGCGCAGCCCCATAGAAAGCAAGCCGCGAATCTGCATTACGTCATTCGAGGTGCGCGTAATCAGGCTTGCAGTGCCGAAGCGATCGTATTCGTTGCTTGTAAAGCTGGTAACGCGGGTGAAAACATCACGGCGCAAATCGCGCGCAACGCCGGTGCCAAGGCGGCTGCCGCAAAAGCCGGTACCCAGGGCACAGCAAACCAAGGCAAGCGTAAGAAGAAGCATTTTGCCGCCCACGCTGAAGATGTAGCGCGTCTGCCGCGCACTGATATCTGTGCCCAGCTCAAGGTAAAAGCCCTTGGTGAAAACGGATGCCGTTTGTTCGGTCATGGCACTTGGGATATCGGCTGCGACATCGATGGCATCGGAAATCATTTCAGGCGGCAGAGTATCCAGCATGGCCGCAAGCTTTGCAAATTGTGCCGAATCAAAGGAAACCGATTCCGTGTCCCCGGCAGGCACCGATCGATCCGTGCTTGCAGACAGCGTCTGTACAAAATGCATGAGAGCATAGCAGGCGCGCCCGAAAATGGCATCCGCCTGTGCCTGGGAATCCGGGCTTTGTGTATCAAGAAGCTGAAAAGCGGCAAGCGACTGTGCATTTGGCCATGTATGTGCAAAGCGGCTGCGCTCGTTTTCCGTCATGGCGGAAAAATCGACCGGAGCGTAAAGCTGTGCAATCTGTTCGGAATCGGCTTTCGACATAAAGCGGGTCATAAAAGAAAGCGAATCCCGGCTGATGACATCCGGCGCAGTTTCGGTAATGCCGCTGCGTTGGATGCCGATGTTTACGATATTGCTCATCATGTTCGGCAAATTCAGGTCCACAGCGGCCTGACAGAACAAAAGAAGCAGCATCAGGGCGATATAGCCGACATAAGGCTTTAAATAATGCTTTAGTTTCATCATAGAGTGATATCCTCCACAGTAGTTTTTTGCTCATAGCTTTGGCTGCCGGTTTCTTCAAAGGCTTGGGCAAGCAGGGAAAGAAGTTCGATCAGCTGGCGCGAATTTTCAGGGCCAAGGCGATTCAGCGTTTCCGTGAGCAAAAAGGTAAAATGCTCGTGCGCCTCCTGCTTTGTCTTTTCGCCTTCCAAAGTAAGGCGAAGACCGATAACGCGCCGGTCGCAAGGATCGGGAACCCGTTCGATGTAGCCAAGCTCTTCCAAAGTACGCATGCGCTGACTCAAAGCGGGAAGGCTTAAATTCATAGCACAAGCAAGAACGGAAAGCGGAACCCCGGTGCTTTTTCCGGTATCTTCTTCCAACCGCTGCGTCTGGCGGGAAATTTCCATAAGGGTTCGCAGCTGCGATTTGTTCAGAAAATCACATGGCGTAATCTTACGCCACGCACGCCGAACACGATCCATAACACGAAAAAAATCGGCAGTGCGGTCATTCAGGCTGTTCATAGCAAGCCTCCTTCCAAGCCCAAATACTTAATATAGATAATAGTTAACACACTTAACTAAGTGTAAGGCGCATCTTTGGTTTCGTCAAGAACTAAATTGCAAAGTTTACAATTCCTTAAAAATCACTCAAAATCCCCGAAAAGGCACAGGAACGGCCCGCCGGAGCTTTCATAGGCGGTATCCTGAACAGCGCATGCGCGCCAGCCGATTTCCAGCAGTCGGCATATTGTATAGCTTTCCGATACCGGGATATGGATGCACAGCGGCTTTGCGCCGTGGAGCGTCCTGCGGGGAAATTCCAGCAGATAGTGCGGGCGAAGGGAAAACATCGGGCGCATGCGAACCGCCGAAAAACCGGCATCGAACAAACCGGAAAGCATCGGTGTGCCGCTTTTGACAGGCAATGCAGCCAACGTGTGCAGCGGGGCATGGGTATTCGTGTCTGTGAGCGCACTGCGGCACAGCTGGGAAAAGAAATAAGGGGCGAATGCACTGCCGGCGTCGGTAAAGGCGGGGGGAAGAACCAGCCGCTGCGGGTGCAAAAGGCCGTGCGATTCACGCTGTATGATCCGTACCGGCTCACAATCCGTATCCGAAGAAACGCAGATGCAGCAGATTGCAAGCGTATCGCCCAGAAATCCGCCCCAGAAATCGCCCGCACTGAAAAGAGAAACGATGCATTCTCTGGTGCACCAGGAAAAATCACGGCCGCAGGAATGAAAAAGCGCAAGGATCGAATCCAAATCCATAAGAACCAATCTTCGGGTGGTGAAGCTGCTGTCGAATGGAATCATTTGTATGCCTCCCAATATAAAAATGTCTGATGTGCCTTGCGGCGAAAAAGACGTCTGTATTACAAATATGCGTGGGAAGAATGTATCATGCGGGTGGATTTTTGCAGTATCCCATGATACAATAGAAAATAACGCAGCAGGCAGGGAGGCATAGTATGAAGCTACCGAAAGTATTTTTTCGCAAACTGGTGATTGGTGTTGTGCTGATAGCGGCGGCGGCAGGCGTTACGGCATTGATCAAGGAATCATTGGATACACAGGATCCCGAATCGGCGCTTCCGCTGATTTCCGTAAAGTACGGGGATGAACACTTGGAAGAAAACAAAGAAGTATTCCGGGCGGGCTGGGAGTGGAATTTTTTCCTGACACAGGAAAAAACACCGCTTCTTTTGATCGAAGATGTACCGCTGCAGATGGTGGAGGTTCTGCCGAATGCGGAAATGACGATCCGGTTTTCCAAAGCACCTACGGAGCTGTCTGTGATGCGCTCCACGGTGGAAGAGCCTTCGGAATATCTGGAGCTTTCCGATGCAGGGGACGGTACCTTCAGCACACCTTCCACACCGGGACGTTACTTTTATAAGGTGCGGGCAGAATGGAAAGGGCGCGGATTCATACAATATTATTTTTCTTTGGAAGTAAAACCGTTGGAATTGTAAAAAAGCTCTGCGGCCGAATCAAACGGTAAGAGCAATCTACACACAACCGGAAAGCAAACTATGAAAATCGGCTGCCAAAGGAAGCGTTCCGTTTCCTTTGGCAGCCGATTTGTGTATATTGTTTCAACGAGGGGCTGTTTTGCAGCGGCGTCATAGAGCATTCAGCGCTCGGACAGCATTGCGGTATTTGGAGTTCTTGGTGAGCGCGAAATATAAAAGCAGCATCACGGTACAGGACATAAGCGTATCGCTTAGAAAATGGCGGCCGATAATCATGCGGCACACGGCCATAAACAAAACGTATGCCCAGCACAGACCCCACACAAGCGTGCGGTGCTTTGCCAACCGGGGGAAAAGATCACAGGCAACAGCAAGAGTAAAAACGCTGCACGCGGCGGCTGTGTGGCCGGAAGGAAAGCTGGAACCGCCATTGCCAAACAGCTGCGTCCAACGGGTGAACAGGGCAAAGGTGCCTTCCGATATCCCGCCGGCGGTGATGAGCATATCATCAAAGCGGGTGCGCTGCCACATGGCTTTCAGAAGATTGATGACAACCAGCCCCGCCAAGAGATACACCGTACCCCAGCGCAGCACAAACCGCAGCTTTTGACGCTGTGCGCCGGTGCAGGCCGAAAACATGCGCCAGCACAGCAAAACACATGCGGCGGCAACAAAAGCGCTCCAGAGCCAAGAGGTGAGCTTTGGCATATTGCGTTTTGCAAGATGATATTTCCCGACGAAAAGAAGAAGGGCGCTGCTGATGCCGGAAAGGATGCAGCAGCCGGTGCGAAGCGCACGGGAAAGAGCGGGATCCAAAGCAAGCAGCACAAGCAGCAGAACCAGGGGAAGATACTGGGGGAGCCAGCCAAAGGATTCCATGAGCACAGCAGGAAGGAAGGTTGGCTTATACAGTGCAAGATCGATCGCAAGATCAAATTGATATGCAGTCAAAAGCCCGAACAGCAGAATGACGACACCAAGGCCGAGAAAGGTACGGTTTGTTTTCTCTTTTAACATAGTGATGTAAAGGCAGAAGAAATTCTGCCAGCCCCCCTTTTTTTAGAATGAACGCAATAAGATCCGTCAATGATTACAGTATACCACAAAAATGCTATTTGCAACAAATTTTATAAGGTGTATAATAAATAAAATAAAGCGTGAAGCTGACACAACAGGAGGAAGAAAATGAAGTACAGAGTTCTCGGGAAAACCGGGCTGCAGGTTTCTGCCGTGGGCTTCGGGGGGATTCCCATTCAGCGCATCGATGCGGCAGGAACGCGGGTCCTTATGGAAAAACTGGTTGAAACAGGTGTGAACTTTATTGATACGGCACGAGCTTATACCGTTTCGGAACGCTATCTGGGCGAAGCACTTTCGGGCGGCCTGCGTGAAAAGTTTGTGCTGGCAACCAAATCCATGTCGCGCACCTATGCGGATATGGCGCGGGATATTGAGCAAAGCCTTCGGGATCTGAAAACCGATCATATCGATCTGTATCAGATCCATAATATTAAAACAGATGCCGATTTCGAACTCGCATTTTCGGAGGAAGGAGCCGGTGCAGCGATCCGGGATGCGATCAAAGCGGGGAAAGTGCGGCATCTGGGTGCTACGGCTCATTCGGTGGAAAGCTTTGAACGGCTGCTGACGTATCCGCAGGTGGAGACGATCATGTTCCCGTACAATATTGTGGAAAGCCAGGGAGAAGAACTGATGCACCGTGCGGCACAGCAGGGCGTCGGCATCATTGCAATGAAGCCGCTTGCGGGCGGCAACATTACAAACGGAACGCTTGCCATGCGGTATATTCTTCAGAATCCGGACTGCACGATCGCGATTCCGGGCATGGCAACAGTGGAGGAAATTGAACAGAATGCCGCAGCAGCGGAAATACACGGGCCGCTGACTCAAGAGGAAATGGCGGAATGTGAAGCGATCCGAGCAGAGCTTTCCGGTGATTTTTGCCGCAGATGCGGGTATTGTGCCCCCTGTACGGTGGGGATCGATATTCCCAGCATGTTCCTGTTTGAAAACTACTTAAAGCATTATGATCTTTCCCAGTGGGCGCGTTCGCGCTATGCATCGCAGAAAGCCAAGGCGCAGGATTGCATCGGCTGCGGCAAGTGTGAAGTACGCTGTCCTTATGAACTGCCGATCCGCGAAAAACTCAAGCGTGTTGCGGCAGCATTTGCAGAAAATGAATGAGCGGTGCCGGTTTACAAAGGCTGCATCCAACTACGGAGGAACACTATGGAGTTTATAATTGAAAATGAGGTGCTGCGCGTCAAGGTGCACAGCAAGGGCGCAGAACTGCACAGTATCATAAAAAAAGAAGATGGGCAGGAAATGCTTTGGCAGGCCGATCCGGAAATATGGGGGCGTCATGCGCCGATCCTGTTCCCGTACTGCGGCAGGCTGAAAAACGGAACATTTATGCATAAGGATGTTATGTATGAGGGAAAGCAGCATGGCTTTGCCCGGGATTTTGAACATGCTTTGGTCGAGCAGCATCCGGATCGGGTTACGCTGTGCCTGGAAGCAAATGCGCGCACTATGGAAATTTATCCGTTTGCATTCAAGCTGTTTTCCACATATCGGCTGGAAGGGAATGTACTGCACCACGAAATTCGGGTCGAAAACGATGGAAATGAAGATATGCCGTTCTCGTTTGGGTATCATCCGGCCTTCCTGTGTCCGTTTGATCCGCAGCATAAGCCGGAGGATTATGTGCTGCGCTTTGATGCACCGCAAACCCCGCAAGTGATCGTCACCGATGAAAACGATGGACTGGTAACGGGTGAACGCTATACCTATTTTGAAAACCAGACGGATATCCCGGTGCACGATGGAATGTTTGACCATGACAGCGTGTGCTTTGCCGACCTGAAAGCCAAAACATTTTCGATCGTGGAAAAGGATACCGGACGCAGCATCGCGGTAAATATTGAAAATTTCCCGTATGTGCTGATGTGGAGCGCCAAAGGGCCGATCCATTACCTTTGCATTGAACCGTGGCATGGCTTGCCGGATGCGCGCAGTGCCAGCGGCATATGGACAGAAAAATCCGATACGATCGTACTGCCGCCCGAAAAAGAGTGGGAAACCGATCTGGCCGTTGCCTTTCTGCGATAAGCCCGTAAAAAAAGAAAGACGCACGGCGCACAGGGAATGAAACAATAAAACCAATACGAGAGGAATGTACATGAGGATCAAAGCAGCGGTAATCGATGTCGATGAAATCCTTGCGGCGGGGGCAGACGCTGCGCACGAAAAGAACCTGGCGGTCTGCTGCAAAAAACTGGCAGACAGCGGGGCAGTCATTCTTGCAGCAACAGGCTATGTGCGCAGCGCAGCACAGGCAGTGCTGGGCAAGAAAATAAAACCGGATTATTTCATTGCTGCAAACGGTGCACAGGCAAGCGATGCATCGGGCGGCGCACTGTGGCAGATCAGCATGACAGCCGAGGAAATGTATGCGCTGGTCGATTTCTGTGAAGATTATGATATTCCGCTGGAATTTATCTTTGAGGATGGCTCCTATGCATATGTAGAATATTCGCTCATCTGCCGTATGCGGGAAAAGCAATCGGATCGCATCCCTATGGCAAAGGATGGCGAGGATCAGGTGCGTCATCGGGAAAGCATGCCGTTTGGCGCCTGTGCAGCAATGAGCGAAGCGCAAATGGAACAGTTCGTAAAAAAATACGGCTACTTGGGCTGGAGCATCACTGCGCTTTCATCCGGGTGGTACAGCATTTCCCATTCGGGCTGTACAAAGCAGCAAGCGGCTGCACGGCTCGTTCGGCAGGCAGGCATCCGGTGGGAAGAAACACACGTCTTCGGCAGCGCAGAAGAATGTTTCACTGCGCAGGAACCGTGAAGAAAAGCATACCGCCCATGCGATACGCAGATGAAACGCAGGCAAGGCAGAGCGTGCCTCGGAAAGGAAAGCTATGGCATTTGAACCGGTTTATAATGAAAGCTGCACCGTGCTGATCGTCGGCACATGGCCCAGCCCCAAAAGCCGAGAGCAGGGCTTTTTCTACGGGCATCCGCAGAATCGTTTCTGGAAGCTGATGGCGCGGCTGCTGGATGAGGAAATGCCGCAAAGCATTGCGGCAAAGAAGGATATGCTGCTGCGGCATCGGATTGCGCTTTGGGATACGATCGAAAGCTGCACCATTACCGGTGCATCGGATGCCACGATCCGCGATGTGGTGCCGACGGATATTCGCGGGCTGCTCCGAAGGGCACCGATCCGCCGGATCCTGTGCAACGGCGCAACCGCATATCGTCTGTATGAAAAATATAACGCACAGCCCGGTATCGAAGCCGTGAAGCTGCCGAGCACAAGCCCCGCCAACGCGGCGTGGAGCATGGAAAAGCTGGCTGCAGAATGGGGCAGATATGTGAATTAAGCAAACGGAGCAAGCAGCTTTGAAAAAGCACCCCATCTGTTAGATCGTATATCCTACTGTCTAACAAACGGGGTGCTTTTCCAATGGAGACACTCCTTTTATCATCTCTAAATTGCTTTCTTACCGGGCATCAGCGGGATCTCCGCCGCCTTTTGCCGTATTTATCCGGCGGGATTTTCGCGCGTGCCGTCTGCCGGGGCGATCAAGACGGAAAGCTCTGCAAAAACAGATCTTGTTTCGTCGGGATTGCGTGTGCCGAACAGATAGTACCGTCCGGATGCGGTTTTGATTTTCAGATACGGGGGAACTGTCGGGTCAGCGATGATCTTTAAATCGGACATTCCGCTGCCGGCAAAGCTGCCCTTGAAAATATGCTGCCCGCCCAATGCATTGGTGCGGAACAGTCCTTCGGGCATCGCTTCCAGCAGTTCCAGCTGTTCGATTTCATCAAACGAAACCTCGTAGCGGGTGTTGCCGCTTTCACAGAGAACACTCTGCCCGCGGGGATCCAGAAGGATCTCGCTTTTTTCGTCCACTGCAAGCGAAACCAGAAAAACAGGGATAAGCAGAGCCAGAACGAGAGAAACCGCCGTGACGAACTTGCCGGTTTTGGTGGCAAGATTGAAGGTGCTGCCTGTGCCGGTGCGCATGTTTGCCATGATGTGGCTGTCGTTCGGGTTGTAATAGAAAAGCCCGCCCAGCCAGTAATCATCCTCATCCACATACCATTCTGTGCCGCTTTCCGCGGTCAGCTTTTCCTGCATTCTGCGGGTGTGCAGTTCGATCATCACCACTGCGGCGCAGCAGCCAAAGCTGCTGACGAGCATCAGCGTGATGCCGACCGTAAAGGAAAGCGTCAGAACTGCAAGGGAAAGGCTTGCCAGGGCAGAGCACAGGGCGGTGATGCACCAGATGTATTTCCACATGCGGTAGCGAAGCGCGCTGAGCGTCTGCGTCAGCTGGGTGTTGGCATCGACCGTTTCGGACTTTTTGCGGTACAGAAAAACGGCGGCGCAGCAGCTGAAAAGAACCGTGAGCAGGAATAAAGCGTGCATCCACCACAGAGCCGGCTGCATCAGCATGGAAACGATGCAGAGCAATGCGGGAAAAAGATAGGCTGCCGGCTTCGGCTTCGGATAGGAGATCATGGCAGAAAGATCGACCCGTACCTGCTTTGCATCGGCACAAGTCCATCCGCGCGCTTGCTTTAGAGCGGCGAGTTTGCGGTTGCAGCTGACGAACAGTATCTGCGGAAAAGCCAGAACCGCAAGAAATACAACGCCCCAAAAGATCAGGCTGACCGATAAATCTGGAATAAAAAATCCCGCAATGCATGCGGTGCCCAGGATGCCGAACAAAATTTTATTTTTCCGTTTGAAGGCATTTAAAAGCGCGGCAACCTCCGCGCAATCGTGCGCCTGTGCCGGAAGCGTGACACCCAGCACGATGTTTTTGCGAAATTTTGCCTCGCTTTTCTGTGCGAAAAAATGGCAGAGAACGACCAGAAAAAGAGAGCCCCAGAAAACAATCGAAAACATATTACATTTCCTCCTCTAAGCAGGCTTTGCAGATGTGTAAAATCGCATCATCCGTCAGGCCGTGCAGACGCATTTCAGCCAAAAGCAGGCGCAGCCGTGCGGTGGTATCCCCATCCGGTTCGCTTGGAACGGCACGGCGGGAAATGACGGTGCCGCTTCTTCGATCGGTATGCACATAGCCTTCGGTTTTCAAAAGCTGATACGCCTTGCTGATCGTCATCATGTTGATGCCGCTTTCATCGGAAAGCGCACGGATCGTCGGAAGCTTATCGCCCGGCGCAAGCTCGCCTTTGGAAATCGACAGGACGACCTGATTGCGCACCTGCATGTACAGGGGTGTTTCGCTTTCAAATTCAAATTTCCATATCATGTACTTACCTTCCTTCATTTGCATTATAACATATAATGCAAATAATGCAATAGGAGGGCCGGAAATTCGGTAACGGAACCCCCGGGCATGGGTACGCATTGTTTTTGAGGAAAAGCAGTGAAAAAATAAAACGCCCCGCTTTCAGCCGAAATGCCAAAAGCGGGGCGGCGGTGCAGCGGGGCACCGAGTTTCGGATTCTTTTTTGCAGGCGGAGCAGTATGCACCTGCGTGCAGCGCCAACGAGAAAAATCAGGGAATGTCGATCCAGATCCCCTCGTCCCGGATCACAGCACCGGGCAGCGCCCTGTAAAAATGCTGTGCGCCCTCGGCTTCGTCAATCAGCCCGATCAGGGTATCCACACCCTGCCGGTGCAGTTCGCCGCGCAGAGCCTGCATCAGATTCTGTGCGATTTTGCGGTGGCGGCAGCTTTTGAGCACGCAGACCCAATCCAGATACGCTTTGCAGGAACCGTCGAAATGGCTGTGGATCAAAGAAGAATCGATCCGCCCGACTACTTTCCCGTCCTGATAGGCAAGCAGCGAAATCGAATCGGCAAACGCGGGGCTTTCAAAGCTGGCGGTTACGTTTTGGATGTATTCTTCGGTGATATCCCAGCCCCAGTGCGGTTCTTCTTTGCGCAGCGTTTCCTCAAAAAGCAAAACATCCGGAATACGGTCTTTTGTGTATCGTTCGATCTTCATGGCAAATATCTCCGTTCAATAGTCGAAGGGGTGCGCGCCTACTTCGATTTTCTGTGTCAGGGTTTCATTGGAATACGGTCTGCGGATTTCGATCAGATTCAAAACCGTATAGCCGTGCCGTTTCAAAAACGAAATCATCCGGTGATTATTTGGGTGCACGTTGAAATAAAGGGTTTCCTCCCCGAAAGAACATGCCAGCGCTTCGGCGCGTTCCAGCAGCTGATCGGCCACACCGGTGCCGCGGAAAGTCTGTGCCACGAAAAGCGATTCCACCCAAACGCACGGTGCTTCGATCCTGCAGACCAGATATCCTGCGGGGCGATCCTCCACGAAAGCGGCATACACCGGAAAGCCGGAGGAAAGATACTCCGAAAGTTCCGCTTTCGCAGAGACCGGGTCCGGCGCGGAAATGATTCCTTTATACGATTTCAAAGCGGTGCGGAAATCGGCAGTCAAAGGCGCGATTTCCTCTGCGTTTTTTTCGGATACCTCGATGATACGGATATTCATTCCGTCGTTCTCCTTTTCGTGCGGGATGATCTGTCCTGATTTTACCGCAGAGCGTCAGCGGAATCAAGGGCGTTTGCAGCAAATGCAGACAGACGCAGCGAAGCGGGTGCAGAAATGCAGCCGTCCGGTGCACCGGCAGAAATGTGCAGCCGGCATGGATGCTGCGCGGCATTTTCCGATGCGTGCCAAAAAAAATGCCGCAGCTCTGAAAGAAGAGCTGCGGCAGGATAAAAGCAGGAATCGGAACCGTGCGGCCGGAAAATCAGAAGAACAGATCCTTGCTGGGGTATTCCGGTTCGGTCGTCAGGCGCAGCCCCATTTTACGAAGCGTGCCTTCATCGCCGGAATGCAGCATGCAGGTGCTGTGCATTTCGCAATCGCGCAGCTTCGGCAGGGCAGACATGGCATGTTCGGCCAGTGTATTGGTTGCCGCCGTAATCGAAAGGGCAGCAAGCACGTCATCCACCTTCAGCACGCTGGAACGGCTGCCGAGAATATCGATTTTCAGCTTCAGGATCGGTTCCAGAATGATCGGGCTGATGAGAGTAAGGGAATCGTCGATTCCCGAAATGGCCTTGATCGCATTCAAAACGCAGGAGGAGCAGGCACTCATCAGATTGCTTGCCTTCCCGGTCACGACCTTGCCGTCGGGCAGCTGGATCGCAGCCGCGGCAACACCGCTGCTTTCACTCTTTGCAAGGGCGGGCAAAACAACGGCGCGGTCTGCGGTTGTAAGCGAAAGCTCCTGCATGATGCGCTGGATCTTATCCACAGCCTCCTTGGTGCTTTTGCCCTGCTTATGATCGCACAAGGTTTTGTAGTAGCGGCGGATGATTTCCTGATGTGCCGCTTCGCGCACGACCTTGTCATCCGAAATGGCAAAACCGGCCATGTTTACGCCCATATCCGTGGGCGAACGATATACATTCTCATCGCCTGTCAGACGGGAAAGAATGTTGCGCACAATGGGGAACGCTTCTACGTCGCGGTTGTAGTTGACGGTTGTGATGCCGTATGCCTCCAAATGGAACGGATCGATCATATTAACATCCGCAAGATCCGCCGTGGCGGCTTCGTAAGCAAGGTTTACCGGATGCTTGAGCGGCAGGTTCCAAACGGGGAAGGTTTCGAATTTGGCATATCCTGCAACACGGCCCTGGCGCATTTCATGATAAACCTGCGAAAGGCATGTGGCAAGCTTGCCGGAGCCCGGCCCCGGTGCCGTTACAACAACCAGAGGCTTTGTGGTTTCGATATAGGGGTTTGCGCCGTAGCCCTCGTCGCTGCAGATGTGAGCGATATCGGTAGGATAGCCCTTGATCGGACGATGAATATAGTTTTTGACGCCCCGCATCGTAAGCTTCTTGGCAAAGCCGTCGGCGGCAGGCTGACCGGTGTACTGCGTGATCACAACGCTGTTCACACAGATGCCGATATGGGTGATATCATCGATCAGGCGCAGAACTTCCATATCATAGCTGATGCCAAGGTCGGCACGGATTTTGGTTTTTTCTATATCGCCTGCCGAAATGGTGAATATGATTTCGGCTTGTTCCCGCATTTCATAAAGAAGCCGGATCTTGCCGTTCGCATCGAAGCCCGGAAGAACACGGGCTGCGTGGTAATCATCAAACAGCTTTCCGCCGAATTCCAGATAAAGTTTGCCGCCCCACTGCTCAATACGCTGGCGGATGTGCTCCGTCTGCTTATGGATGTAAAGACTGTTGTCAAATCCTGTTTCCATTATCCTGCTCTCTCCCTTATATACTATACACTTTTCCGGAAAACGCCGCAGGTTTTAAACAGACGGCCGTATTTGTCTGTTGCTCATCCACTGCGTACATGCTATACTTTTCAACGCTGTCCGATTCATTTTATTCCTATATAGGATACCATTAACTGCTGTGCATGGCAAGGCATACCGGAAGAAAAATAAAAATTGAACGGATAAAACGACAAAACCGGAAAAAATATATTAAGTTGGAAAATTTTTTCTTTTTTTGACTTACCGGATTGTGAAAAAAATAGAATTCAGTAAAAAATCCTTTTTGTCAATAATTAAACATTGTATTTGCACAAAAGTTTTGATATGATATTATTTATATTGCTAATATAAAGCTTAACGCTGAAAAAAGGATGACAAAGGAGGAAAAAGTGAAAAAACAAGATTGGTTTGGTGCGCTTAAAAATCTGGCGTGGCTGACGCAGCTTGGTTTTTCGCTGGCGTTTCCGTTGGTTGTGTGCCTTGCCGGTGCCTTTTGGCTGACGAAGCGTTTTTCCGTAGGGCCGTGGATCTTTATTGCGGCAATCGTTCTGGGGCTTGGAACAGCAGCCAGCACGTTTGCCGAATTTGTGAAAATGTTCCGCCGGAAAAACAACAAAAAATAATTTTTATAATCGGTGATTTCAAATCTTTGCGTATGATAGGAAAGGGTTATATGAAAATACAGCAGACAGTGAAACGCGAAACGCTGCACATTGCAGCAGGTACGCTTGCGTTTTCGATTCTTATGAACCTGATCTTCCTGCTTTTGAATAAGTGGGACATGACAGTACTGTGGGGCACGCTGCTTGGCGGCGGCTTTGCAGTTGTCAACTTCTTTTTGCTGGGCATCAGCGTGCAGAAAATGGCAGCTGAAACAAGCGAAAAGAGAGGAAAGCTTGTATTGCAGCTGTCGTACAGCCTGCGCATGTTGGCCACTGTGGCCGTAGCGGCGCTGGGGATCCTGCTGCCTTGTTTTTCGTGGGCGGCGACAATCATCCCGCTGCTGTTTCCGCGGCTGACTATTTTTGCAATGCAGATTCTGGGCGTATACAAACCGACCCAAAATAAGGAAGGAGGCGATGAGCCGGTATGAACGTTGATATCACCGGCGCACGTATTTACTTTACGATCCCCGTTTTTGGCGGAATCCCCATTACGGCAACCGTCGTAAACAGCTTGCTTGTAACATTGATCATTCTGGGGCTGTGCATCATCCTGACGCGCGGACTGAAGGTAAGGCAGGTAAGCAAACGACAGGTCGTTGCAGAATTTCTGGTGGAGACTGCGCAGAACTTTGTAAACGGAAATATGGGCGAAAAGTTTGCCTATTATTCCCCGTTTGTGGCAGCTCTGTTCGCTTCATCGCTGCTGTCGAGCCTGTTGAGCCTTGTCGGGCTTTTCCCGCCGACGAGCGATTTGTCCACCACCATGGCGTGGGCAGTGATCGTATTCGTGCTTATCACATACACCAAGATCCGCACCGGAGGGGTGGGCGGTTATCTCAAAGGCTTTACGCAGCCCATTGCGGTGCTGACGCCGTTCAATATCCTGTCGGAGCTTGCTACGCCGATTTCCATGGCGTTCCGTCATTTCGGCAACATTGTATCGGGCAGTGTTATCACATCGCTTGTCTACGCTGCACTTGCAGCGGCTTCGCATGCGCTGTTTGCGTGGCTGCCGGGTGCCGCAGGCGAAATCCTGGGTGCGATCCCGGTTTTGCAGGTGGGTGTACCAGCAGTGCTCAGCGTTTATTTTGACCTTTTCTCAAGCTTTATGCAGGCCTTTATTTTCTGTATGCTCACGACCCTGTATATTGCAAGTGCGGCAGATACCGAGGGATAACGCCGCCTGATCGACACAATTTTCCGATGCGCTTATCCAGTGCACTGAAAATACAAAAAACAAACTATTTTAGGAGGAAACCTCTATGTTGGAAAAAGCAATTATACTCGCAGGCTGCGCGGTAGGCGCCGGTCTTGCTCTGATCGCCGGTATCGGCCCTGGTATTGGTGAAGGTTATGCCGTTGGTAAGGCTTGTGAGGCAATCGGACGTCAGCCTGAATGCAAGGGTGACGTTACCTCTACCATGCTGCTCGGCTGCGCTGTTGCAGAAACGACCGGTATTTACGGCTTTGTTACAGGCCTGCTGCTCCTCTTCGTTGCGCCGAATATTTTCATGAACATGCTGTAATCAAAAGGCAAAAGGCGGCGGCTGTACGGCCTGCTGCCGGAAGGAGGAGACAGAATGAAACAATTTCAGGACCTCGTTACCTTCGTGCCTTGGACGTTCGTCTTCCAGATCTGCAACCTGATTTTGCTTGCAGCCGGTGTAAAGCACTTTCTGTTCAAGCCGGTGCAGGAAATCTTAGAAAAGCGCAGAGAAGAAATCGAGACATCCTATTCCGATGCACAGCGTGCGCAGGAGGATGCCATGGGAATGAAGAAAGAATACGAGACGCGGCTTGCCAGTGCCAAAGAAGAAGCGGGCGAAATCGTCCGAACTGCTACGGCACGTGCAGCAGCACGCGGGGAAGAACTGGTGAGCGAAGCGCGGCAGCAGGCGGCGGCAATCAAAACCAAAGCCAATGCTGAAATCGAAAGCGAACGGCGCAAGGCTGCCGGTGAACTGAAAAATGATATTTCCGAGCTTGCGCTGGATATTGCCGGACGCGTTGTGGAAAAGGAAATCGATCCTGCGGTTCACAAAGAGCTGATCGACGATTTCATCAACCGTGTGGGTGATGCATCATGACAGCGGCAGAGCGGGAATTCGGCGGCGCACTTTACGAGCTTGCAAAGGATGAGCACTGTGAGGATGCATGCCTGGAAGGGCTGCAAACAGCCGTAAAGCTGTTTGCACAGATGCCGGAATATATCAAGCTGGTGCAGAATCCTGCCCTGCCGAAAAGCGACCGTCTGGCTATGCTGGACGAAGCCTTCGGGGAAGGCGTGCACAGATATGTGCTGAATTTTTTGAAGATTTTGTGCGAACGCTCCATGCTCGGCGCAGCGGCCGGCTGCCTGCAGGAATATAAATCGCGTCTGTATGAACAGCGCGGCATCCTGCCGGTGCAGGCGACCAGCGCAGTGGAACTGGACGAAGTACAAAAGAAAGCTCTGTGCGCGAAGCTGGGCGAAAAAACCGGCAAGACTATTTTGCTGGAAACCCATGTCGATCCGTCCGTTCTGGGCGGTATCCGTCTGCGCTATGAAGGCAAGGAATTGGATGGCACGGCAGCCGGCCGTCTGGCTTCGCTGCGCCGTGCGCTGACACAGGCATAAGCCGGTGTATTTGAACGTAGGAAAGTTGGTGAGACTATGCAGTTAAAACCTGAGGATATCAGCAAGATTATCAAAAACCAAATCAAAAACTATGATGCCAAGATCGAAAGCGCCGAAACCGGCACGGTCATCCTTGTGGGCGACGGGATTGCACGCGCCTATGGGCTGGAAAAGTGTATGGCAAACGAGCTGGTCGAGTTTGAAAATGGGGAATACGGCATGGCCTTGAACCTGGAAGAGAACAGCGTGGCAATCGTTCTGCTGGGCTCGGATGAAGGCATCAAGGAGGGCGACACCGTGAAACGCACGGGCCGTGTCGTCAGCGTCCCGGTTGGTGACGCCATGATCGGCCGTGTCGTGAATGCGCTTGGACAGCCGATCGACGGCAAGGGCGCAATCGAAACAACACAAATTCGCCCGATCGAGCATAAGGCAGCCGGAATCATCGAACGCAAGAGTGTTTCGGTGCCGCTTCAGACAGGTATTAAGGCAATCGACAGCATGATCCCGATCGGCCGCGGCCAGCGCGAGCTGATCATCGGTGACCGGCAGACCGGGAAAACCGTTATCGCAACCGATACGATCATCAATCAAAAGGGCAAGGATGTTATCTGCATCTATGTTGCAATCGGTCAGAAGCGTTCTACCGTTGCGCAGCTTGTTGAAACCCTGACGGTTGCAGGGGCAATGGATTACACGATCGTTGTTTCGGCATCGGCTTCCGAGCTTGCCCCGGTGCAGTATATTGCACCGTATTCGGGCTGCGCCATGGGTGAATACTTCATGGATCAGGGCAAGGATGTTCTGATCATTTATGATGATTTGTCCAAACACGCAGTTGCTTACCGTGCACTCAGCCTTTTGATCCGCCGCCCGCCCGGACGTGAAGCGTACCCCGGCGACGTGTTCTATCTGCACAGCCGTTTGCTGGAACGTGCTGCGCGCCTTGCGCCGGAGTACGGCGGCGGCAGCCTGACGGCACTGCCCATTATCGAAACACAGGCCGGCGACGTTTCGGCTTATATTCCCACAAACGTTATCTCGATTACAGACGGACAGATCTTCCTGGAAACCGAACTGTTCCATTCCGGCGTTATGCCGGCAGTCAACCCGGGCATTTCGGTATCCCGCGTCGGCGGCAACGCGCAGATCAAGGCGATGAAGAAAGTGGCCGGCACGCTGAAGCTTGCTTATTCGCAGTATCGTGAATTGCAGAGCTTTGCCCAGTTCGGTTCCGATCTGGATGCCGACACCAAGCGCCGTTTGGCTCAGGGCGAACGCATCGTGGAGGTGCTCAAGCAGGATCGCAATTCGCCGGTATCGGTTGAAAAGCAGGTGTGCATCCTGTATGCAGTTACCAATGATTTCCTTGCCGATGTTCCGGTTGCACTTATCAAAGAGTACGAACAGGAATTGTATGAGGATCTTTCCAATCTGCACGATGCAGACGTTTTAGCCCCGATCCGTGATACAGGCGATTTGTCGAATGAGACAAAGGCAGCACTGGAAAAGGCTTTGACGGAATTTACGCAAACATTTATCAAATCCCACGCATAAAGGAGGCTCGGCAGCATGGCGGCATCGTCCATGAAAGATATCAAGCTGCGCATCAAGAGCGTGGAAAGCACTATGCAGATCACCAAGGCCATGGAGCTCGTGGCATCCTCGAAGCTCCGACATGCAAAAATGCGTGCGGAAGCCACGCGGCCGTATTTCACAACGCTTCATGACTGCCTGACGGATATTGCATACGGCAACACCGATTTCTCTTCGCCTTATGTGCAGAAAAGAAATGTGAAAAAAGCATGTTATATCGTAGTTGCGGGTGACCGCGGCCTTGCAGGCGGTTACAACAACAATGTTTTTAAGGAACTGCAGCAGCAGATCCAAGGCAAAACCGTCTGCATCCTGCCGATTGGCAAAAAAGCGGTGGAATTCTGCCAGCGCAGCCGTCTGGAGACGCTGACAGAAGAATATTCGATCGCAGAGGATGTTTCGCTGGGCGATTGCTTTGCGATAGCCCGCATGCTGTGCAAGCAGTACCGCAAAGGTGAGTTTGACGAGCTGTATGTGGTATATACCAACTTTGTTTCCATGCTCAGCCAGCAGCCCGGCACGTTAAAAATGCTGCCGATCCGCTATGAGCGGGAACAGGCAAAGAGCGCAGCGGAAAGCCTTACGATCTATGAACCGTCCGCAGAAGCAGTCTATGATGCGATCGTCCCGGAATATGTGGGAGGTCTGCTGTGGGGTGCTATGGCAGAAAGTGTTGCAAGCGAGCAAGGAGCGCGCCGTACAGCAATGGATGCAGCCAGCAAGAATGCGAACGAAATGATCGAGGATCTTTCGCTGCGATATAACCGTGCACGCCAAGGTGCGATCACGCAGGAGATCACAGAGATCGTTGCGGGCGCCGAGGCATAAGACACGCAAAGCAAAGCCCTTTAATAAAAGGAGACAAGCCAATGAGCAAACAGAACATCGGCACAGTTACCCAGATCATTGGACCTGTGCTTGACATTAAGTTCCCGAACGGGGAGCTGCCCGCTCTGCTGAACGCGATCACCGTTCAGAACGGGGATGAGACGGTTACGCTGGAAGTGGCACAGCATATCGGTGACGACGTCGTGCGCTGCATCGCTATGTCCGGCACGGATGGTCTTGTCCGCGGTGCACAGGCCGTGGATACCGGCAAACCGATCACCGTTCCGGTAGGAAACGAGTGCCTGGGACGTATTTTTAATCTTTTGGGCGAACCGGTAGATAATCTGCCTGCCCCCAAGACGGAAGAACGCTGGCCGATCCACCGCCAGCCGCCTTCTTTTGAAGAACAGGAATCCACTACGGAAATCCTGGAAACCGGCATCAAGGTCATCGACTTGATCGCGCCCTACGCAAAGGGCGGTAAGATCGGTCTGTTCGGCGGTGCAGGCGTCGGCAAAACCGTTCTGATTCAGGAACTCATCAATAACGTTGCGAAGGAGCACGGCGGCCTTTCCGTATTTACGGGCGTCGGCGAACGCACCCGTGAAGGCAACGACCTGTATTATGAAATGAAGGAAAGCGGCGTTATCGACAAGACGGCTCTGGTCTATGGCCAGATGAACGAACCGCCGGGAGCGCGTATGCGCGTTGCTCTTTCCGGCCTGACGATGGCGGAATATTTCCGCGATCGGGAAAATCAGGACGTGCTGCTCTTCATCGACAACATTTTCCGTTTTACACAGGCAGGCTCCGAGGTTTCGGCTCTGCTGGGCCGTATGCCGAGCGCCGTTGGCTATCAGCCGACCCTTGCAACGGAAATGGGTGCTCTGCAGGAACGCATCACCTCGACGAAAAAAGGCTCGATCACATCCGTGCAGGCAGTTTATGTCCCTGCGGATGACTTGACGGACCCTGCTCCCGCAACCACCTTTGCGCATCTCGATGCGCAGACGGTTTTGTCCCGAAGCATTTCCAGCCTTGGTATTTACCCGGCTGTTGATCCGCTGGAATCCAACTCCCGCATTTTGGCACCGGATGTCGTGGGCAAAGAGCATTATGAGGTGGCGCGTGCGGTGCAGCGAATCCTGCAGCGATATAAAGAGCTTCAGGATATCATCGCGATCATGGGTATGGATGAACTTTCAGAGGAAGATAAGCTGACCGTGGCTCGTGCGCGTAAGATTCAGCGTTTCCTGTCGCAGCCGTTCAGCGTTGCAGAACAGTTCACCGGTATGCAGGGCAAATATGTCCCGATCAAAGAGACGATCCGCGGCTTTAAGGAAATCATCGAAGGCAAACACGATGATCTGCCGGAATCGGCATTCCTGTTTGCGGGTACGATCGACGACGTTATCGAAAAAGCAAAGTCGCTGTAAGGAATCGGCGTTCGCATGGACGCAGAGAAATTACTTCCGGAAAGGATTTTTTTATGGCTACCTTTCATTTGCAGATCGTAACGCCGGATGGAGGATTTTACGACGGAGAAGCGGAAAAGCTGATTGTGCGTACCATTGACGGCGATGTGTGCATCCTGCCCAAGCATTCCCCTTATGTGACGGCATTGGGTACGGGCACTACTTCGGTTGTGATTGACGGCAAGCGCCGCAGCGCGGCCTGCGCGGGCGGGATGCTGGCTGTTATGAAAAACAATGTGCGCCTTGTGGCAACCACTTTCGAATGGGCGGAAGATATTGATATCGACCGCGCACAGCGGGCAAAAGAACGCGCCGAACAGTTGGTGGCAAAGGCGAAAGATCAGCGTGAGCTGGAATTGGCGCAGGCGCGTTTAAAGCGTGCACTTACTCGAATTCAGGTTACGAAGATCTGATCCGGCAAAACGAAATGAAGAAAGCGGACATTTTGTCCGCTTTCTTTTTTGCCATAATAATGATATACTGTTAAAGATTACAGCGGAAAACATTCTATGGAATACGATAAAATCGGGAAAGGAGGCGCCGTGCTGTGCAGGACGCCCAGACAATGAAACGAAATATTTTATGGAATACTTTTGGTCAGCTGTGTTACATGATCAGCCAGTATCTGTGCGGGATCCTTGTGGTGCGTCTGGCAGGGGAGCAGGTTTCCGGCGTATATAATACGGCACTGACGGCGACGGGGATTTTCCTTGCGATCGCCTCGTATGGGATGTACAGCTTTCAGGTATCCGATATCAAGGAACTATACTCTGCCAGTACCTATATCCGCAGCCGGATATGGACTTGTGCCATGGCATCCGCACTTTGTGCGGGCTTTGTCGCTTATAATGCACTGACAGGGGAAAATCCGTACAGTGCCGAGCAAAGCATCTGCGTCATGCTGTTTTTGGGATACCGCATGGTGGAATCCTTTACGGATATCTACAATGCGATCGACCAGCGCAGCGAACGTCTGGATATCGTAGGCAAAACGTATGCCGTGCGCGGGGTCGTGACGATCCTTTCCTTTGTGCTGATGCTTAAAGTTACGGGCAATATCGTTCTGACGCTGCTTGTCATGTTTGCAACGAGCCTTCTGGTGTTCGTATTCTATTCGCTGCCTCAAGCGCGCGCGTTCTATACGCCGGAACATCCGCCGGTTTCGCATGTGACAGCGCTGCTGCTGGAATGTCTGCCGCTTGCCGTATACAGCTTTTTGAATACAACGGCGGCTTCGATCCCGAAGCTGGTGCTTGCCGGGAAGCTGGGGCAAACCGCACTGGGCATTTATGGCCCGGTAACGCAGCCGGTCGTGCTGCTGCAGGTGGGGGCAACCTATCTGTTCAATCCATTCATTACCATTTTTGCTACAAGCTATGCGCACCGCGACCGCAAGGGCTTTTTTAAGGCCGTGCTGGGCGTACAGGCCGTAGTGCTGGCGCTGCTGCCGATCGGGCTGCTGGGGGTGCATTTTTTGGGCCGCTGGGGGCTTGAAACCTTTGTGGCGCCAAGTCTTGCACAGTACCAATATCTGCTGGCACCTATGGTGATATCATCGATCCTGACAGCCTTGGTGCTGTTTTACAGCATGGTGCTTACCGTGATGCGGCGCATGAAAGAACTGATCATTGCCAATGTATGCGCCATTCTTGTTTCCGCGCTGATCAGTTCCCCGTGCGTTGCACGCTGGCAGCTGCAAGGTGCAACCTATGCGGCCATTCTGGCGCAGCTGACGCAGGTGTTGATCCTGGGAGGATATGCCGTGTGGTATGCGCGCCGTCATTTTTCGCAGACGGATGAACCGCAGGTGGATACGTATTTCGACGGTCTGCCCGGATTATGATAAATTAAGGCAAGGGGAAAATAAGCATGAAGGCAAGAGAAGAATTGATAGTCGGCTTTGTCGGCTTTGGCAATATGGCACAGGCGATTGCCGAGGGGCTGATTCGCTCCGGGGCGCTGCGTGCGCAGCAGATCTGTGCCTGTGCAAAGCGATACGAAAAACTCTGTACAGTGACACAACCGAAAGGCATGTATCCCTGCCGTACAGTGCAGGAAGTTGCCGAACGATCGGATCTTGTGATCGTGGCGGTGAAGCCGTATCGGATCGAAACAGTACTGGAATCCGTGCGCGGTATGCTGTCAAATAAAATCATTGTTTCAGTAGCTGCGGGCTGGCAGAATACCGAGTGGGAACGCTTTATGCCCGGAACGCATCACATCAGCACTATGCCCAACACACCGGTGCGCGTGTGTGATGGTGTGATACTGCTGGAACAGGAGCATACGCTGACACAGGAGGAATACAGTCTGGTGGAAGAGCTGCTGTCGTTTATCAGCCTGGTTCAGCCGATCGAAAGCCGTCTGTTTGATATTGCAGGAACCGTGGCGGGCTGCGGCCCGGCATTTGTCAGTATGTTTATCGAAGCCTTGGGGGATGCCGGCGTTAAATATGGAATGACGCGTGAAATGGCGTACCGTCTGGCGGGTAAAATGGTGTCCGGCACAGGGCGGATGCTGGTGGAATCCGGCGAACATCCCGGTGTATTGAAGGATGCGGTATGTTCGCCCGGCGGGACAACGATCCGCGGCGTGATCGAACTGGAACGCAGCGGGCTGCGTTCGGCCGTCATCAACGCGATCGATGCGATCGAACAGCGGTAAGCGGCTCTTGGAATAGAGTGTGCGCATCATAGAAAATACGTCACAAAAAACGGCAAAATAAAAAACGGAGTATATGAACTTCAAGTTCATATACTCCGTTTTCGTTTGTGTGAAAAATATCCTGTGCAGGCGCACGCTGAAAACGCCGCTCAAAAGACTTCCGGTACAGAATCGATCGGGCAAACGCCGGCAGTGCCGCTTACAGATCGAACAGAAGATCACAGTAATCCGGCATCGGCCAATAAGTCTGCGGAACCTGCTGTTCCAATTCATCTGCGGCAAGACGCAGGGCGGCCATTTCATTTTCACGCAGACTGCGGCATGCTTCGGCGCGCGCTTTTTCCCCAAGATGGGATTGATCCAGATCGTTCAGTGCCTTGCGAAGCGCATGGGTCGCATCCGCAGTGCGATCCAGCACCGCGCACAGCAGTTCCAGATCCGCCTTGACGCTTTTGCAGGTGCATCCGTTCTGTGCGGTATAGTATGATGCACGGCTCACACGCGACAGGTATTCATAGCCGGCCGGCATCAGGCTGCGATCGACCATTTCCAGCATGGTGGAAGCGTCGATGTGAATGTGCTTGGAATAGGTTTCCAGCGTGATCTCATAACGGGAACGGCATTCGGATTCCGTGAACACCTTGGTGCGTTCGAACATGGCGATATTTTTGGGGTCGATAAACGCATTGGCGGCATCGACCATGCCGCGGATATCCGGCAGGCCACGGCGGGCGGCTTCCGCAGCCCATTCCTGACTGTAGTTGTTGCCGTTGAAGATGATGCGGCTGTGTTCGCGCCAGGTTTCGGAAACGATTTCATGCACAACGGCGTTTACATCGGCAGCATCTTCCAGCTTATCGGCAAAATCGTGCAGAACATCTGCAACAATGGCATTTGTTACCGCGTTGGCAAGGCCGATGCTCTGGCTGGAGCCGACCATGCGGAATTCGAATTTGTTGCCGGTGAAGGCGAACGGGGAAGTGCGGTTGCGGTCGGAATCATCCAGCTTGAACAAGGGCAGGCTGCTGACGCCTGTCCACAGTGCGCCGCGGTCCTGACGGTGAAGCGTGTGGCCGTCTGCCAGTTCATGCAGCATGTGCGTCAGGGCGTTGCCCAAGAACACGCTCACAATGCTGGGCGGGGCTTCATTTCCGCCCAGACGGTCTTCATTGCCGGGGCAGGCGGCGGAAAGGCGCAGCAGGTCAGCATACTGATCCACTGCCGTAATAACCGCGCAGAGCGTAACAAGAAAAACATTGTTTTCTTCCGGCTTATCAGAAGGGCTCAGCAGATTATGCCCGGTGTTGGTAACAAGGCTCCAGTTGTTGTGCTTGCCGCTGCCGTTGACGCCCGCAAACGGCTTTTCATGCAGCAGGCATGCGAAATTGTGGCGCAAAGCAACCTTGCGCATCAGCTCCATCATGATCTGGTTGTGATCACAGGCGATATTGGCAGTGGAAAAAACGCTGGCAAGCTCATACTGACCGGGCGCCACTTCGTTATGCTCGGTTTTTGCAGGAACACCCAAATGCCACAGTTCGTCATCCAATTCGCGCATGAATTCGCGCACGCGCTCGTTGATGCTGCCATAATAATGATCTTCCAATTCCTGCCCCTTGGGAGGCTTTGCACCCAGCAGAGTGTGCCCGCACACTTTCAGGTCAAGACGACGGTCGAAAAGATCCTTGTCCACAAGAAAATATTCTTGTTCGGCACCCACCGTGGGCTGAACGGAAACCGTTTCGGTATCGCCCAGTGCGCGCAGTACGCGCAGAGCCTGGCTGCCGACGGCCTGCATGCTGCGCAGTACCGGTGTTTTCTGGTCAAGAGCTTCGCCGGTGTAAGCGCAGAAAGCGGTGGGAATGTAAAGAGTTGTGCCAAGAACGAAGGCGGGGGAGGTGGGGTCCCATGCCGTGTAGCCGCGCGCTTCAAAGGTGGCGCGCAGACCGCCGGAGGGGAAGCTGGAAGCATCGCTTTCTCCCTTTGCCAGCATTTTGCCGGAAAAATTCAAGATCGGAGTGCCTTCATTTACCCCGTCAATAAAGCTGTCGTGCTTGCCGCTCCCGGTGCCGGTCATCGGGCTGAACCAGTGAATGTAGTGGGTTGCGCCATGCTCCATGGCCCAGTTTTTCATCGCCTCTGCGACAACATCGGCCACTTCGGGATCCCAGGGCTTGCCTTCATCCCGAATTTCGCGCAGCGAGGCATACACCCGCAGCGGCAGACGCTCGCGCATCACGCGGTCATCGAACAAGTGGCTTCCAAACGAACCGAACAATTCCGTATTCAAAAGCAGTTCCTCCTCAGTCACACGGAAAACAGGCGGGGATTCCGCCGCTTTCGATTTTAGTTTTCCGATACGAATCTATTTTAACATGACAAGGCGGGTCAAACAAGACGAAATCCTGACGAAAAAGGAAGAATCCGCAAGTAAAATCTTAGTGAACCTTTTAAAGTGCTTTCAAATATGCTATACTAGCTATACTTATGCAAATGAGGTGGGACAATGGATCAGAAAATCGAGGAGTTTTATCAATCGCTGCGCGGCAGACGGGTTGCATTTATCGGTACGGGTGTGACGAATCAGCAGTGTATCGAGCTGTTCAGCCGGTGTGGTGCAAAAATCACACTCTGTGATAAAAAGCCGAATCTGGATGCCTTCGGCTCCTACGCAGATGCTCTGCGCAGATTGGATATTGAATATTCATTGGGTGAGCATTATCTGGATGGTCTGAAAGGACAGGAGATGATCATGCGCACTCCGGGCTTTGAATACTATACGCCGGAGCTTGTTGCCGCAAAACAGGCAGGCGCGCAGGTAACAAGTGAAATGGAACTGTTTTTCCGGCTGTGCCCATGCCGTATCGTAGCGGTTACAGGCTCGGATGGCAAAACAACGACCACTACGCTCACGGCAAAAATTCTGGAACGGCAGGGGTATACCGTGCATCTGGGCGGCAATCTCGGCCGTGCGCTGCTTCCGGTCGTGGATACGATCCGTCCGCAGGATATCGCCGTAGTGGAACTTTCCAGCTTTCAGCTGATCAGCATGCAGGAATCGCCGGATATTGCGGTGGTTACGAATGTCACGCCCAATCATCTGGATCATCACAAGGATATGCAGGAGTATGTGGACGCAAAGCGGAACATCCTGCGGTATCAAAGCAAAGACGGCTATGCCGTGCTGGGCTATGAAAATGATATTTCACGCAGCATGCAGAAAGATGTGCGTGGAAGCATGTGCTGGTTCACCCGCAAATCGATTGTGGAAAACGGCGGTTTCCTGCGAGATGACGGCATGCTCTGCCTTGCTGAAAACGGGATCGTGACGCCGGTGATCCATAAATCAAAGGTTGCGCTGCGCGGGGAGCATAATCTGGAAAATCTGCTGGCTGCGTTCTGCGCAACCCGCACGCTGGCCGGCACACAGGCCATGGCGGATGTGGCAGAGCATTTTGCAGGAGTGGAACATCGGATCGAACCGGTGCGGACATTGAATGGAGTGCAGTGGTTCAACGATTCGATCGCTACCAGCCCCACCCGGGTGATCGCCGGGCTGCGCGCATTTGATCAAAAGCTGATTATCATTGCAGGCGGCTCGGATAAAGGCATCAGCTTCGCACCGCTTGCGCCGGAGCTGATCGCCCATGTGAAAACGCTGATCCTGACGGGCGCAACGGCACGCAAGATCGAGGATGCGGTTCGTGCCGACCCGGGCTTTGCCGCAAGCGGGCTTGTCATCCTGCATGCCGATGGCATGGAACAGGCCGTACAGCTTGCAAAGGATGCAGCAAAGCCAGGGGATATCGTTTCCCTTTCCCCGGCATGTGCAAGCTTTGACAGCTATCCGAACTTTGAAGTGCGCGGACGTCATTACAAAGCTTTGGTGAACGCACTTTGATTGCACAGGTCGGTGATGAGACCCGCGGGGATTTTCTGCGTGCGGTGCGCCGCTGCAATGCGTTGGAACCGGAAATGCGGACGGATTTTTCCCTGTTTGGCAAAGCCGATGCATGGATACGCTTTTTTACGGCTGACCGCACCGGCGCACTGGAAGTGAAAGGCGCAGGCGCGCGGCTGTGCGGTACATATGATGTGCAGGAAATGGGCGTTTTTTTGAAGTTTATGGGTGTGGAATCCCTTTTTGTATGCGGCGAGCTGCCGCAGGGCTACCGCATGCAGGAACCGCTTTTTTCTATGGAGTATGATGCGTGCAGTGCAGCCGTACCGGCAGCCCGGCTTGATTTTGAAATCGAACGGGTCCCGTCCGCAGCGAAAATCGCTGATTTTTTCTGCTGCCGGCAAACGGATGCGCCGGCGTGGGATAACTTTTATTCGGAACTATGTACAAAACGCACGCATGGTGCCGCCGAAGTGTGGGCGGCTGTGTCAAAGGGAAAAGTCATAGCCACGGCGGGTGCCTATGCGCTGAATGAAGATCGGGCGTTTTTATCCGGGATCGAAACAAAGGAATCGTTTCGCGGACAAGGCATCGGCGGAAAGCTGACGGCGCTGCTTGCGGCAAAACTATCCGGCGAAGGGCGTGCGGTTTCGCTTATGTGCCGAAAGGAACGGTGCGGCTTTTACGAACGGCTGGGTTTTATCCGTTCGGGAACGGTGATTTATGCCGTGAGGGATGATGCAGAGCAAGCCCTTGCAGCAAACAAGAAATGAAAGAGGAATAAAAAGTAATGATCGAGGAATTTTATGATTTGTCGCGTTCGCTGCTGGATGCGGATGCGAAGGCGATGCAGCTGTGCAAAGAACGCTTTGCCGAGCTGGAAGAAATCAAGGAATACAATCAGCTGAAAATGCTGCGCGCATTTACCGATAATCATGTCGGGGGAAATCATCTCGTGGGTACAACCGGCTACGGCATGGATGATGCCGGACGCGAAAAGCTGGCGCAGGTATTTGCACAGGTGACGGGCAGCGAGGCCGCGCTTTTCCGCAGCAGCTTTATGTCCGGAACCCACACGCTGACTGTGGCATTGTTTGGGGTTTTGCGCCCGGGCGACCGCATGGTTTCCGCTGCGGGGCGTCCGTATGATACGCTGCAAGGTGTCATTGGCATTGACGGCACGCATTACGGCAGCCTGATTGACTTCGGCATAGAATATGACGAGGTGGAACTGCTTTGCGACGGTACGCCGGATCTTGCCGGGATTGCCGAAAAGTGCAAGGGGGCAAAGATGTGCTATATTCAGCGCAGCCGCGGTTATGCCGCACGCCCGGCTCTTTCGCTCGATCAGATCGAAGCGATCAGCAAAGCGGCAAAAGCGGTGCAGCCGGATATCATTGTTATGGTGGATAACTGCTACGGCGAATTTGTGCATAAGCAGGAACCGACGCAGCGCGGCGCAGACCTTATGGCAGGCAGCCTGATCAAGAATCCGGGCGGCGGCATTGCCCCGACCGGCGGTTACATCGCAGGCCGTGCAGACCTTGTGGAGCTGTGCGCACATCGGCTGACAGCGCCCGGTGTCGGCGCTGAGATCGGGTGTACGCTGGATACACTGCGCGATTTGTATCTTGGCCTTTACTATGCGCCGGGTGTGGTGTGCGAAGCGTTGAAGACAAGCGTTTACGCTTCGGCACTGTTTGAAGTTCTGGGCTATGCCGCCACCCCGAAATATACCGAGGATCGCAATGATATTATCACAAGTGTGGAAACCGGCAGCCCGGAAGGCATGCAGGCTCTGTGCGGCGGTGTGCAGCAGGGAAGCCCGGTGGACAGCTTTGCGGCACCGATCCCCAGTGATATGCCCGGTTATGAGGACCCGGTCATCATGGCTGCGGGAGCCTTTACTATGGGCAGCAGCATCGAGCTTTCGGCCGATGGCCCCGTTCGTGCACCGTACACGGTTTATATGCAGGGAGGCATCAACTTCAATGCAGCGCGTGCCGGAGTGCTTCTGGGGGCGCAAGGCATGATGAAGCTGAAATAAAACAAACCATCCCTTCAGGGAGGAGAAAACGATGAAAGTATTCAATACATTGACACGCCGAAAAGAAGAACTGGTTCCCATTCAGGAAGGCGAATATCGCATTTACGTCTGCGGCCCAACGGTATATAATTTTATCCACATCGGCAATGCACGGCCGGTATGCGTGTTCGATACGCTGCGGCGTTATCTGGAATATCGCGGCAACCGGGTGCTGTTTGTATCCAATATTACGGATATTGATGATAAAATCATCACAAAAGCAAACGAGGCAGGGATCCCCATGCAGGAATACGCACACCGCTATGAGGAAGAATTCCTGCGCGACTGCAAAGGGCTGAACGTGCTGGAGCCTACGGTGCGTCCGCGTGCGACGGAGCATATCGATGAGATCCTTTCGATCGTTGCCGATATTATTGAAAAAGGCTATGGATACGTTGCAAAGAACGGCGATGTTTATTTCCGTGCCAAGAAATTCAAGGATTACGGCAAGCTTTCGCACCTTGTTTTGGAGGATTTGGAAAGCGGCAACCGGGAACTGCGCAGCCGCATGGATGACGGCTTAAAAGAAGACCCTGCTGATTTTGCCATTTGGAAGGCGGCAAAGCCCGGGGAACCGTACTGGGAAAGTCCGTACGGCAAAGGCCGCCCCGGCTGGCATATCGAATGCAGCGCTATGGCAAGAAAGCATCTGGGCAAGACAATCGATATTCACGCGGGCGGCGAAGATTTGATTTTCCCGCACCATGAAAACGAAATCGCCCAATCCGAATGTGCAAACGGATGCACCTTTGCCCATTATTGGATGCACAACGGCTTTTTGAACATTGATAACCACAAGATGAGCAAAAGCGCAAACAATTTCTTTACCGTGCGCGAGCTGAGCGAGGTGTACGGCTATGAGCCGATCCGCTATTTTCTGCTGACGGGCAATTACCGCAGCCCGCTCAACTATACAGCCGAGCTGATCGGTTCATGCAAGGCAAGCTTGGAGCGTATTTACACCTGCCGTGATAATCTGGATTTTGCAATCGAAAATGCGCACGGCACGGATGAAACGCTGAAGGAAAAGGCAAAAACGGCGGTTGAAAAATTCTGCACGGCGATGGATGATGACCTCAATACGCCGGACGCACTGGCGGCACTGTTTGATTTTGTGCGTGAAATCAACACCTATGAAGCAAAAAGCAGCCGCGAAGCATTGGAACAGGCAGCAAAGACGTTTGATGAGCTGACCGGTGTTCTGGGCATCCTGTACAACCGCAAAAAGAATGAGATCCCGGCAGAGGTTATGGCTTTGGTGGAAGAACGCGCTGCCGCGAAAAAGGAAAAGAACTGGGCGCGTGCAGATGAGATCCGCGCCGAGCTGGCGGCAAAGGGCTATGCAGTCAAGGATACGCCGAAAGGCCCGCAGATAAGCGTAATCGAATAAAACGACAGAGTGCGTTGGAACGAAAAACATCCGGGCTGCACCGGAAAAAAGAAAAAAGCGGAGGGATTCCCTCCGCTTTTTCTGTATCAGAATGGATGCTCGCAGCAGACCGAACCGGCTTGGCAGAAACCGGATAAGGCTGGGATCAAAACCAGCTGAACGGATTCAGCAGTTCGGAAAAGAAATCCCAGAACACCGATCGGAAGGTGCGCTGAAACGAGGCTGTGTCCTTTTTTCGGGTACACAGGGCAACGATCAGTGCAATCAGCGCCGAAACCGGAATGTACAGCATCAAAACCAGCACAACAATGGTGATCGTCAGATTCATAGATTCCCCCCCTGAAGATTTGGCAAGCAGAAATAGGGCATAAAAAGCAGCCCGTGAATATTGTAAGGTCAGAATATGCGGGCACATCCGCTGCGGCACACGCCGGCGGTCAGTTCCCGTTCAGAATAAATTCTTCCAGCGCACGCAGCAGCGGGGTGCGGCGGAAATTGGCCAGATAATAATTGCGCCCGCTGCGCCCGAATTCAGCGCGGTCTTCCTCGGAAAGTGCCGCCATTTTCAGCAGATTTTCATAAAAGGCGGCGTTATCGCCCGCGGGGCTGGTAAGGCCGGCCTTTGCTTCACTGACAACGCGGGCGGCTTCGCCGTTCACACTGACAAGGCACGGACGGCCTGCTGCAAGATAGCTTGTGATTTTTGCAGGCACAGTAAGGCCGACATCCTCGCTGTCGTTCAAAGCGGCAAACAGGGCGTCTGCCATGGTGTGATAGGCGGGAATATCGGTGACGGGGTGCTGCCCTTCAAAGGTAAACCACTCGCTGACACCGGCATCAGCAATCTCCTGTTCCAGCGATTGGCGGCTCATGCCATCTCCGACGATCACAAAATGGATATCACTGCGACCGTCCTGCTTTAAACGCGATGCCGCGTCCACCAGCATGGAAAGCCCCTGGATCGGGCTGATATTTCCGGCAAAAAGAACATTGAATCGACCCGCAAAACGGGCTTTGAGCGCGTCATCGTGAACATCCTGCGCATAAAAATCCTCACAGTACTGCGGGATCACCGTGCGCTGCGCTTTCGGCGCGATTTTTTCAAGCCGCTGTTCCAGTGCTGGGCTCATGGCAATCAGGCGTTCGCTGCGCCGGTAGAACCATTCGGATACGGCCTGTGCAATGCTGCGCAGCACCTTGTTTTCAATCGGCAGTGCCGCATACAGGTTTTCGGGCCATAGATCCAAAACATAGGTCGTAAGCGGAATGCGGTGCAGCTTTGCATAAACGATCGCGGGCAGCATCATCAGCACCGGGCTTGTTTCATAGCTGAATACGGCATCATACCGGCGCCCGTGCAGACGGAACAGACTGAACAGTGCCGTAACGGGAAAGGATATGTAATTGAGAAAGATGCGGATGTTGGTGTTGCCTTTGCGGCGGATCTCTCCGGCGCGAAATATTTCAGCACCATCGTGCGTTTCACGCCGCGGGCCGGTATACCGATAGCCTTCGAACCATTCGCCCTTCGGATAGTTCGGCAGCCCGCACAGCACATCCACCTCATAACCATCATCGACAAAGCCTTTGCAGATATCAGTGATGCGGAAATTTTCCGGCCAATAATGCTGTGCAACAACTAAAATACGCTTTTTGCTCATGAGAAAGCTCCTTTACCATTCGTTTTTGTGCCAAACTATTTTGTTGACGATGCCGACACCGCTTTGGATGATCTTTACCGCTTAGAGGGATACGTTGTCTTGCGCATAATCCGGAACCGGGATGCCGAAATCACCGTTCCCATTCATGGCAACCGCAGCAGCAACCGCCTGTTCCACACCGCTGCGGTGAATTCCGGCCAGAACGAAGCCGCCTTCAGCCAAAGCTTCAGGGCGTTCAGCAGAAGTACGGAGGCATACAGCCGGGAAGAAATGCCCGGCACTCATAAAAAAGCGGAGTCCTCAGGGCAGTGCCAATCATCGTCAAGCGTTTGAATTTATACAAAACACCTCGGAAAAAGACGGGCAGGAATAAGCAGAGTGCCGCCGAAAAAAGCAAAACCGCAAAAACAGACGCGCGAATGAGCATTGTTCCGAACGGATAATATAACGTTATACAGTATAGCATAATTAAGGCGCGATGCCAATATTTTGCCCGAAAACGCCGATTGACGCAAAAGCAATGCTTCTGGTATATTGAAAGCAAACATTTTCATATGTTTATAATGAAATAATAAAGGAGAAAGATTTGATTTTATGGACAATGTCCTTCCGGGTCTGCTGCTGCAGATCTGCCTGATCGCATCGAACGCTTTTTTTGCAATGAGTGAATTTGCGGTGGTATCCGTCAACACACAGAAAATGAAACGCCTTGCTGAAGCAGGCAATCCGCGCGCAAAGAAGCTTTTGATCATTACCGATGCCCCTTCTGATTTTCTGGCGACGATTCAAGTCGGTGTCACCCTTTCCGGCTTTTTGGCATCGGCTGCCGCAGCAGAAAGCTTTGCGGCACCGATCGTACAGATGCTGGCATTTCTGCCGATTTCCCCTGCGGCGCTCCATGGGCTGATCGTGGTGATCATCACAATGATCCTGTCCTATTTTATGCTGATCTTCGGTGAGCTTGCACCCAAGCGGATCGCAATGCGAAATCCGGATGGTGTGGCATTGAACGTGGTAAACATCATCTGGGCGCTCAACCATATTTGCCGTCCCTTGATCCGATTGATTGCGGCATCCACAAACCTTGTACTGCGTCCGATGGGGATCGGGCCGGAAGGGGATAACGAAACCGTAGAGCAAGAGGATATCCTGATGCTGGTAGAAGCCGGGGAAGAAAATGGTTCTGTCGATGAGCGCGAGCATGAGATGATTCGCAATATTTTTGAATTCGATGACCGAAAGGTTTCCGAAATCATGACGCACCGTACCGATGTTGTGGGCGTTCCGGTCACGGCATCGCTGGAAGAGATCATGCTGCTGCAAAAAGAAAATCATTTTTCCCGCATCCCGGTTTACCGGGAGGATCTGGACGACATTGTGGGCGCTGTGTTTATGAAGGATCTGGTGCCGCTTTTGGGCCCGGGCGAAAACGCCGGGATGAAGCCGGAAGAACTGATGCGCAGCGTGATGTATGTGCCCGAAAGCATGACCTGCTCGGATCTGCTGCACGCATTCCAGAAAAAGCGCATGCATCTTGCAATCGTTGTGGATGAATATGGCGGCACAGAGGGCATGGTGACACTGGAAGACCTGCTGGAAACGATCGTGGGCGATTTGGATGACGAACATGACGAGGAAGGCATTGTACAGCTTGCGGAAAATATGTATGAAGCAGATGGCGATGTGACGCTGGAAGAACTGGAAGAAATCATCGGAACACAGCCGGATGTGGAAAGTGAAACGATTGGCGGATTCATTACAGAAAAGCTGGGTAAGATCCCAACGGCAGGGGAAACGCTTGCAATGGAGGACGGTTGCATCGTGCTGACGGTTGCACAGGCGACCCCGCGTGCCGTCACAAAGGTGACGATCACCCGTGTTGAAAAAAAGGAAGAGGCGGAACCGAAGCCCAGTGCATCGCACCGCTTGAGCCGTAAAAAAGAACAGCAAGAAAAGGAATAAATAAAATGAAAGCATATGAACGTCTTTTGGAATATGTAAAAGTATACACCACTTCGCAGGAGGGAACCGGATGTACGCCCACAACAGCGCGTCAGAAGGATCTGGGGCGAATGCTGGTGCAGGAAATGAAGGCAATGGGGATTGCCGATGCCGAAATGGACGAGCTGGGTTATGTGTATGCAAGCATCCCGGCTACAAAGGGCATGGAAGATAAGCCGGTGATCGGCTGGATCGCGCATATGGATACAGCCCCCGCTTTTTCCGGTGAAAATGTGCATCCGCTGATCCATAAAAATTACAACGGCGGCGATGTGGTGCTGGGTGACAGCGGCCTTGTGATGAAAACCGAGGATTTTCCGTTCCTGAAGGATTTGAAGGGCAGAACGCTGATCACTGCGGACGGCACCACACTGCTCGGTGCCGATGACAAGGCAGGCATTGCGGAAATCCTGACAGCATGTGAAACGCTTATCAACAGCAGCATTCCGCACGGCGCAGTCAAAATCGCATTCACACCCGATGAGGAAGTGGGCGAAGGCGCCGATCACTTTGATGTGCAGCGCTTTGGAGCAGATTATGCGTATACTATGGACGGTGGGGAAACCGGGGGCATTTCGTATGAAAACTTCAATGCGGCCAGTGCGCATTTTAATGTGACCGGTGTTTCGGTGCATCCGGGCAGTGCTAAGGATGTGCTGGTGAATGCTTTAAAGCTGCTTGCACAAATCGATGCAATGCTGCCGTCCTTGGAAGTGCCGGAACACACGGAAGGCTACGAGGGCTTTTTCTTCTTGGAATCCGTTTCGGGCGATGCGGCGCAGGCACAGGCAGATTACATCGTGCGGGATCATGACCGCGCACGCTTTGAAGAACGCAAGGCGCAGCTGGAACGGATTGCAGCGCATCTTGGGGCAAAATATCCGACGGCGAAGGTGGAGCTGACGGTAAAAGACAGCTATTACAATATGCTGGAACGGATCCGTCCCTGCATGCATCTGATCGATAACGCGAAAAAGGCGTGTGAACAGGCAGGCGTGCAATGGTACGAGGAAGCAACACGCGGCGGCACCGATGGTGCACGTCTTTCGTATATGGGGCTGCCGTGCCCGAACCTCGGTACGGGCGGGTACAATTTTCACGGCCCTTATGAATGCATCACAGCAGAAAGCATGGATAAGGCGGTCGAGGTGATTTTGAATATCATTTCGCTGTATGCAGAATAAGAAAGAATAAATTGAAAACGCATCTTTTCTTGGAAAAACAAAGAAAAATGAAAGAATTGGCAGTTTTTTATCGTATACAGGGTAGAAACTGCCGAAAGGGCAAGAAGGGAAGTGCGTTGGAATGAAGAAAAACGTGTGGAAACTGGGAGCCGTGATATTGTGTGCAGCATTGCTGCTGACGGGCTGCGGCAAGGAAAAAAAGCCTTCGCCGTCTTCGCAAAGCACTGGCGAATCACACGCGGTACAGCAGCCTGAATCAATGCCGGAAAGTGATTCCGAAAGCAAATCGGAAAGCAGCACTGCAAGCAAGCCGGAAAGTGATCCCGAAAGCAAACCGGAAAGCAGCTCTGCAAGTAAGCCGGAAAGCAGCTCTGCGAGCAAATCGGAAAGTGCATCTTCCAAGCCGGAAAGTGCGGCTTCCTCACAGAAAACTGCGCGCGCTGCCACAGTGCGGGCGGACGGAGGCTTGCGCCTGAGGAAAGCGGCAGATGCCAACAGTGATAAAATCACAACGATTCCGGATGGCACACATCTTACCTGCACAGAATGGAAACAGGGCTGGGTAAAGACAACATATAACGGCAATACGGGCTGGGTATCGGCGGTGTACTTACTGTTTGACGGACAGGTCAAAGCGGATGGAGGGCTGCGTCTGCGCAGCGGCCCGGGAACAAATCATGAAAAGCTGCTGACGATCCCCAACGGCACACTCATCCCCTGCATGGAACAGAAGGATTCCTGGATCAAGACGACCTATGGCGGCAAAACCGGCTGGGTATCGCAGGAATTTGTTCAGGTGCCGGTAACGGTATACGCATCCAAAGGGCTGAATATGAGGGAAAAGCCGGATAAAACAAGTGCAAAGATCACGGTGATCCCGAACGGTACGCGCGTTATCTGCCGCGGCAATAAGGAAAACGAATGGGCTCTTGTAGAATACAACGGCAAGCTGGGATATGTTTCGTATCTGTATATTGCATATGACTGATCCGCTGCTGTAAGCCGGAACTGTATGAGTCAGCCTTTGAAAGAGGCGGTGTTCAGCTATCGAACACCGCCCTTTTTGCTGCAAACCGGAAACAAAGCAGGATATAATCAGCCTAAAGGGGGGCAGGACATTTGAATGAATTGTTTGTAAGGAAAATTAAAATCGAATTGAATAAGCTGCCTCAAAAAAGTTATCTGAACGATATTGATTCCATTGCAAAAACAAGAGAAATTCTGCTTGAAAAGCCAATCACGCTTTTCTGCGGAGAAAACGGCAGCGGAAAATCAACACTGCTGGAGGCAATCGCGATCGCTTCGGGCTTCAACCCGGAAGGCGGCAGCAAGAATTATGCGTTTTCCACCTTTGATTCCCATTCACAGCTTTCGGATGCGCTGGCACTGACACGAGGCTACCGGAGAGAAAAGCATGGGTACTTCCTGCGGGCGGAAAGCTTTTACAATGTGGCAACGCAAGAAATCGAGTACAGCGATTTCAGGCACCCCTCGCAGGGCTTTCATGAACAATCACATGGAGAAAGCTTTCTTTCCGTGATGCAGGGTTATCTCGGAGCGAATGGCTTATATCTTTTCGATGAACCGGAGGCGGGGCTTTCGCCGCAGCGTCAGCTTACCGTGCTGGCGGAACTGGAAAAGTATGCTTCGCTCGGCTCGCAATTTATCATTGCAACCCATTCCCCGATTCTGTTGGGAATGCCGGGGGCACAGATCCTGCATTTCGGAAAAGGCGCGATCCGGCCGTGTGCTTATGAAGATACGGAAAGCTATCAGATCACGCAAATGTTCCTGCAAAACCGAAAAAGGATCCTGGAAATGCTTTAAGAAATGATACCGCGGTGCAGCATGCTGCACCGCGGTATGCAGGCAACCGTAAATGCGGATGCACACGGCACCAAAGCGATTCCTTTGCTGCTTGATGAAGTGCTGCAACGTTTTGGAAAATAGGCTTTCGCACGATCCCAGTGCTCGAAAACGAGATTTTGGGTGAAAAGGCGATGTAAGGATGCTCACACAAGGGGAAAAGACGGGCAGTCTATCCAAAAACTACAGCCGATGACGAGAATATTTCTGCTTGCAG